>JAUIFP010000110.1 GCA_030430365.1 Alphaproteobacteria bacterium | reverse complement strand
GCCAAAGTAATCGGTATCGACCTAGGTACGACAAACAGCTGTATCGCGGTAATGGATGGCGGAAAGCCCAAGGTGGTGGAGAACGCAGAGGGTGCGCGAACCACGCCGTCAGTAGTGGCTTTCACCAAGGATGGAGAACGCCTGATCGGCCAACCGGCCAAGCGGCAGGCAGTCACCAATCCCGACAACACGGTTTTTGCCGTTAAGCGCCTGATCGGGCGCCGTTTCGATGACCCGGTGACGAGGAAGGATACCGAATTGGTCCCCTATTCGATCGTCAAGGGCAAGAATGGCGACGCGTGGGTGAATGCAGGCGGCGAAGATTACAGCCCCTCGCAGATCTCGGCCTTCATCCTTCAGAAGATGAAGGAAACGGCCGAGAGCTATCTGGGCGAAGACGTAACGCAGGCGGTGATTACCGTTCCGGCTTACTTCAACGACGCGCAGCGCCAGGCAACAAAGGATGCAGGCCAGATTGCCGGCCTTGAAGTCTTGCGCATCATCAACGAACCGACCGCAGCCGCGCTCGCCTACGGGCTCGAGAAGGACGACGGTAAAGTCATCGCGGTCTACGACCTCGGCGGCGGCACCTTCGATATCTCCATCCTGGAGATCGGCGATGGCGTGTTCGAAGTGAAGTCGACGAATGGCGACACCTTCCTGGGCGGCGAGGATTTCGACAGCGTGCTGGTCGAACATCTCGCGGATCGCTTCAAGGAGAAGGAAGGCATCGATCTGCGCACAGACAAGCTTGCGCTGCAGCGGCTGAAGGAAGCTGCCGAAAAGGCCAAGATCGAGCTGTCTTCCGCGCAGACGACCGAAATCAACCAGCCCTTCATCACGGCGCGTATGGAAGGCGGCAGCACCACGCCGCTTCACCTGGTCGAAACGATCACCCGTGCCGATCTCGAACGGCTTGTCGACAAGCTGATCCAGCGCACGCTGGAGCCGTGCAAGAAAGCGCTCGCCGATGCCGGCATGAGCGCTGGCGACGTTGACGAGATCGTGCTGGTCGGCGGCATGACGCGCATGCCCAAGGTACGTGAGACGGTCGAGAAATTCTTCGGCAAGAAGCCGCATACGGGCGTCAATCCGGACGAAGTCGTGGCCATGGGCGCTGCCATTCAGGCCGGCGTCTTGCAGGGCGACGTGAAGGACGTTCTGCTGCTCGACGTGACGCCGCTCTCGCTCGGCATCGAAACGCTGGGCGGTGTGTTTACCCGCATGATCGACCGCAACACGACGATTCCAACCAAGAAGACGCAGGTCTATTCCACTGCCGAAGACAATCAGCAGGCTGTGACCATTCGCGTTTTCCAGGGTGAGCGCGAAATGGCCGCAGACAACAAGCTGCTCGGCCAGTTCGATCTGGTCGGTATTCCGCCCGCTCCGCGCGGTGTCCCGCAAGTGGAAGTGACGTTCGATATCGACGCCAACGGCATCGTGAACGTTTCCGCGAAGGACAAGGGTACCGGCAAGGAACAGCAGATCCGGATCCAGGCATCCGGCGGTCTGTCGGATTCCGACATCGATCAGATGGTCCAGGACGCGGAAAAGTTCGCCGAAGAGGACAAGACGCGGCGTGCCGCGGCGGAAGCCAAGAACAATGCCGACAGCCTGGTCCACGCGACCGAAAAGCAGCTTGAGGAGAATGGCGACAAGATCGACGCCGATCTGAAATCGCAGATCGAAACGGCGATTGCTGAAACCAAGTCTGCGCTTGAAAGCGGGGACGGCGATGCGATCAACGCCAAGAGCCAGGTGCTCACCGATCTGGCCATGAAGATGGGCCAGGCGATTTACGAGAAGGAACAGGCTTCAGGAGCCGCAGCGGCAGATGCCGGTACCGACCAAGCGGAAGAAGCATCCGACGAAGACGTGGTCGATGCCGAATTCTCCGAAGTCGACGACGAGAAAAAGGGCTGATCGCCTGATGGAAACCAAAACCGGCACCGGTGCTCCATGCATCGGTGCCGGCCAGGTTAGGGACAGCCAATGGCCACGCAAATCGACTATTACGAACTGCTGGAAGTCGAACGGACTGCCGACGACAAGACTCTCAAATCGGCCTTTCGAAGGCTCGCCATGCGCTACCATCCGGACCGCAATCCGGGCGACAGCGAGTGCGAAGCCAAATTCAAGGCAATCAACGAAGCCTATGATTGCCTGAAGGATCCGCAGAAACGCGCCGCCTATGACCGTTTCGGGCACGATGCCTTCAAACAGGGCATGGGCGGGGGCGGCTTCGGCGGCGGTGCCAACCAAGGCGACTTCAGCGATCTTGGCGACATCTTCGAAACGATCTTCGGCAGCGCCTTTGGCGGACGCGGACGGCAGCAGGCACGCCGCGGCGCCGATCTGCGCTACGACATGCAGATCACGCTGGAAGACGCGTTCAACGGCAAGGACACTTCGATCGAGGTCGAAGTTTCGGTTTCCTGCACGCCCTGTGTAGGTACAGGAGCCAAACCGGGGACGGGCCGCACTGGCTGCAAGACTTGTGGCGGCCACGGCAAGGTCCGCGCCCAGCAGGGACTGTTCGTTATCGAAAGGCCATGTCCGTCCTGTCACGGGCGGGGCGAAGTGATCGAAACGCCTTGCGAACATTGCCGCGGCGAAGGCCGGGTGGACGAGTTGCAGAAGCTGGACGTCAATATTCCGCCTGGCGTCGACAATGGCACGCGAATTCGCATGTCCGGCAAGGGCGAGGCCGGACCGATGGGGTCACCGCCGGGCGACCTCTACATTTTCATTCATATCGAGAACCACAAGGTCTTTCAGCGCGAAGGCACTGCGCTGTTCACGCGCGTTCCGATCAGCATCACAACCGCTGCGCTTGGCGGAGAGATCAAGATTCCGGGGATCGATGGTCAATCCAATAAGATCGACATTCCCGCCGGCATCCAGTCAGGCAAACAGCTCAGAAAACGCGGAGCCGGCATGCCCGTTCTGCAGGGTAGCGGACGGGGTGACATGGTTGTTGAGATCAGGGTCGAAACGCCGACCAAGCTCACTTCGCGTCAGAAAGAAATCCTGCGCGAATTCCAGGAGACCGAAACCGGTGAAGAGTCCCCCAGCAGTGCCGGATTCTTCGATAAGCTCAAAAACACCTGGAGCGATTTGACCGAATGAACGGAGCGCCGGCCGTTCTGTTCGTTTGCCTGGGCAATATTTGCCGCTCTCCATTGGCCGAAGCGGCGTTCAGGCAAACATCCCAGGCCGCAGGGCTGAAGGTCGCAATCGATTCAGCAGGCACCGGCAATTGGCATGTCGGCAAGCCGCCGGATCCGCGCGCGCAGGCCACGGCCCTGCATTACGGGGTCGATATTTCCAACCTGCGGGCGCGCCAAATCGAACAAGCGGACTATACGCGTTTGAGCCATATCATGGCACTCGATCACGAGAATCTGGCCGATATCGAGGCTGCGGCACCACGTGACACGACTGCGCATATCGCCCTGCTGCTGGATTACGTGCCCGGGCGGGAAGGGCAGGCGGTGCGCGACCCCTATTTTGGCGGTGACGGGCTGTTTGAGGAAACGTGGACGGACGTCTCACTCGCCGCCTCGGCACTCACCGAGTATTTCTGCCGCTGACGCTGCAGCTTCGCGCTTCTTCGGCGGGATCAAGCTTCCTTGAAGCCTTCCAGTACTTCCTTGCGAATTCTGGATAGCAGCCCGGGGTCAGCGTTTAGTCGCCCTTCCTCTTCCTCCAGGATCGCCAGGAAAATCCTCTTCTTAAAGCGGGCGCAGACTTCCTGGTCCATCGGCCTGCTCAGCGTCGAACAGACAAGATCGATCATCCGTTCCGCGCCATGCAGTCGGCCCCAAAGATAATCGTTTTCCCGGTAGGTCCGGCTGAAGAAGGCGCCGAAATTGTAGAACTCGATCCCGCGCAGCGTTGCCATGGTTCCGCCTTCACGGATCGAAACGGCATCGTCGGGCGAAATCCGGTCGACCTTGATGGGATCGAATTCTGTCAGCCCCTCATTGTGCAGCAATGCCAGCGTAGCGACGTCGAAGAAGGGGAAACCCAGATAGGTGAACAATGCTCCGCGGCGCAGCGACTTGGGCATGGCGCCGAATGCTTCAGCGAGCATTTCCTCCACCTTGTTGTCGAGCGCGGCAAGGTCGCTCATCCGCTCCAGCGCATCGATGACTGTCCCCGGTTCCTCCAGAACCCGTTCGGCGATCGGATTGAAGTCTTCGTCCAAGGCACCGGGCGTTTCGTGATCGAAATAGAGCGACAATGCGCTGTAGACGGTGTCACGACCCCTGTCCCGGTCCTCCTCGGAAATCTCGGGATCGTTTAGCCATTCGCGCGAAAGGCGCCGGGCAAGCAGCCGCAAACGGCGAATCCGGAATTCGACGTCATGCGCACGGAAGAACCGGATCGCTTCTTCGCTGGCCCCGCCGCGCGAGGGATGGGCAAGGCTGGAAAGCCCGCGAGCTTTCAGTTCCTCATGCAACTTGTCCACGATGGGGAGATGATCGTGCAGCAGCAGGCCGGGCGCATGGGCATAGATCACCCGGGCAAGGCGTTCGACAATTCCCGTAAACTTCGTCTGAGCGTAGGAGTGGAAGGCAAATCCTGCGCGTTCAGCTGCCGCTTGCTGTGCCTTCGTCCGCCAGTTTCTGAGGCGCTTGGGCGTTGGCCGGTCGAGGAAGAATGTTCGGCCGAATATCTGGTCGACCGCGCGTTCGACCTCGGGCCGCAGTGCCGCAATGATATGTTGCAGCCTTTCGGCCTCGCGCGATTGTTCTGCGATGGCCTCCAGATTGTCGCGGATCGGTTGTTCTCTGGGAATGGTGGAGATTGATCCGAAGATCGCCCGAAAGAAGCCGACCTCCTTGTCCTGTTCTCTGCTTCCGCTCCTGATCCGGTCCGGACGCGGGTCGATATAGACGAAGCGGCGGTCCACTTCGCGTTGGGCAGGGCGCCCTTTCAGCGCATCGATCGCGGCGGCGAACGGCGCGTTCACCAGAACCGATCCGTCAATCAGTGCGACCTTGTCGACATCCTGCTGCGTGACATGGGCAGGCATGATCCGTTGGATGAATACCTGCCGGCTCGGCCAGTCGACATTTCGCTGCTGCGCCAACTTGTCGATCTCCGCCAATTTCATGGGCGGAAATGCGCCGGGGAAACTGGTTGTGGACCGCGCCGCAAAGACCAGCTCCATGGGGTGGCCCAGCGAGCCCCCCGCTTCCACTGGCGTTCGTTTGCGGAAGCTGATCGGCAAGCGATGCTCGCTCTCTTGCACCACGGGCGGACTGTTGAGGCGCAGGAGCTCGATATAACCGCCAAAATCGGTGGTCGTAACGAACAAATCGATCGGATGACCTGGCGGCAACAATGGGGCTTCACCCGGAGCTTCGGCCATCGCCTGCAAGGCGTCTGCAATCATCTTGGAAAAGCCGATGCCGGAAAAAGGCGGGGCGAACCATCTCGAGCGGACGAAACGGGCGAGCTTCTTGCGGACCTGCTCCCGCGTCTCCGGCGCAACGCTTTCCGACACCGCGTTTCCAGGGCGGGTCAGCAGAAACTCAACTACAGACGGTGCCCAGAACTTGGCGGCGCGAGTCCACAATTGGGCATCGGGATCGAGCAACCTGTCGACGTCTGCTCCTTCGAGCCACAGATCGGTCAAAGGCTCTAGCGATTGTCCGGAATGGATCGCCTGCGCGAGAAATACGGCATTGATGCCTCCGGCGCTCGCCCCGGTCAGAATGTCGGGCAGAATGCGCAGGGCAAGGTCTCTGTCGGTCTGCAGGAATTCCAGCAACTCGCAGTAGATAGCCTCGCTGCCCGAAGGGAAGCTCTCGCCCTGATGTGCCGCGCGGCTCGCCCGTGTGAGCTTCCAGAGCTCCTTGGTCACACCATGCATATAAACGGCGAGACTGACACCGCCGTAACAGATAAGGGCAATTCTCAGCTCTTTTTGACGCATTCGCGCTGTTTGAAGCTTTGACACGCCAATGGCAATTGCGTTCCGGTTATGTTCTGTATATCTGAGTCGTCATGGCCAAGACAAAACGCCGATATTCATGCCAGGCTTGCGGCAGCGTTTCCCATCGCTGGCAGGGGCAATGCCCGGATTGCGCCGAATGGAACACGCTGGTGGAAGATACGCCCGCAACCGTCTTTTCCCTGAAGCACAATCTGTCCGATGGCGGAAAGCTCGTGGAGTTTGCGCCGCTCGACCGTGCAGACGAACTGCCTCAGCGCAAGGCGACCGGGATCGACGAATTCGATCGGGCTCTGGGGGGCGGGCTGGTACCCGGCTCCGCAATCCTGATGGGCGGGGATCCTGGCATCGGCAAATCCACCCTGCTGCTGCAAGTGGCCGCACGGATCGCGCGTAGCGGGGCGGAAGCGGTCTATGTCAGCGGGGAGGAAGCCGCGGGCCAGGTGCGTATGCGCGCCTCCCGGCTTGGTCTCGCAGATGCTCCCATAAAGCTCGCCTCTGCCACTTCGGCACGCGACATTCTCACCACTCTCAACGGCATGGCGCCGCCTGCATTGCTGGTAATCGATTCGATCCAGACCATGCATTCGGACCAGATCGAAGGCGCGCCGGGAACGGTCAGCCAGGTGCGCGGCTGTGCCTTCGAACTGATTCGCTATGCCAAGGAAAACGGCGTTGCCCTGGTGCTGGTCGGCCATGTGACGAAAGACGGCACGATTGCAGGTCCGCGCGTGCTGGAACATATGGTCGATGTGGTGATGAGCTTCGAAGGCGAGCGCAGCCACCAATACCGGATCCTGCGCGCATTGAAAAACCGCTTTGGAGCGGTCGATGAAATCGGTGTCTTCGCCATGGCGGGGCAAGGGCTGGAAGAGGTCCGCAATCCTTCCACTTTGTTTCTCTCGGGCAGCGACGAACCGCTGGCAGGAAGCGCAGTCTTCCCCGCGCTGGAAGGAACGCGGCCTGTGTTGGTGGAAGTGCAGGCCCTGATCGTGAGGCTGCAAAGCGGGGCAACGCCGCGCCGTGCCGTCGTCGGTTGGGACAGTAGCCGCCTTGCCATGCTGCTGGCTGTGCTGGAGGCGCGCTGCGGACTGAGTTTCTCCTCCGCCGAGGTCTATCTCAACATTTCCGGTGGATACCGATTGTCGGATCCGGCAGCCGATCTTGCCGTTGCGGCCGCGCTCGTTTCCGCCTTGGCGGACAAGCCGCTCGCTTCGCGCAGCGTCTGGTTTGGGGAAATATCGCTCGCCGGAGAAGTTCGCCCAGTGGCGCATGGCGGCTTGCGCCTGCGCGAAGCCGGCAAGCTAGGCTTCAAGCATGGCTTCGGCCCGGGCGAGAGCGGCGACGGAGCGAAGGAATTGCGCTTCGAACCGCTCGCGCGGATCGCCAATCTCGTTGACCGTATCGTGGGGGCGGAATAGGTCTCCTGCCCAT
>JAUIFP010000019.1 GCA_030430365.1 Alphaproteobacteria bacterium | reverse complement strand
GCAGTTTCGGTTGGCGTTGCCTATGTCGGCGCTGAAGGCGAAGTTCCGGCCCCTGGCTACAACTTCGTTGACGACGCTGTCGTCGGCACCCTTTCCGCCAGCTTCTAAGCCGGTTCGGAATTGAACATGCGGGGGCCCGCGCCGGAAACGGCGCGGGCCTTTTGCTTTGTGGGCAAAGCCGGTGCGTCAGCGGAGATAGAAGTCCACGGTCGTGACCACGCGCACCTTCTTGAAGGGCGTATCGGATGCCCCCCAGCCGCCGCCATCCCCGTCACGCGCGGAAATAGAGAAATAGCCTTGCGTTGCCTGCTTGATGCCGCCCACGCTCGTGCCGCTATCCTCGGCAAATTGCTGCGCCGCCGCGCGCGCGTCCTTGGTCGCTTTGGCTACCATTTCGGGTTTCACCGAATTGAGCTGGGTGAAGGCGTATGACATGCCCGATCCTTCTTCCAGCATGACGCCGCGCCTCACGAGTTCGAACTGGCGCCGCACGGCGGCCTGCGCCCTTTCGATATCGTTTGTGCGCAGGCTCATGCGCTGGCGAACCGTATATTGCCGCACGCCATCGTTAACGTAGCTGGTCACATTGACTGCCGTGGGTTGCAGCTCGTCCTCCGGAAAGCCGAGTTCCTTGAAGAAAGCGCGGATCTGGTTCGTGTCGGCATCGATGCTGGATTGCGCAGCGCCAAGATTGCCTGCCGAAGCCGAGTAGGAAATGGTCCAGGTCGCGAGGTCTGCCATCACATCGCGTTCGGCCAGGCCGCGCACCGTAACGGAACGGTCGGCTTCGCGCGCGCGGGTCAGCCCGTCACCCAGCAAATAGCCGCCCACCACCATGCCTACCGCCAGGATCGCGGCACTGCTCAGAATCAGCCTGCCCTGGGATCGGCGCCAGAAAGCGGTGGCGGAACCTGTGTTGTCTTCGCTAGCATCGTCATTCATGGCAGGGCCTCCTCGCATCGGGCAGTGGACCATGCGTTGATGACTGCCTGCCGATGAACCGTGCTTGAATAGCGATGAATGGAGTAGCTAAGCCGTGGTCAAATTTCTCCACAGCATGATCCGGGTGACGGATCCTGAAGCGACAATTGCCTTTTTCTCCCTCCTCGGGCTTGAGGAAGTGCGCCGTATCAACAGCGAGCAGGGGCGCTTCACGCTGATCTTTCTTGCCGCGCCGGGCCAGGAAGATGTGGCCGAAGTGGAGCTCACCTATAACTGGCCGCCCGAGGACGGCGAGGTGGAGCAATATGACGGCGGCCGCAATTTCGGCCATCTCGCCTATCGCGTGGACGACATTTACGAGACTTGTCAGCGGCTGATGGATGCTGGCGTCACAATCAACCGGCCGCCGCGCGACGGGCATATGGCCTTCGTCAAGACGCCGGACGGAATCTCGATCGAGCTGCTTCAGGAAGGCAAGCTGGAGCCCAAGGAACCCTGGGCCAGCATGGAGAATGTGGGCAGCTGGTAAGCCCGCCTGAAAGGCCGGCCGGCTAGCTGGACTGTGCGCGCAGCTCCGGATGCGTCGTCGTCATCCGCAGGATGGCATAGCCCAGAACGGCGGAGATCAGCGAACCGGTGAGAATGCCGATCTTCGCCTCTTCGATCAGCAGGCGATAGTTCGGGAATGCCAGTTCGGAAATGAACAGGCTCATCGTGAAGCCGATGCCGCACAGCACGGTGGTTCCCCAGATTTCCGGCCAGGTCGAATCCTCCGGCCGCTTGGCAATGCCCAGCTTGTCGGCCAGGACAATCGTGGCGAAGATACCGATCTGCTTGCCGAAGACGAGCCCGGCACCCACGGCGAGCGGCAGCGGGGCGAAGAATTCGTCCATGCCGAGGCCGGCCAGGGCGACGCCTGCATTCGCAAATCCGAACAGCGGCACCACCAGATAGGCGTTCCAGCCGACCAGGCCATGCTCCAGCGTTTCGAGCATGCTCGATCCGTCAGTCTTTCGCATCGGGATCGCCAGCGCGGCGACTACGCCGGCAATCGTGGCATGCACACCAGAGTTGAGTACGCAGTACCACAGCACCAGTGCGCCCAGGATGAAGGGCAGCAATTTTGTGACGCCCATCCGGTTGAACGCCATCATGATCCCGAAGACCAGCAACGAACCGAGCAGCCAGACCAGCTTGATGTTGGCGGTGTAGAACAGCGCGATCACCAGCACCGCGCCGATATCGTCCACGATGGCAACGGTCAGCAGGAACAGGCGCAGGGCCGCGGGCACGCGCGTGCCGAGCAGGCCGATAACGCCCATGGCAAAGGCAATGTCGGTTGCGGCGGGGATGGCCCAGCCGCTCACCAGCTGCGGTTCCGATCCGGCAATGAGCATGTAGACGCCTGCGGGCGCCGCCATGCCGGCAATTGCCGCCAGCACGGGCAAGCGGCGTTTCCTGGCGTCGGAGAGGTTTCCGGCGATAATCTCCCGCTTCACCTCCAGCCCGACGACGAAGAAGAAGATCGCCATCAGCGCATCGTTGATCCACAGATGCAGCGTGTTCAGCTTGGGGATCGGCGTCCAGGACAGCGTTGCATGGAACAGCTCGTGATAGGCGTGCGACCAGGGCGAGTTCGCCACCACCAGCGCCGCGACCGCCACGAAGATGAGCAGAATGCCTTCGAAGGCGTCGCTTGCGAACAATGCTTTGAAAGGGCGGACTGCCGTGGCGATCGGAGAGCGGGGTTTTGCCATGCTCCTTCTCCCTTTTCTCAAATATGGCGCAGTTGCAAGAGGCTGCGCGGTGGAATCTACGGATTGCGCTATAATGCCAAGCTAACTAACGTGCCGGCAGGGAAGGTAGGACTGGGGGGCGCCTATCCTAGGGGGTTTTACGCCGCTGGAATGGCTGGCGCTTTTCGAACATGAGTTGCTGCTCTTCGCGGGCATCTTTTTTCTCATCGGCGCGGTGGACGAACTCGCCGTGGACGGGATCTGGGCTTGGCTCAAACTCTCGGGCAGAGCCACTGCGCCGCCGGTCGACAGGCTGCTGGCATCGCATCATCCACTGAGCGGCAAGGCCGCGGTGATGATTCCCGCCTGGCAGGAAGCAGAGGTGATCGGCGCCACGATTGCTCATCTGCTTGCAGCCTGGCCGCAGGGGGAGCTGCGGCTGCTGGTCGGCTGTTACCGCAACGATGCGCGGACCATGGAGGCCGCCCGGCGTGCGGGCGGGGCGGACCCGCGTTTCCGGCTGGTGATTCACGACCGCGACGGCCCCACCACCAAGGCGGACTGCCTCAATGCCCTGTACCGCGCGCTTGGCCGGGAGGAGAAGCAAACGGGCGAACCCTTCCGCATGGTCTTGCTGCACGACGCGGAAGATATGGTCGATCCCGCCGCGTTGTGGGTGCTGGACAAGGCTCTGGACCAGGCCGAGTTCGTCCAGCTTCCGGTGCGGCCGGAACCCCAGCCCGGATCGCGCTGGATCGCGGGCCATTACTGCGAGGAATTTACCGAGGCGCATGCCAAGGCGATGGTCGTGCGTGATGCGATGGGGGCGGCGCTGCCGGCAGCCGGCGTGGGCTGTGCCTTCGCCCGGCCGATCCTCGCCAGGCTGGCAGGCGAGCGCCCGGGGCAGGAGGGGCCGTTCTCCGTCGAAAGCCTGACCGAAGATTACGAGATGGGCCTCAGGATCAAGGCGCTGAACGCGCGTACGCAATTTCTGCGCCTGCGCGGCGATGACGGTGAACTGATCGCCACCCGGGCCTGCTTCCCGGCGGAGCTTGGTGCAGCAGTCCGGCAGAAGACCCGCTGGATCCACGGGATCGCCCTGCAAGGCTGGGACCGGCTCGGCTGGATCGCACGCCCGGTGGAACTGTGGATGCGGGTGCGCGACCGGCGCGGCCCTTTGACTGCGATCGTGCTGGCGGCGGCCTATCTGCTGCTGGTGATCGCGGGCATTCTGGGGGCAGCGGACATGGCAGGGCTGGGCCGTCCGTGGCAGGGCGATCCGCTGATCTACACGCTGATCCTGATCAACTTCGCCAGTTTCGTCTGGCGCGCGGGGATGCGCTTCGCCTTCACGGCCAATGAATACGGGATTGCCGAGGGGCTGCGCGCGGTGCTGCGCATTCCCGTGGCGAACATCATTGCGATCATGGCCGGTCGCCGCGCCCTGTTCGCCTATATGGGCACGCTGGGCGGCAAACTGCCGGTATGGGACAAGACCACGCATCTCGCCCATCCCGCCCTCATGCAGCCCGAACGGGCCGGATGACTCCACAGGCCGGGTATCGCGGGCAGCCGGTTTTCATGCTGGTGGTGCTGCTGGGCGGCTGGATCGCGCTGCGCACATTGCTGTGGGATCCGCATATCTCCAACGCGCGGTCCATGCCCGCGCCACTGGCCTTTGCCGGGCAATACGCTGCGGAAGGTTCGGGGAACCGGCAAGCAGCACTGATTTCGTCAGGACGTCCATCTCCGCTGCATGATAAGGCTTACCCGCAGGTGGTTCCGCTTCGCCCGAAGGTGGCGCGCGGGGCATATCCGCTAGTCGTGCCGCTGCGCCCTGCGGCCGCGCGCATTGCCTATCCCCAGCTCATCGAATTGCCTTCTGCCGCAAATGCCATGTACCGGCCTGCCGGTGTGCTTCTGGCGGCTCCGGCGGACAGGCGGAAGGAAGCGCCAGCACCGGCGAGTCGGCACTTGGGGCAGGCCGCGCGCGCCGTGCCGCCCTTGCCCGCGACTTCCCGGCCAGCGGGCAAGCGCTGGTCCGGCGATGCCTGGCTGCTTGTGCGGGAGGATACGACCACGGCCGTCACGTCCGGGCGCGGCAGCTATGGGCAGAGCCAGCTGGGCGCCGTGCTGCGCTACAACATCGCGCCGTCGAGCCCGCACCGGCCCAATGTTTATGTCCGTGCCAGTAAGGCGCTCGCCGGTGCGCGGGAAAGCGAAGTGGCGGCGGGGCTGGCCGCGCGCCCGATCCCCGAAATACCGATCATGGCCGCCGCGGAAATGCGCGGAACCCATGCCAATGGCCGGATGAACTGGCGCCCGGCGGCTTATGCCTTCACCCAGTTGCCGGTGTTCGATCTGCCATTGGACTTCAAAGGAGAGGCCTATGCTCAGGCGGGCTATGTCGGCGGCGATTTCGCAACCGCCTTTGCCGATGGGCAATTGCGCGCAGAGCGGGACATTTTGGAGATGGGCGGGTTGCTGGTCAGCGCCGGAGGCGGCGCCTGGGGCGGTGCGCAAAAGGGTGCCGAGCGGCTCGATATCGGGCCGGGCGCCACGATCAGGAGCCGGGCGGGCGGGATCCCGGCGCGGCTTTCTTTCGATTGGCGTTTCCGTGTCGCCGGTGATGCCAATCCTTCCAGCGGCCCCACGCTGACGATTGCTGCGGGTTTTTAGGGGAACCCGCGCCGCAGTGGCTTTAATCCGCCGCGAGGGTGGGTTACGGCGGTAGATGCAATGGACGTATACCTCCCTATCGCCAATCTTGCGGTCAACGGGCTGGTCATCGTCGCGCTTGGGGCCGCCACGGGCATCCTTTCCGGACTGTTCGGCGTGGGCGGAGGTTTCCTCACTACACCGCTGCTGATCTTCTACGGGGTTCCGCCCACCGTCGCTGCCGCTTCGGCAGCCAGCCAGGTGACCGGTGCCAGCGTTTCGGGCGTGTTTGCCCATACCCGCCGCGGCGGCGTGGATTACAGCATGGGCGCGGTGATGGTCGCGGGCGGTGTGATCGGCACGGTCTTCGGCGCCTTGCTGTTTCGCCTGCTGCAGGCGATCGGGCAGATCGATACGGTCATCAACATCCTCTACGTCATCCTGCTGGGCACGATCGGCGCACTGATGGGGCGCGAGAGTTTTCAGACCATGCGGGCAATGCGCACGGGCGTACCCGCGCCGGCGCGCAAACGCCGGCATCACCCGCTGGTGGCCAGCCTGCCGATGCGCTGGCGCTTCTATCGTTCGGGGCTCTACATCTCGCCGCTCGCGCCGCTGCTGCTGGGCGTAATCGTCGGGATCTTGACGATGCTGATGGGCGTAGGCGGCGGCTTCATCCTGGTGCCCGCCATGCTCTACATTCTGGGCATGAGCGCCAATGTCGTCGTGGGCACTTCGCTGTTCCAGATCCTGTTCGTGACGATGGTCACCACGATGATGCATTCGCTCACCACCAAGGCCGTCGATATCGTGCTGGCGGGGCTGCTGCTGCTCGGTTCGGTCACCGGGGCGCAGCTCGGCGCCAAATTCGCGCAGAAGGCCAAGCCGGAGATATTGCGCTTGGTCCTGGCGGTCATCGTGCTGGCGATCGCGCTGCGCATGGCGTTCGGCCTGGGATACCGGCCGGATGAAATCTACACGGTGGTGCCGCTATGACGCCGCGTAGCGCCGCCGGTGGGATGGCAAAGCGGATTGCCTCCGGCCTGTTTGCCCTGCTCGCATTTTCAATGCTGACCGCTCAGCGCGAACCGATCCTGGTGCCCGAAGTTTCGCAGCATGAAATCCAGGTGCGGCAGGGCTTCACCGGAACCGAGCTGCTGCTGTTCGGCGCGATCCTGGACCCAAGCGGGAACCGCGCGGGGCGTGATTACGATATCGTCGTGGTGCTGAAGGGGCCGACGCAGTCCATTCGCCTGCGTGAAAAGCGCAAGGTGGCGGGCGTCTGGCTGAATGCCGACAGCAGCGATTTCCGCTCCGCCCCGTCATTCTTCGCGGTTTCGAGTTCGCGCCCGATTGACGAGATCGTGGATGAGCGGACGGCCGCGATCTATGAATTGGGGCTGGACTGGCTCCAGCTATCCCCTGTGGGTGCCATCGATCCGGAAGAGCAGGCGCGCTTCGCCGCCGGGCTGGTCGATCTGCGGCAGCGCGAAGGGCTCTACAAGCAGCAGGATAACGGCGTGACGCTGAGCGAGCAGGTGCTTTATCAGGCCCGCATCAGTCTGCCCTCCACCGTGCAGACGGGCACTTACACCGCTGAGACCTTCGCCATCACCCAGGGGCGCGTGATCGCCTCTGCCGTGTCGCGGGTGGAAGTGCGCAAGCTGGGCTTCGAGAGGTTCGTGGTGAATTTCGCCAATAATGACGGTTTTCTCTACGGCCTGCTGGCGGTTTTCGTTTCGATCGGAATGGGCTGGATCGCGGGCCGGCTGTTCGTCCTGATTTAGGGCGAAGAAGCGTCATTGACGCGATTTTAACGACATCGGGATAGGCCTGTCTGCGCGCAAGATGGCGCAGAAATTCGACATTTATGGCGGCCCGACAATGAACGAATTGAGTAAAGAGCAATTTTCGGATTTCCAGCCTGCGGACCATCCGCAGGACATGGGAGGCAATGGCGCGGCGGAGAGCGAAAACGGCACCCAGCCGATTGGCGTGGTGCTGGAAATTGCGGGCTCGGGCTCGCAGATTGCTCTCGATCTGCAGCGCATCACCGAATGCGCGGACGATGCGGATCCCTCGATCGCGCTTGCCGGGCAAGTCGGCAGCCAGATCAAGATCCGCGTCGCTGACGGCTGGCTGCTCGCCAATGTGCGCAACCAGCGGCAGGATCGCCGTTCCGAAGGCGGCAGCATCGTTGCCAATATCGACTTCCTGGGCGAAGGCGACGAAGAACGCCTGACCGGCAAGATCTACAATTTCCGCCGCGGTGTGACGCGCTATCCCATTCCCGGCGCCTTGGTCTATCCCGCCACCAGTGCGGACCTTCGCCAAATCTATGCCAGCGATGGCCGCTCCGCGATCCAGGTCGGCACGGTCTATCCCACCGTCGATATTCGCGCAGGCATCTATATCGATGCGATGCTGGGCAAGCACTTCGCGCTGCTGGGCTCCACCGGTACCGGTAAGTCGACCAGCGCCGCGATGATCCTGCACCGGATCTGCGAATCCGCGCCGCAGGGCCATGTGCTGATGATCGACCCCCACGGCGAATATTCGGCCGCATTCCGCAATACCGGCCTGATCTTCGACGTCACCAATCTCAACATGCCCTATTGGCTGATGAACTTCGAAGAACATTGCGAAGTCATCCTGAGCACCACGGGCAATGACCGCCAGGAAGACGCCGACATTCTGGCCAAGTGCCTGCTGGAGGCGCGCAGCAAGAACCGCCTTGCCGAAACGATGGGCAAGATCACCGTCGATTCCCCGATTCCCTATCTGCTGTCGGATCTCACCAACATTCTGCAGAACGATATGGGCAAGCTGGACAAGGCGACGTCGACCGCGCCCTATATGCGCATCAAGACCAAGATCGACGAACTCAAGACCGATCCGCGCTATCAGTTCATGTTCTCCGGCATGCTGGTGGGCGACACGCTGGCCGATTTCGTCTCCAAGATTTTCCGCATGCCCGCCAGCGGCAAGCCGATTTCGATCATCGACGTTTCGGGCGTTCCTTCCGACATTACCTCCACCGTGGTGGCGGTGCTCAGCCGGCTGGTGTTCGACTTTGCGATCTGGGGCCGCGAGGAAAAGACCAGCCCGATCCTGCTGGTCTGCGAAGAGGCGCACCGATACGTCCCGAACGAGAAGAACGCCGATGGGTCTTCCGTCGGCCGCATTCTTTCGCGGATCGCCAAGGAAGGCCGTAAATACGGCATTTCGCTGGGGCTCATCACGCAGCGTCCTTCGGACCTTGCGGAAGGCGTGCTTTCCCAGTGCGGTACGATCATTTCCATGCGTCTCAACAACGACCGGGACCAGGCCTTCGTGAAGGCGGCCATGCCGGAAGGTTCGCGCGGCTTCCTGGATTCGATTCCCGCGCTCAGAAACCGCGAATGCATTATCTGCGGTGAGGGTGTTGCGATCCCGATCCGCGTTTCCTTCGACACGCTGGAGGAAGCCAAGCGCCCGGCATCGGAAGATCCCAGCTTCGTGGAGCTGTGGCAGCATTCCGGCGGCGAGGAAGAGGCGGTTCACCGCATCGTCCAGCGTTGGCGCGCCCAGGGCAAGTAAGAATACAGGGGAGGCCCGTAGGGCCGAAGAGGGGGCAGGGCTGCGTTTCGGCGCGCCCTGCCTTTCTTTTTTGCCGTCTAGCTCCGCAGCGTTTCCATAACCAGGCGCTCCACCTCGTGCAGGTCCTGCGCGACATGGCAGCATAGCTGCCGGTGCTCGTCGGTGGCTGGGTGGTGATCCGGGATCATCACGGTCATGGTCCCGGCCGCGCTGGCGGACAGTACGCCATTGGGGGAGTCTTCCAGCGCCAGGCAATCCGCCGCTGCAAAGCCGAGCCGCCCGGCGGCGACAAGGAAAGGCTCCGGATCGGGCTTGCCTGCCGCGTAGTCGCCATGCGCCACGATTTCCGCAAAGTGGTGCAGCAGATCGTGTCCGGCAAAATTGCGCTCCACATCGCGGGTCTGGCTGGACGTCGCGATTGCGCAGGGGATCGCCTGCGCCTGCAGCGTGCCGAGCAGTTCCAGTGCACCGGGCTTGAGCGCGACGGGGGCCGAGGCCATCATCCGCTCGCACTCTGCATCATAGGCGGCGAACATCGCATCGGCGGGGACGGCATGCCCGAAGCTGCGCTCATAGAGGTCGAGGGTTGCCGGCCGCGGCAATCCGATCGTACGGTATATGAACTGGGGATCGACGTCCTTGCTGATGGCCTTGGCCGCGCTGGCAAAGGCTTCGGCATAGAGCTTCTCTGAATCGAACAGCGTGCCGTCCATGTCGAAGATCACCGCGCGGGGCGAACGGGGCAGAGCCATACGCGTGCCTACATCGAAGGGTTGGAGCGGCCAGCCGGATCGCCTTCGGCATTGGACTGCTCCGCGGCTTCATCGGCGGTTTCCGCCTTGGCGCGTTCCCGCCATGGGGTGCGGTAATAGAGATAGGCGGTCATCGCGAGGCCGGAGAGTGCGGCGACCGGGAAGCTCAGCCAGATCGCATCGGCCTGGAACAGCGGATAGGCGAGATAGTAGAAACCCAGGCGTATCGGATAGAGCGTGATCGCCAGGATGAAGAGCGGCAGCCACACCACGCCGCCCGCGCGCATCGTGCCGTTGAGCACCATCGTCATCCCGAAAAAGATGAAGTTCCACGCCACCATGAACTGGATGTGGCGGGCCATGTCGACCGCGGGGCTTTCCGGCCCCATGAACAGTTCCAGGATCGGCCGGTCGAACAGCAGCAGCAGCACGGTAAGCGCGCCGGTCATCAGGCCGTTGGTGATCAGCCCCGCGCGGGAGAGGTGATCCAGCCGGCTCCATTGCTGGGCGCCGATATATTGCGCGGCCATTGCGCTGATTGCCCCGCCGATCGCCATCGCCGGCATCTGGACATAGGTGAAGACCTGCATGGATGCGCTGTAGGCGGCAGTGGTCATCATGCCTTCGCGGTTGACCAAGCTGACCACGATCAGGCCGGCGGCGGACATCACCAGCATCTGCGCCCCCATCGGGAAGCCCTTCTTGACGATGAAATCCAGCTCGTCCAGCCGCGGCTTCAGATAGGCGAGTTCGGCGCCGCGCAGGCGCAGCGGCAGGTCTTTGGCATAGACATAGGCGACCATGCCGATGAAAGAGATGGTCGTGGCAATCGCCATGGAGAGGGACGATCCAGCGATCCCGAAAGCGGGCAGCGGGCCGTATCCCATGATCAGCAGCGGATTGATCACCGTGTGCAGGACGACCGAAACGCCCATGAAGATCAGCGGCGTACGGGAATCGCCGGCGCCGCGCAGGCCCATGGTCAGAATGATGGAGATCATCACCATCGGCATCGCCACGAACACCATCCGCAGATAATCCACGGCGAGCTGGAAGGCTTCTGGCGGCGTGGAAAGCATGCGCAGCAGCCAGGGCGTGATGGCGAGGCCGATGGCGGCAATCGCGATCGTGACCAGGAAGCAGAAACCCATCGCCGTGCCCATGGTCCGCCTTGCCCCATCCAGGTCGCTGGCGCCGAAGCGCTGCCCGATCCGGACGGTGCCGGCCATGCCGAAGCCGAAGGCCGCGCTGGAAAGCAGGAACATGATGATATTGGCATTGGCGGTGGCCGCCAGCGCCGCTTCGCCGATCAGGCGTCCGACCCAGATCGCATTGATCGTGCCGTTCAAGGATTGCAGCGAGTTGGACAGCAGGGTGGGGACCGCGAAGAGCACCAGCGTCTTCAGAATCGGGCCCTGGGTGAGATCTCCCTTTCTGTTTGCGGGCGCGCCGCCGGCGGCCTCGTCATCCTGCAGGGAGCTACTCATGTTCCCCTAGTGTCGCCAAACAGCTGGATGTGCAACCGCTTGGAGAGGTTCATCTCATGCGAAATACAGAGCGGGGCGAGCCACGCTTCGCGCTGTGCAAGTGTTTCAGAATCAATGCCTTCCGCCATGAGGTATATCCGCCGCGAAGGTATCGCGTAGCGTTCGGCCAGCGCCAGCACCTCGTCCAAATCGCCGGGCTCCGCCACCACGAATTTGAACCATGCACGCGGGTTCGCCGCCCATTCGGCCAGCCGCTCCGGGATCAGCGCGAGCTCGGCCGGGTTGCCGCTATGGGCCAGTTTCGGGCTGACATTGTACTGCGCAATCAGCGCGTCCAGCGCAGGCGGCGGGGCGACCGTGCCGTTGGTTTCCACTTCCACTTCCATGCCCGGCAGCAGCGCCAGCATGCGGGCGAGGGCGGGGGCCTGCAGCAGCGGTTCGCCGCCCGTCACCACCAGGCGGTGCATGCCCAGCGCCGCGATTTTCTCGGCTGTTTCCGCTTCGCTCAGGGTGACCTGATTGGCCGCCCGGTCATAATCCTCACCGCTGCGATGCGGGCGGTTGTCGCCGGAAAAACGCCAGGTATAGGCCGTGTCGCACCACTGGCAGGCAAGGTTGCAGCGCGAAAGGCGTACAAAGCCCACCGGCTTCCCCATGCTGGGCCCTTCGCCCTGAAGCGAGGCGAAGATCTCCGGCTCTCCGGGCGTAGTGGCGGCGAGCGTCAGCGCCATAAAAATAACCGTATTGGTAAAAATATCTTTCCTACATCATGCAGGATAGGTACAAATTGGGCATTCGAACGCGACTCGCGGGGCATCCGCGGTTCGTGCCGCTCTTTCTCATTGTCAGATTTGCATGCAGCGGCGGCGTGCCCCGCGGGGCGGGGAAACGGCAGGGCAGGGCCTGCCTGCCTCACCCCAACCGTTCCAGCGCTGCGGTCAGCCGCTCGACCTCGGCGGAATGATGGGCATGGTCGGCCTTGGCCTTCTCGACCGCTTCGGGCTTGGCACGCTCCAGGAAATTGGCATTGCCCAGCCGCCCTTCCAGCGACTTCGCCTCTTTCTGCGATGCGGCCAGCGCCTTTTCCAGGCGGGCCTTCTCCGCCGCGATATCGATCACGCCTTCCAGCGGAACGATGAAGGTATCGGTGCCGGCCGTGATCTGCATCGCCGCGCCCGATGGAGCCTCGGCGAAGGTCACCGGGGCCAGGCGGGCCAGGCGTTCGATCGCCGCCGCGCTGCGTTCCACCACGCGCTTGGCAAGGTCGGAAGGTGCCGGGCAGAACGCGGCCAGCTTCTCTCCGGGGGGAATGCCCAGCTCGTTCTTCGCGCCGCGCACGGCGGTGGTCAGCGCGATGACCCAGTCGATCGCGTCGGTCGCATCCTTGCTGACGCTCGCTTCGGGTTCGGGCCACTTGGCCAGGATCAGCTCGTAAGGCCGCTCACCGCCCTGATACTCGGCCTGCGCCTGCCACAGCTCTTCGGTGATGAAGGGCATGAAGGGATGCAGCATCACCAGGATCTGATCGAGCGCCCAGCCGGCGACCGCGCGGGTTTCCACGGCGGCCGGGTTATCGGCATCGCCCTGGAAGACGGGCTTGATCAGTTCCAGATACCAGTCGCAGAAACGGCTCCAGGTGAACTGGTAGATCGTATTGGCAGCGGCATCGAAGCGCAGATCGGCCATTGCCTTGTCCAGCTCCGCCACCGTCTGCGCCACTTCGCCGATGATCCACTGATTGGCGGCCAGCTTGGCCTCGGGTGCGGCCACCGTATCGGAGGCGGCGATCCCGTTGGACTGGCAGAAACGCGTGGCGTTCCACAGCTTGGTGGCGAAGTTGCGGTACCCCTCGACCCGCTTCTCATCCATCTTGATGTCACGGCCCTGGCTTTCCATCGCCGCCATGAAGAAGCGCAGCGCATCGGCGCCATATTGATCGACCAGGCCCAGCGGATCGATCACATTGCCCTTGGACTTGGACATTTTCTGCCCGTCCGGCGCGCGCACCAGCCCATGCAGGTAAAGCCGTTTCCATGGCACGTCCTTCATGAAATGGATGCCTTGCATCGCCATGCGCGCATCCCAGAAGAACAATATGTCGAAGCCGGAAATCAGCAGATCGTTGGGATAGTGCTTCTTCAGCAGCTCGGTCTCGTCCGGCCAGCCCAGCGTGGCGAAGGGCCACAAGGCGGAAGAAAACCAGGTGTCGAGAACGTCGGGATCGCGGGTGAGTGCCACGCCGGCCCCTGCCTGCGCTTGCGCTTCCTCTTCCGTTTCGGCCACGAAGATATTGCCATCCTTATCGAACCACGCCGGGATCCGGTGGCCCCACCAGAGCTGGCGCGAAACGCACCAGGGCTGGATATTCTCCATCCAGTTAAAGAAGGTCTTTTCCCAGCTCTTGGGCACGATTTCGATATCGCCCTTGCGCACGGCCTCCATCGGGGCGACGGCCAGCTTTTCGGCATCGACATACCATTGATCGGTCAGCCAGGGTTCGATCACTACGCCGCCGCGGTCGCCGAACGGGGTCTGGATCACGCGCGGCTCCGCGTCGTGCTCGGTCTCTTCGCCGTCCTTGTTCTTCGCCAAAAACGGGATCAGGTAGCCGAGTTCCTTCATCCGCTCGACGACGAGTTTCCGCGCGTCGAAGCGGTCGAGCCCCAGGAATTCCTCCGGCACCAGATCGTCGGCGGTCTGCACCACGGCGGCTTCGGCATCGAGCATGTTGAGCATGTCGGCAGGGGCGATCCCGGCGCGCTTCCCCACTTCGAAGTCGTTGAAATCGTGGCCCGGAGTGATCTTCACCGCGCCGCTGCCCAGCTCCGGATCGGCATGCTCGTCCGCCACCACCTTGAAACGGCGGCCGGTGATCGGCTGCAATATGTCCTTGCCGATCACGCTCTTGTAACGCTCATCGGTGGGATGCACCGCCACGGCCATGTCGGCCAGCATCGTCTCCGGCCTTGTGGTGGCGACTTCGATGAAGTCCTGGCCCTCTACGCCGGGGCCATCAAGCGTGACGCCGTCCGCCAGCGGATATTTGAAATGCCAGAAGCCGCCTTGCAGCTCCTGCGTTTCCACTTCCAGATCGCTGATCGCGGTCTTCAGCTTCGGGTCCCAGTTCACCAGACGCTTGTCGCGGTAGATCAGCCCCTGATTATAGAGCTCCACGAACACTTTGAGCACGGCCTTGGTGAAGTGCTCGTCCATGGTGAAATGTTCGTTCGCCCAGTCCATGGAACAGCCCAGGCGGCGCAGCTGGCCGGTGATCGCACCGCCGCTTTCCGCCTTCCATTCCCAGACCTTGTCCACGAACTCTTCGCGCGTGTAGTTCGTGCGCTTGTCCTGCCGTTCTTCCAGCTGGCGTTCGACCACCATCTGCGTGGCGATGCCGGCATGGTCCATGCCCACCACCCACAGCGCATCTTTGCCGCGCAGCCGCTCGTAACGGATCACGATATCCTGCAGCGTGTTGTCCAGCGCGTGCCCGATATGGAGCGAACCGGTCACATTGGGCGGCGGATTGACGATAGTGAAAGGCGCGGCGTCAGGCCGTTCGGGACGGAAAAGGCCGTTTTCCTCCCAGTGTTTGTACCACTTCGCCTCGATTTCGGCGGGGTTGAAAGTCTTGTCGAGCTCGCTGGTCATGTCGGTACGGGCCTTTGCCAGCGGCATTGCGGGCGCGCAAGCAGTCCTTCGGCGTCTGCTGCAATCGGCGGGGAGTTTTCACAAGCCCCCTCAAGCATGCCTTGTCGCGGCCCCATTTTGCTCTCATAGTTTGCGGCATGCGGGATTGGGCTGAATTCTCCGTTCAGGAGCAAGAGGATGGCAGCACCCGTATGGTGTTGAGCGGGCCCCTGCTCGTCTCCACGGCCGGCACGCTCGATAAGGCACTGCGCGGCTGGGAAGGCCGGATCGACGAAGTCGACATTTCCGAATGCAGCTCGATGGATACGGTGGGCGCCTGGACGGTGTGGCGTTTCGCGACTGAGGCACAGGCCGACATCACAGGCGCCAGCGGCGAGGCGGAGCATCTGATCGATGCGGTCCGTTCCAGCGCGAGCATGGCCGACATTTCTCCGCCCGCGATACCGATCCTGCAATTCCTGCCCCAGGCCGTGGGCCAGACGATGTATATCTGGCGGGACGGGATGTTCCATTCGGTCGGTTTTCTGGGCAGCATCATTGCGGCCACCGGGCGGCTGCTGATCCGCCCGTCGCGCTGGCGCACATCCTCGCTCATGCGCCAGTTCGAACTGGTGGGCGTCGATTCGCTGGGCATCATCGGGCTGATGAGTTTCCTGATCGGGATCGTCATCGCGCAGCAGGGCGCCGTGCAGCTGCGGCAGTTCGGTGCGGAAATCTATACGATCAACCTCACCGGGCGGTTGGCGCTGCGCGAATTGGGCGTGCTGATGACGGCGATCATGGTCGCGGGCCGTTCGGGCTCCGCCTTCGCGGCGCAAATCGGAACGATGAAGCTGACCGAGGAGGTCGACGCGATGCGCACCATCGGCGTCTCTCCGGTCGAGGCGCTGATCCTGCCACGGATCATGGCGACGATCCTGCTGATGCCGCTGCTGGGTTTCTATTCGGCGGTGATGGCGATCATCGGCGGCGCGTTTATTGCCGATCTCACGCTGGGCATTCCGTTTTTGACTTTCCTCAGCCGCATTCAGGAGGTCGTGCCGCTACACGATCTGTGGGTCGGCCTGGTCAAGGCGCTGGTCTTCGGGCTGATCGTGGGCCTCGCGGGCACCTATCAGGGCATGCAGGTCCAGGGGAATTCGGAGGAAGTCGGCCTCAGGACGACCAAGGCAGTGGTGCAGGGCATCTTCATGGTGATCGTACTCGACGCCTTCTTTGCGGTGTTCTTCACCGAGATTGGCTGGGGCTGAGCATGTCCGATCCCGACGCGCCGCCCGAAGCCACGCACTACGAACCGAAAGTGATTCGCCGCGAGGATCGCCGCGCCCGCGTGAAGAGCGAAGAGCATGACCAGATCGAATATCCGATCGTGGTCGAAGGGCTGGTCAACCAGTTCGGCGATTTCGTCGTCCATGAAGACCTTTCGCTGAAGGTCCGGCGCGGGGAAATCCTGGGCGTGGTCGGCGGGTCCGGCACGGGCAAATCGGTCCTGATGCGCTCGATCATCGGGTTGCAGAGGCCGACCGCGGGGCAGATCGAGGTGTTCGGCCGCTCGATCGACGATCCGGGCGACGATAGCGAAGTCGATATCCGTTCGCGCTGGGGCGTGCTGTTCCAGGGCGGCGCGCTGTTCTCCACCCTCACCGTGGGGGAGAATGTCGAAGTCCCGCTGCGCGAATTCTATCCGGAGATCGACGAGGAATTCCGGCACGAAATCGCCCGCTTCAAGGTGGGGCTGACGGGCCTGCCGGAAGAAACGGTCGCGAAATATCCTTCCGAACTTTCGGGCGGCATGCGCAAGCGCGCCGCGCTGGCCCGCTCATTGGCGCTCGATCCCGAATTGCTGTTCCTGGACGAGCCGACCGCCGGCCTCGATCCGATCGGGGCGGCCGCGCAGGACCGGCTGACGCGCGAGCTGACCGATATTCTGGGCCTTACCGTGTTCCTGATCACGCACGATCTCGATACGCTATACGAGATTTGCGACCGCGTGGCGGTGATCGCGGACAAGCATGTGATCGCGGTGGGCACGATCGAGGAACTGCTCGCCACGGACCATCCGTGGATCCAGGAATATTTCAACGGGCCCCGCGGGCGTGCGGTCAGGGATAACCGCGATCGCACCAAGGCCGTAGACAAGTCACAAGATGGAAAGGCATAGGTTGCGCTGATGGAAACACGTTCCAACCATGTCCTTGTCGGCATCGTCACGCTGGTTCTGCTGGCGATGCTGGCGGCCTTCATCGTTTGGCTCGCGCGGCTCAATGCCGGCAGCCAGAAGGAATATGACATCTTCTTCAAGCAATCGGTGGACGGGCTGGCCAACGGTTCGGAAGTGACCTTTTCCGGCGTCCCCTCGGGGCAGGTGACACTGATCCAGCTGTGGCAGAAGGATCCGGAATTCGTCCGCGTGCGGATCAAGATCGACGAGAACGTGCCGATCCTGCAGGGCACGACGGCAACGATCCAGGGCAGCTTCACCGGCGTATCGAAGATTCAGCTCGACGGGGCGCGGCGCGATGCTCCGCCGATTACCTGCGAAGTCACGGCATGCCCGGAAGGCGCGCCGATGATCCCGACCAAGCCTGGCGGGCTGGGCGAAATCCTCAGCAACGCGCCGCTGCTGCTGGAACGGCTCGCGACCCTGTCCGAACGGCTGACCCAGCTGCTTTCGGATGAGAATCAGGCGTCCATCGCCGCGATCCTGGCCAATACGCAGAGGCTCACCGATCACGTCGCGGATGCCTCGCCGCAGCTGGAGCGGACGCTGGCCGAAATGCAGGCGACCCTGCGCCAGGCGAATATGAGTCTGGCCGCCTTTGAAGGGACGATGAAATCGGCCGATGCGCTGCTCGGCAGGGATGGAGAGGCGCTGGCCAAGCAGCTGCGCGAGACGCTGAAATCCGCGCAGAATGCCGCCGACAATCTGGCCGGCATCGCCAATGACACGCGGCCCGCGGCGCGCCAGCTTTCGGAAAGCACGCTGCCTGCCGCCGAAGCGACGATCCGCGATCTGCGCGCCGCCAGCGAGGCGCTGCGCAAGGTCACCGAGAAGCTTGACAATCAAGGGGCCGGTGCAGTGCTGGGCGGCACCAAACTGCCGGATTACGAACCATGATCGGCCGGGCGACGACAATGAAGGGGACTTGCACAATGCCGGATAAGCATCGCCTGCGCGCGGGGATTGCCGCGCTCGCGGCGCCCCTGGCGCTATCCGCCTGTGTGAGTTTCGGGGAAGATCCGCCCGACACGCTGTTCAACCTGACGCCCACGGCAAGCGCGCCCGCCGGGCAGGCTTCCAGCGGCACCGTGGGTGAGGCGCTGGCGGTGCTCACTCCCGATGCGCCGCAACGGCTCGATGTCGTGCGCGTGCCGGTCCAGGTGGATGCCTCGACAGTGGCCTATCTGCAGGATGCGATGTGGGTGGAAAAGCCCGCGCGCCTGTTCGGCAATCTGCTGGCCGAAACAATCCGCGCGAAAGAGACGCGCTTCGTGATCGATGGGCCGGACATTCGCTATGCCGCGGCGACCAAGCTTTCCGGGCAGCTGCTCGACATGGGCTATGACGCGCCCACGCAAAGGGTGGTGGTGCGCTTCGACGCGGTGCTGCAGGAACCCGGCGGCAAGATCCAGACCAAGCGCTTCGAAGCGGAAGTGGACGGCGTTCTGCCCGAAGCAAGCGAAGTTGCCCCGGCGCTCAACGATGCGGCCAACCGGGTTGCTGCCGAAGTGGCGGAGTGGGTCGGCTAGGCCCTAGTCGAATTGACACAGGATTGCGGCGAGCCATTGCCGCGCCTCCTGGTCATTGCCGATGTCGCAGACGAATTCCTGCCCGCGCTTGGCGGATTCGAGCTCCCCTGTGCCAATCCAACGCTCCGGCTTGGCGTGATAGGTCAGCCCCAGCCGCCCAAGCCATTGCGGCACGTTCCAGCGATTGAGCGGCCCGCCCGCTTTCGTCAGCCGTAAGGCAGGGGCTGCGCTGCGGGCGGTCCGACCGGGGCCGTGATAGAGCGTATTGTTGCGGTCCCATTCGCCCTGGAAGTGCGGATGCGGACGCGGCGGATCCTGCCACTGCGGCAGGCGCTCCGCTTCCCCCGGCGCGCCATGGCAGGAGACTTCCATATGGCCGAAAATGCGGTGATGCCGCTCACCGGTGGCCGGGTCGGCAAACAGGCCGAAGAACAGAAATACGTCTCCCGTCCCCACACCCTGCCGCTGCAGATGGCCTTGGGCCGCGCCGCATTGCCCGAACCAGCAATGGCCGCCTGCAAACAACGGATCGTCATGGCAGAGATCGTTGCCGCCAATCCTGCCCTTGCTTGCGCCTTCGACAAGTTCGTCAAGCCCCAGATCGGCATAGCGCGTGGCGGACCGGTCCCGCGCGGGGATGGGCAGTGAGACCGGTTGCCCGTCAACGATCGGTGAGGGGCAGCCGCCTGCCGTGCTGTCGAAACCCTTACGGCTAAAGACGATGCGCATCGGCGGCCGGTTCTATGCTTTGCCGGGCATGGGCGCCTAGCGCGCCCGGGCGAGCTGCGCGAATTCCAGTGCCTTGGCAAAAGCCTGCAGTTTTGTGGCGCGCTTGTCCGCCGCGACTGCGTCCCACCCCCAGAGTTCCGCCTGCCAGTCTTCCTCGCAATTGGCGATCGCCCAGAGAGCCTCCGCATCCGCGCCGTCTTCCAGAGCGGCAAGGGCCACAATCAGGGAAGCGGCAAGCGATGCCATCATGTTCGCCGCAGTCAGTGCAAAGGGATCCTGCCGCTCCAGTTCACTGCGCAGCGCAGAGAGCGTTTCGGGCGGCTGGGGGCGGTGGATAATCCCGCTCACCCGTTCGAAGCGCAGATCGTGGCGCTGTTCCATGTCGCGGAGCAGCGGCTCCCACAATTCCTGCTGCCGGGCGAAGAGCGGTTCGTCGGGATCGGCGCGGTAGCAGAGCGTGTCGGTTTCCGCGTAGGCGAGCATGCTGGCCAGTGTTTCTTCGCGCCTCGGCCCGGCAATATCGATCGCGAAATCGGCCAGATCGCGAAAGATGAACGCCGCGGTATCGATCTCTTCGCCCTGGCCGGACCATTCTTCCGCCATCGCGCTGGCCAGCGCCTGGCTTGGCACCGCTTGCGGCGCGCCATGCGCCGTCTTGATCTTCCGGCCATCGAGCGCGACATGCCAGCCCTTATCGCCCGGCTCGACCGTTACCGTTTCGTAGAAACGCTTCATTTCTCGGGCGTCCGCCATCTGCGCGCCAGAAGGCGCGGCACGTAGAAGAAGCCCAGCAGGCCGGCGCCCGCTAGAACATAGGCAAAAACCTGCGACAGATCGATCTTGCCATAATGAATGGCCACTCCTGCCAGCACCATCAGCATGCCGGCGATGCGCACCAGATTCAGCATCATGTAGCGGCCAAAGGCGGGATCGTCAGTCATGCCAGCAGCTCCTGCAGATGCGCGGCGTCCTGCGCAACCGCTTCCGCCCCGGCAGCCAGCAATTCCTCCGGATCGTGATAGCCCCAGGCAACGCCCAGCGCGCGGACACCGGCGGCCAGCGCCATTTCGATGTCGTAAGTGGTGTCGCCGATCATCACACAGCTTTCCGGCCTGGCAAACGAATCCGCCATCGCTTGCTCGATCATGGAGGGGTGCGGCTTGGACGGATGGCGATCGGCTGTCTGGAGGGTGCAGAAAAGATCGCTGAGCCCATGAATGGCAAGGCAGTTCTTCAGCCCCAGATCGCTCTTGCCGGTGGCCACGCCCAGGGACCAACCTGCGCCGTGCAGATCCGCCAGCAAGGCGGCAATGCCGTCAAACAGCGGCTCGTCGACAAGGCCGCGCGCCCGTGCATCGCGGAAGGATTGCTTGTAGAGGTCAACGGCCAGTGCGTGCTGGTCTGCCGTTCCCTCCGGGGCGAGGCGGCGCACTGCAAGGGGAAGGCTCAGCCCCACGCCGCGCCGGATTTCGTGCAGCGAAGGGGCGGGCAGGCCGGCCTCGGCAAATGCATGCTCCATGGCGGCGCAGACATGGGCCTGACCGTCCACCAGCGTGCCGTCGCAATCGAACACGGCCAGGCGCGTGCTCATTTGCGTCCCCGCTTCGGCTTTGGCTTGGGTCCTCGCCCTGGCTTGCCAGGCTGCGGATTGCCGCGCTTGCGCCGTTCACCCCGTTTGTCCTTGCGGACCTGCTTGGCATGCTGGCGGGCGGCCTGCTTCTTCACGGCCCGGCTGGCGGGCGGAGGGCCGTCATCGGGCTGCGCATCGCTCAGCGCCGGATCGAAGCCCAGCTGCTCCATGCTGGCCGCGAAATGTTCGGGTAATTCGGCCGTCACGTCGATCTTGCCGCCGTCGGGATGGTCGATGATCAGCCGCCTGGCATGCAAGTGCATCTTGCGGCTGACGCTGCCGGTGAGGAAGGAATCTTGTCCGCCATATTTTCCGTCGCCCACGATCGGATGGCCGATCGCGGCCATATGGACGCGCAATTGGTGCGTGCGGCCGGTCAGCGGTTGCAGCTCCACCCAGGCCGCGCTTTTTCCCGCACGGTCCACCACGCGGTAGCGGGTCTTGGCCGGCTGGCCTTTCTCCTCGTCCACCCACATCTTCTCGCCGCCCGTACCCGGCTGCTTGGCCAGCGGGGCTTCGATCGTGCCTTCGAATATGTCGGGTACGCCGACCACCAGCGCCCAATAGATCTTCTTGGCGCTGCGGCCGGAGAAGCGCTTGGAGAAATAGGCGGCGCTGCCCGGCGTGCGGGCGACCAGCAAGACGCCGCTGGTATCCTTGTCCAGCCGGTGGACCAGGCGCGGGCGCGGTTCGTCGTCCTGGACGAAGGCATCCAGCAGCCCGTCGACATGCTGCGTCGTCTTGGTGCCGCCTTGCGTGGCAAGGCCGGGCGGCTTGTTGAGCAGGATCGCCGCGCGGTCTTGCTGGATCACCATCTCTTCGGCCCGGGCGATCTCTTCTGGAGAAAGCTGCCGGACCTCGCGCTTGGGCTTGCCTGAACTGTCCCCACCGGGCGGAACACGCAATTGCTGGCCGGCATTCAGCCGGTCTTCCGGCTTGGCGCGTTTGCCGTCCACTCGGACCTGCCCGGTACGCGCCCAGCGGGAAACCGTGGCGAAACCGATCTGCGGCAAATGGCGTTTGAACCACCGGTCCAGCCTGATCCCGTCATCGTCGGGGCCGACGGTGAACTGGCGCACTTCGTCCGAAGGTTTGGCCTTGGGCGATTTCGCGCGCGGCCCGCCCGGCCTGGAAGGTTTGGGTGTATTCATCCTGCGATCCGCATGACGATCAGACCGAGATAGAGCGCGCAGAGACCGGCCAGCAGGGAGACGCCGGCATATGTCGTCGCCAGCGCGGGCTGCCCGCGTTCGATCAGCAGCATCATTTCAAGGCTGAAAGAAGAAAATGTGGTGAAGCCGCCCAGCAGGCCGACCCCCAGAAGCAGCCTCCAGCTCTCTCCGCTGGCCGTGCCGTGGCGGGCAAGGAAGCCTGCCAGCAGACCCATGGCGAGGCTGCCCAGGACATTGGCCGTCAGGGTTGCCCAGGGAAATGCGGTGACCATATTGGGCCCCAGCCAATGGGTCATCGTCCGGCCCAGCTGGTAACGCAGGACGGCGCCTGCTCCGCCGCCAAGGGCGACATAGGCGGTGGCAGTGATGGGGGAGGGCATGGTCATGCGCTGTGCCTTAAACGCGGCCGAGCAAAGTTGAAAGCCGCCCGGCGCGTTCGGCGCGCGCAATTGCTTGCCTTTTTGCCCCGATTTGGTTAGGAGCGGCCTCATTCGAGCCGATCCTTTACGGATTCGGCGCATTTTTCGTCGATTCTTTTCAGGCGTATCCCGCCATGGCGCGGGCACTGGCCGATTGCTGTAGGTGTTTGAATTTATGCAGATTATGGTTCGCGATAACAATGTCGACCAGGCCCTCCGCGCGCTCAAGAAGAAGCTGCAGCGCGAAGGCGTCTATCGCGAAATGAAGCTGCGCCGTCATTACGAGAAGCCGAGCGAGAAGCGTGCCCGTGAAAAGGCCGCTGCCGTCCGCCGCGCCCGCAAGCTGGAGCGCAAGCGGATGGAGCGCGACGGTATCAAGTAAGACGCCGGTTCTGCGCGAGAGCGCTTGAACACGCAGCATAGTTGAGCCATCAGGGCGCGGCGCAATCCGCGCCCTTTTGCATTTCAGGATCTGTCATGGCCGAAGTTACTCGTGTTCCCCTCCAGCCGATCCGCAAGGGATCGCTCACCAAGCTGTGGCTGGGTGTAGTCGCACTGGTGCTTGTCGGCGCAGCCGTGGCCTGGGCCGCGGCGCCGAATGTCCAGCGGCTGGCCGACGGGGTCACCATGGTGACGCTGAAAGAAGGCAAGGGGCTCAATCCCGGGCCGGCCGACTACGTGCTGGTGAACTATACCGGTTCGCTGACTGACGGCACCGTGTTCGATCAGGGCGAAGCCACGCCAATGCAGGTCAACCGCGTGGTGCCCGGCTTCTCCACCGCGCTGCAGGCGATGCAGGTCGGCGGATCCTACCGGATCAACATCCCGTCAGATCAGGCCTATGGCGAACAGGGCGGCGGGCCGATCCCGCCCAATTCCGATCTCGTCTTCGAGGTCGATCTGCTGGAACATCATACCGAAGCGGAAGTGATGCAGATGATGCAGCAACAGCAGATGATGCAGATGTTGCAGCAGCAACAGGGCGGGCAGGGGGCGCCGCCTGCGCAATAGGGCCATTGCACTGCTTGAAGGGCCATTCACCGGCTGCTAGCGCGCGGCCAATCGTTTTGATTTCTGGAAGGGAACCGGGCTGCCATGTCCGTTGACGCCTATGTCCGTTGATAAGGCCACTGTCGCCAAGATCGCCTCGCTGGCGCGCATCAAGATGAGCGATGAGGAGCTCGACCGGATGGCGCCCGAGCTCAACAATATCCTCACCTGGGTGGAACAGCTGGGCGAAGTGGATGTGACCGGCGTCGAACCCATGACCGCCGTGATTCCCAATACGCTGCGGCTTCGCGACGATGTCGTGGATGCCGATCCGCTGACCGCAGGCGGAAAGCGCGATCAGGTTCTATCCAATGCGCCGGCGGCCGAACATGGCTTCTTCGGTGTGCCGAAGGTTATCGAATAATGGCCAATTTGACCGAACTGGGCGTCGCGGCGATCCGCGAAGGCGTCGCGGGCGGCGAATTTTCCGCGCGCGAAGTGGCCGAAGCGTTCAACGCCAATGTCGCCGCTGCCGGCGAACTCAATGCCTTCATCGTCACCACGCCGGAAAAGGCGCTGGAAGCAGCCGATGCCGTGGATGCGGACCGCGCCGCGGGCAAGCCGCTGGGCAAGATGGCGGGCGTGCCGATCGGCATGAAGGACCTGTTCGCCACGCATGGCGTGCAGACCACTGCCGCTTCGCATATTCTGGAAGGCTTCAAGCCCGAATATGAAAGCACGGTTTCGGCCAATCTGTGGAAGGCCGGTGCGGGCATGCTCGGCAAGCTCAATCTCGATCAGTTCGCGATGGGCTCTTCCAACGAGACTTCCTATTTCGGCAATGTGGTATCGCCCTGGCGGCGCAACGATGGCGGCAATGCGGCCCTGGCACCGGGCGGAAGTTCGGGCGGCTCCAGCGCGGCGGTCGCGGCGCGGCTCGCTCCGGCGGCAACCGGCACGGATACCGGCGGATCGATCCGCCAGCCCGCTGCCTTCACCGGCATCACCGGTATCAAGCCGACCTATGGGCGCTGCAGCCGCTGGGGCGTGGTGGCGTTTGCCAGTTCGCTCGATCAGGCGGGGCCGATGGCGCATGACGTGCGCGACTGTGCGATAATGCTGGAAGCGATGGCCGGGTTCGATCCCAAGGACGCGACCAGCCTGGATATGCCGGTTCCCGAATGGGAAGCGGGGCTGAATGCGGACATGAACGGCAAGCGCGTGGGCATCCCGCGTGAATACCGCATGGACGGCATGGATCAGGACGTGGTGAAGAGCTGGGAAGACGGCATCGCCTGGATGAAGGATGCCGGGGCCGAGATCGTCGAGATCAGCCTGCCGCACACCAAATATGCGCTGCCCGCCTATTACATCATCGCCCCGGCGGAGGCTTCGTCCAACCTCGCGCGCTATGACGGCGTGCGCTACGGCCTGCGCGATCTGCCCGATGGGGCCGGCTTGCAGGACATGTATGCGGCCACCCGCGCGGAAGGTTTCGGGGACGAGGTCAAGCGCCGCATCCTGATCGGCACCTATGTGCTGTCCGCCGGTTTCTACGATGCCTATTACACGCAGGCGCAGAAGGTCCGCACGTTGATCAGCCACGATTTCAAAAACGCCTTCACCGAGTGCGACGTGATCCTGGCGCCGACCACGCCGACGGCCAGTTTCCCGCTTGGCGACAAGGTCGACGATCCGCTGGCCATGTATCTGAACGACGTGTTCTCGGTCCCGGCCAGCCTTGCCGGGCTGCCCGCCATGTCCGTGCCTGCCGGTCTCAATGGCGATGGGCTCCCCATGGGCCTGCAGCTGATCGGCAATGCGTTTGACGAGCAGGGCGTGCTCAATGCGGGCCTTGCCCTAGAACAGCGCGCCGGTTTCACGGCCAAGCCAGACAAATGGTGGTGAGCTTCCAAGGCTTTGATTGATAGTCCAGATTCGGGACAGGCCACGCAATTGCCTGCCTTGAGTAATGCGCCTCCTCCGCTAGTCTCCCCCTAACACCTACGGAAAAACAGCCGAGGCGGGGCGCAAAATGCAACAGGCTCATAAGGCCGTCGTCGCAAATTCCATGTGGCGAACGGGAAGCACATATCTGGCGAAGCAATTTCATGAATCGCCGCGATACAAGCTCTATTACGAGCCTTGCCACGAGGTGATTCTGAAAGCCTCGACCATTTCGATGACTGGAAAGGAAAGGGCGCAGCTTCGCCAGAAGATGCGTCATCCGCAGTTCAAGGATCCGCTGATTGCGGCATTCCAGGAAAAAGACGAGCTGACCGGACGCCCGATAAGCGAATTCTTCGATCCTGCTTCGTCCTTTCACGACGTCTATAACGATGCCAGCGAGGACACTGTCGAATATTTGCTGGCCGCTGCCCGCGTGGCGGAGGCCAACGACCAGATTCCCTTCTTCGGTTTTTGCCGATCGGGCATCCAGCATAAGTCATGGGACAGTGCGTTCGAAGGACAGCACATCTATCTGTGGCGCGATCCGCGCGAGCAGTTCCGTTCCTATGGCTGGGGACGCGACAATTTCTATTTCGTGCCCGCCACGATCGCCCAACTGCTTCTCTCGAAACCCTTGGCGCCGATCGTCGACAGGCTTGCATCGCCTTGGCGGACGAAGCCTGCCCGGCTGATCTTTCAGCGGGTGCCCGCCAGGTCGAGCATCACTTTCCTGCGTCTGGGCCGGCTCTTCGCTGCACGGCTTCCCCTGGATAAGGTCTACGGCCTTTTCTACCTTTCCTGGCTCACGAGCTATCTCAGCAATACGCGTTCCAAGACGTTCGCTTTCTCGCTCAGCGAGCTGGCGAAAGACAAGGCCAAGCTGGGAAGGCTGGAAGCGGATTACGGCATTTCGATTTCGGGGCTGGAAGCCACGCCGAACCAAACCGTGCATGGCATCGATTACGCCAACACGGAAAGGCAGGTGGAAGCGCTGGTCGACCAATATTTCTCTGCCTCTGGCCAGGCTGCGGCCAAGCAAAAGAAATGGTCGTGGTCTGCAAAGCACTCGGGGACGATGACGTCTGCCCTGGCTGCGGCCCTGGTGTTTGCGGACTAAACCGACCGGCGACAGGCGGCCGCCAGGCTCACTTGGACAGCGCGGCCGGAAAACAGTTTGACAATAAGCGACTGGCGCCTTCAGGGCGGAGCGGAGGCCGTGTCCGGCTTCGACATCAGTAGTGTTTGTCAGAGAATTGTTGACTGGTATGGCTTCCGAACCGATCGAGACACCTCTGCGGCTCAGACCGCTCCCGCTGATCATCTTCAGCTCGCGCTGGCTGCAATTGCCGCTCTATGTCGGACTGATCGTGGCGCAGTGCGTTTATGTGGTGCTGTTCCTGAAGGAGCTGACGCATCTCGTCGTCCATTCCTTCGACTTTACCGAACAGCAGATCATGCTGGTCGTGCTCGGCCTGATCGACGTGGTGATGATCTCCAACTTGCTGGTGATGGTGATCGTCGGCGGGTATGAGACCTTCGTTTCCCGGCTGCGGCTGGAACGGCATCCCGACAATCCCGAATGGCTGAGCCACGTCAATTCGGGCGTGCTGAAGATCAAGCTGGCGATGGCGATCATCGGCATCTCCTCCATCCATCTGCTACGCACTTTTATTGAGGCGGGCGCGCTGGGCACTCCCACGGGACGGGTTACCAGCGAAGGCGTGATGTGGCAGACGATCATCCATATGGCATTTATCGCGTCGGCCATCGGCATTGCCTGGGTCGACCGCATGGCACAGCAGAAGCATTGATATGAGCGAATATCGAATTCAGGGCGCAACCGGCGAATGGGAGGTCGTGATCGGCCTGGAAGTCCATGCGCAGGTGACAAGCAACGCCAAACTGTTTTCCGGCGCTTCGACGGCATTCGGGGCGGAACCCAATGCCCAGGTTAGCCTGGTCGATGCGGCGATGCCCGGCATGCTGCCCGTTCCCAACAGGGAATGCATCCGCCAGGCGGTGCGCACCGGCATGGCGATCGACGCGCAGATCAACAAATGGTCCCGCTTCGACCGCAAGAACTACTTCTATGCGGATTTGCCGCAGGGCTACCAGATCAGCCAGCTCTATCATCCGCTGGTGGGCGAAGGGCATCTGGAAATCCAGCTGGACGACAAGGATCCGGACAACACCAAGACGATCGGGATCGAGCGCATCCATGTGGAGCAGGATGCGGGCAAGCTGATGCATGATCAGCACCCCAGTATGTCCTATGTCGACCTCAATCGCTGCGGCGTTGCACTGATGGAAATCGTCAGCCGGCCCGATATGCGCTCTCCGGCCGAGGCAGGTGCCTATGTGCGCAAGCTGCGTACCATTCTGCGCTATGTCGGTTCGTGCGACGGCAACATGGAAGAAGGTTCCATGCGGGCGGACGTGAACGTTTCCGTGCGCAAGCCGGGCGAGGAATTCGGCACGCGGACCGAAACGAAGAACGTCAATTCCGTGCGCTTCGTGATGCAGACGATCGAATATGAGGCGAACCGCCAGGTCGACCTGATCGAGGCGGGCGAAAAGGTCGTGCAGGAAACCCGGCTGTTCGATCCCGATAGCGGGACGACGCGCAGCATGCGCAGCAAGGAAGATGCGCATGACTATCGCTATTTCCCCGATCCGGACTTGCTGCCGCTTGAGCTGGACGATGCGTTTCTGGACGATTGCCGTGCCAGCCTGCCGGAACTGCCGGATGCCAAGCGCAACCGCTATGAGAACGCATTGGGCCTCTCCGCCTATAACGCCACGGTTCTGACGGCCGAAGTCGAAATGGCTGCGCGCTTCGAAGCGCTGTTGGCCGAAACCGCCAAGCGGCTCGGCAAGCCCGAAGCCGATGTCGCAACGCAGGTGGCGAACTGGTCGCTTTCCGTCGCGCCCGGCATTATCAACGCACTCGGTGCGGAGGCCGACCTGGCGCACAATACGCCTGCCGCCAATGCCGCGATCCTGGAGATGCAGAGCGCCGGCACGATCAGCGGCGGCCAGGCCAAGGAAATCTACGAGATCGTGCTCAAGACCGGGCGCGCTCCCGATGAAATTGCCGAGACCGAAGGGCTGAAGCAGGAAAGCGATACCGGCGCGATCGAGGAAGCGATCGACGGCGTGCTCGCGGCCAATCAGGACAAGGTCGATGAATATCGCGGCGGCAAGGACAAGCTGTTCGGCTTCTTCGTCGGTCAGACGATGAAGGCAATGCAGGGCAAGGCCAATCCCCAGGTGGTCAACCAGCTTCTGAAAGACAAGCTGGGCTGAGCGGGCCCGAGATGAGCCCGCAGCTGAGCAAGTCCGAGGTGAGCCGCAGGTTGAGCAAGCGATGCCGCTGAGCATCGTTCTCGTCCAGCCGGAGATTCCCGGAAACACCGGGGCGGTCGGGCGCACCTGCGTCGCGCTGGGCGCAGAGCTGGTGCTGATCCATCCGCTGGGCTTCGTGATTTCCGACGCGCGTGTGAAGCGTTCCGGCCTGGATTACTGGCCGCATGTGCGGCTGACCGAGTTTGCCAGTTGGGAAGAATTCGTGACCGAGCGGCAGCCGCGCGCGGACCAGATGTTCCTGTTCGAGGAATATGGCTCAAGCTCGTTCTACGACACGGAGTATCCGGAAGACGCGATCCTCGTTTTCGGGCAGGAGACGAAAGGCATCCCGGAGGCGATCTGGCGCGCCTATCCGGGGCGCCAGTTTCACCTGCCGATGCGTTCGGAAAGGATCCGTTCGCTCAATCTTGCGAATACCGTAGCGGCCGCTGCCTATCAGGCATCGCGGGGGAAGTTCTAAGCCGTTTCGGCCCGGGAAATTACTGGGCGCGCACGCCCGTCATCGCCATGTCGCCGAAGGCACCCGCATTGACGGTGCCGGTCAGCTTGTCGCCCTCGATCGTCGCGGTGCAATCGAGCGTCAGCGGCATGGGCACGATCATTTCCATTTTCCAGGTCAGCGTATTGCCGTCGATCTTGCCTTCCTTGACGTCCAGCGATCCCATCGGGCCCGTATTGCTGCCGGTGAAGGTGGTTCCGTCGTCGCTTGGTATGACTGTGAAAGTGCTCGTCTGATCGCCCATCGGCGTCTTGGTCAGGCACTCATAGCTTCCGGCAACGGACATCGGGAATCTCCTCTCACGCGCCCGCGGCGCGGGCTCTTCACATTTCCAACATTGGTGCAGGCGAGCCCATAATCAACCGGCAAGTTGGATAAGCAGAAGATATGAAGGAACCTTTGCAGTTTCCTTCATATCTGCTAGGCGCGCAGAATGAGCGAACCCGGCGACAATCAGCAAGATGCAGAACTGATCGAACTGGCCGGGCATTTGCGCAGACTGCTGTGGCAGTTGAAAAGAAGGCTGCGCGAACAGGCGGACCTGGGCGACTTCACGCCTTCGCAAATGATGGCGATGATCGCGCTGGAGAAGCAACCTGCCACCGTTACCCAACTGGCGGACCGCCAGGGCGTGCGCCCGCAATCCATGGGCTCCACCATCAGCGCGCTGGAGGCAGCCGGCGTCGTGGTGGGGGAACCCGATCCGGCGGATGGCCGCAAGACGATCTGGTCGCTGACCGAGGCGGCACGCAACCGCTTCGTCACGGCGCGCCTGGTCCGGTCGGACTGGCTGGCCGGCACGATCAGCCGAGAGCTTGACCGGGAAGAGCAGGCGCAGCTGAAGGATGCAGTGGCTCTGCTGCAGAAACTGGTCGAATCTTGAGGAATTGGGCGGCCAGCACTTTCCGGTCGATGGCCGGCCGGAACTTCCGGCTGTGGATGGTGGGTTCCACCGTTTCCAATATCGGCAGCTGGATCCAGCGCATTGCGCAGGACTGGCTCGTGCTTACGCATCTCACCGATCACAGCGCATCGGCAGTGGGCATCATCACGGCGCTCCAATTCGCGCCTCAGCTCTTGCTGCTGCCCTGGACGGGAACCGCCGTGGACCGGCTCGATCAGCGCAAATTGCTGATCTTCACGCAGGCGGCCGCAGCGGCCTTGGCTATCGTGCTGGCCGTGCTGACGGTTACTGGCATCGTCGAGCTTTGGCACGTCTACATTTTCGGCGGTCTGTTCGGCTGCGTCATGGCATTCGACACGCCGGCGCGGCAAAGCTTCGTGAGCGAGCTGGTCGATCGGCCGACGCTGTCCAATGCCGTCGCGCTCAATTCCATCAGCTTCAACGGCGCGCGCATGATCGGCCCGGCGATTGCCGGTTTCCTGATCGCGGCGGTCGGCACGGGCTGGGCCTTCTTTGCCAATGGCCTGTCTTTCATGGCGGTGCTGGTTACGCTGCTGTTCCTTCGCCCGGGCGAAATGATGAAGTCGGAGCGGGCGGGGCGCGAACACGGCGGCATCGTGAAGGGGCTGCAATATGTCTGGAACCGGCGGGATCTGCGGGTGATGATGATCATGCAGCTCGCGATCGGGACGCTGGGGCTGAATTTCGGAATCTGGATCGCGGCCATGGCGGTGAAGGAATTCGCGACTGACGCGAACGGCTTCGGCCTGCTGACATCGATGATGGCCATCGGGACCGTTGTCGGCGGCGTGATCGCCGCCCACCGGACGGAGCCGCGTTTCAAATATCAGCTGCTCGGGGCCTGGGGCTTTTCGGTTTCCTGCCTGGCCGCGGCGCTCTCTCCCGGCTTCTGGACATTCGGCATCGCCCTGGGGTTCTTCGGTATCTCGCTGATGACCTTCATGAATACGGGCAACGCCCTGGTGCAGCTGACCACGGATCCGATGATGCGCGGACGCGTGATGGCCATCCGCATGGCAGTGACTGTCGGCGGCACGCCGATCGGTGCGCCGATCGTGGGCTGGATCGCCGACGAATTCGGCGCGCGCTGGTCCATTGGCAGCGGCATGCTGGCCGGGCTCATCGCCGGCATGGTCGGCCTGCAATACTATCTCACCCGCAAGAGCCGCATGCCGCGCGGGGCGCATTACGACCTCGAACCTTCGCAGGACGGGCAGGTCATCCGCTAGGCAGGCCGCCTGCCGGACGCAGCCTGCGCGCCGGAATCTCCGCGCCGAAAAAAACTCTTTCCTACAACGGATTTCGCATGCCACTTATTGGCCACGTCACAGAGAATCACCTTTTGTTCACGCAGAGGGTCGCCTCAATTTGAGATTGCGCAAGGACATGCGCGCGCAGTTCTGCTGCAAGGTCAATGTTGCTTCTCTGCAACGCGCCAATGCAGCAGGGACCGTGTAAAAAAAGTGATACCGGATACTTGTGTTGCTGAAATACAACACCATTTTAGTCGGGAAAGGATGAGGGAAGCCCCATGAATCTCGAAAAATTTACCGACCGCGCCAAAGGTTTTTTGCAAAGCGCGCAGACCGTCGCCATCCGCATGAACCACCAGCGGATCACTGCCGGGCATTTGCTCAAGGCTCTGCTGGAAGACAGCGAAGGCATGGCCTCCGGCCTGATCCAGCGCGCAGGCGGCAATCCGCAGATTGCGCAGGATGAAGTCGACAAGGCGCTGGGCAAGATCGCGGCCGTTTCCGGCGGCGGCGCGCAGCAGCCGCCCAGTCTCGATAACGACGCGGTGCGCGTGCTCGATCAGGCGGAGCAGATCGCAACCAAGTCGGGCGACAGCTATGTCACGGTCGAACGTATGCTGGTGGCCCTGGCGCTTGCCAGTACCACGTCGGCGGGCCAGGCGCTGAAGGCGGCCAGTGTCGATCCCAAGACGTTGGAAGCTGCGATCACGGAACTGCGCGGCGGCCGCACGGCCGACACCGCTTCTGCCGAAGAAAGCTATGAAGCGATGAAGAAATATGCCCGCGACCTGACCCAGGCCGCGCGTGACGGCAAGCTCGATCCGGTGATCGGGCGCGACGAGGAAATTCGCCGCACGGTCCAGATCCTCGCCCGCCGGACCAAGAACAATCCGGTGCTGATCGGCGATCCGGGCGTCGGCAAGACCGCGATTGCCGAAGGCCTGGCGCTGCGCATCGCCAATGGCGATGTGCCGGACAGCCTGAAGGACCGGCGGCTCATGGCGCTCGATATGGGTGCGCTGATTGCCGGCGCGAAATATCGCGGCGAGTTCGAAGAACGGCTGAAGGCCGTGCTCGACGAAGTGAAGGGCGCCGAAGGCGAGATCATCCTGTTCATCGACGAGATGCACACGCTGATCGGCGCGGGCGCGTCCGAAGGTTCGATGGATGCGGGCAATCTGCTCAAGCCTGCATTGGCGCGGGGCGAATTGCACTGCATCGGTGCGACGACGCTCGACGAATATCAGAAATATGTCGAGAAGGATGCGGCCCTGCAGCGCCGGTTCCAGCCCGTTTTCGTGGACGAGCCGACCGTGGAGGATACGATTTCGATCCTGCGCGGGCTCAAGGAAAAATACGAGCTGCATCACAAGGTCAACATCACCGACAATGCGATCGTCGCGGCGGCGACCCTTTCCAATCGCTACATCACCAACCGCTTCCTGCCGGACAAGGCGATCGACCTGATGGACGAGGCCGCCAGCCGCATCCGCATGGAAGTGGAAAGCAAGCCCGAAGAAATCGAAGGGCTCGACCGGCGGATCATCCAGCTCAAGATCGAGGAAAGCGCGCTCGCGAAGGAAAAGGACGATGCCTCCAAGGATCGCCTGGAGACGCTTCGCGAAGAGCTCGCCAATCTCGAACAGCAAAGCAGCGAACTGACCACGCGCTGGCAGAACGAGCGCGACAAGATCGCGAGCGAAGGCAAGATCAAGGAAGAACTCGATGCTGCAAGGCTCGAGCTGGAGCAGGCGCAGCGTTCGGGCGATCTCGCCCGCGCGGGCGAGCTTTCCTATGGTGCGATCCCGGAGCTGGAAAAGAAGCTGGAAGAAGCCAAGGGGCAGACTTCCAACGCCTTGCTGCGCGAAGAAGTGACCGAAGAGGATATTGCCTCCGTCGTCTCGCGGTGGACGGGCGTGCCCGTCGACAAGATGATGGAAGGAGAGCGTGAGAAGCTGCTGCAGATGGAGCAGGTTCTGGGCAAGCGCGTCATCGGGCAGGACCAGGCGGTCCAGGCCGTTTCCAAGGCCGTGCGCCGGGCGCGCGCCGGGTTGCAGGACCCCAATCGGCCGCTGGGCAGCTTCCTGTTCCTGGGGCCGACCGGCGTCGGCAAGACGGAGCTGACCAAGGCTCTGGCCGAATTCCTGTTCGACGACGATTCCGCGATGGTGCGCATCGACATGAGCGAGTTCATGGAGAAGCACGCGGTGGCCCGCCTGATCGGCGCGCCTCCCGGATATGTCGGCTATGAGGAAGGCGGCGTGCTGACCGAGGCGGTGCGGCGCCGGCCCTATCAGGTCGTGCTGTTCGACGAGGTGGAGAAGGCCCATGCCGATGTTTTCAACGTGCTGTTGCAGGTCCTCGACGATGGCCGCCTGACCGACGGGCAGGGGCGCGTGGTCGATTTTTCGAACACGCTGATCATCCTGACCTCCAACCTCGGCAGCCAGTTCCTCACCGATCTGGGAGAGGATGGTAAGGTCGAGGATGTGGAGCCTCAGGTCATGGAAGTCGTGCGGGCGCATTTCAGGCCCGAGTTCCTCAACCGGCTGGACGAAGTGATCCTGTTCCATCGCCTGAGCCAGGCGCATATGGCGCCGATCGTGGATCTTCAGGTTTCACGGGTTCAGAACCTGCTGAAGGACCGCAAGATCACGCTTGATCTTACCGATGCCGCGCGCCGCTGGCTGGGGCGGGTCGGGTACGATCCGGTCTACGGCGCGCGTCCGCTCAAGCGGGCGGTGCAGCGCCACTTGCAGGATCCGCTGGCCGAGAAGCTGCTTGCCGGCGAGATACCCGACGGCTCGACCGTTATGGTGGATGAAGGCGATGGAGAGCTGGTTATCGCGGTCAGCTAGGCTTGGCTTTACGGAGAAGCTTGACCCGCGGGCCGGGTGGGCTTAGCCGACCGTTTAAATTTGGCTTTCAGGCTTTGGGGGAAAGCGCTTGAAGATCGACAGTTCCGTATCTGCCGTGGTCACGGGCGGCGCTTCCGGTTTGGGCGAGGCAACTGCCAGGGCGCTCGCCGAACGGGGCGCAAAGGTCGCCCTGTTCGACCTTCAGGAAGAAAAAGGCGAAGCGCTTGCCGCAGAGATCGGCGGCATTTTCTGCCAGGTCGATGTCACGTCGGACGAGTCGGTGGATGCCGGGCTGGCCAAGGCGCGCGAGGCGCATGGGCAGGAGAGGATCCTGGTCAATTGCGCCGGGATCGGCACGATCGGAAAGACGACGCGGCGCGACCGCGAAACGGGCGAGATCTCGCATCTGCCGATCGCGGCTTTCTCCAAGACGCTGGAAGTCAATACGGTGGGCAGCTTCCGCTGCATCGCCAAGTCCGCTGCCGGCATGATGACGCTGGACCCGCTTGAAGACGATGAGCGCGGTGCGATCGTCAACACCGCCTCGGTCGCGGCGGAAGACGGCCAGGTGGGGCAGGCGGCCTATGCCGCGTCCAAGGGCGGCATTGTGGGCATGACCTTGCCGATCGCCCGCGATCTGATGGGCGAGGGCATTCGCGTCAACACGATCCTGCCGGGCATTTTTCATACGCCGCTGCTTGCCGGCCTCCCCGAAAAGGCGCGGGAATCGCTGGCTGAGGCCGTTCCGTTTCCCAAGCGGCTGGGGCGGCCCGACGAATTTGCGGCGCTGGTCCTGACGATGATCGAAGTCGGCTATTTCAATGGCGAGCATGTCCGGCTGGACGGCGCCATCCGCATGCAGCCGCGGTAAGCGCCTTGGCAGCTCAGCCCGAAGGCCCCAGTGACGCGCGAGAGCAGCTTCTCGTCACTGCTTCGCGCATCATGCGCGAGGCGGATATAGTCGACATATCGCTGGCGCAGCTCAGCAAGACATCCGGGCTGAATTCCGCGCTCGTCAAATATTACTTCGGCAACAAGCACGGCTTGATGATGGAGCTGCTCGAACGCGATATGCGGCAAATTGTCCAGTCGGTGGATGCGCTGCTCGCGAAGGAATTCGATCCGGAGACCAAGCTTCGGCGCCATATCTCCGCCGTCGTCGATACGTTTTACGCAACGCCCTATATCCAGCGCCTACTGATGCGCCTCATCCGTGAGAGCGATCCGCCCGTGGCGCAGCGGATCGCCGACACCTATCTGCAGCCAATATACCGCGCCTATGACAGGTTGATCGGCGAAGGGGTGGAAGCGGGCGTCTTTCGCGAAACCGATCCGCAGATGTTCTTCTTCAGCGTGACGGGGGCAGCGGACAGGTTTTTCTCCGCGCGTTTGTTCCTGCGCTATTGCCTTGGCCAGGATTCCCTGACCGAGGAATTGCGCGACCGTTACCGCGAGCATACGATCAATTTTGTCATGGCGGGATTGTTGAAAGGCTGATGGCTGACAGCTGGCATATCGGCGTGATCGGGGGCACCGGGCTGTATGATGCCCAGATGCTGGAGGACGCGCAGGAAATCCCCGTGAAAAGCGGCTTCGGCGAACCATCCGCTGCGGTGACGACCGGCACGATATCGGGCGTGCAGTTCACCTTTCTGCCGCGGCACGGTGCCGGCCACCGGATACCGCCTGGAGGGATCAACTACCGCGCCAATATCGACGTTTTGAAGCGTTGCGGCGTCACGGACGTTCTTTCAGTCTCCGCAATCGGTTCGCTGCAGGAAAACATGCATCCGGGCGATTTTGTCATTGTCGACCAGATGATCGACCGCACTCAAGCCAGGGAGCGGAGCTTCTTCGGTGACGGTATGGTCGCGCATGTATCGCTTGCCGATCCGACATGCGAACGCCTTTCGCGTCTGGTTGGCGATGCCGCGAGGGAGGCGGGCGCGAATGTCCATCAGGGCGGATGCTACGTCGCGATCGAAGGGCCGCAATTTTCCACGCGGGCCGAAAGCCGCATGTACCGCGCATGGGGCGCGGATGTGATCGGCATGACGGCGATGCCCGAAGCGCGGCTCGCCCGCGAGGCAGAGCTGCCCTATGCCGTGCTGGCAACCGTCACCGATTATGATAGCTGGCGCGAGAATGAAGAAGATGTCGGCGTGGCCAACATATTGGAAGTCCTGCGGGACAATGCCGGCCGCGTGAAAGAGACATTGGCCCTTCTGGCGGCAGCGCTGCCGAAGGAGCGGGAAGCCAGCCCGTTCGATCGGGCGCTCGATGGCGCTCTCGTCACGGTCAAAGACATGCGCGATCCCGTTTTCGCCGCGAAATTGGGGGCAGTGGCAGGCCGGATTCTCGGCCATAAAGACTGAACTGCCGGCAAGGCCCGAAACATATGGAATCGCTTCCCCGCCTTGCCGACTTCCTTCCCTATATCCTCTCCATAACGTCGAACGCAGTCAGCGGCCGTATCGCGCAGGAATACCGGTCCCGCTTTGGGCTGAAGATTTCCGAATGGCGGGTGATGGCCGTGCTCGGCGATGCCGGATCGCTCACGCAAAGGGAACTGACGGCCCTGACCTTCATGGACAAGGTCACCGTCAACAGGGCCTGCAAACTATTGGAAGAACGCGGATTGGCCTGGCGCCAGCCCAATAGCAGGGATGGCCGCTCGCATTATCTGGAGCTTACGGAGAAGGGGCACCGGATGCATGGCGAGATCATGCCGTTGGCGCTTGAGATGGAACGCCGGCTCCTGGCGAAGTTCGACGCTGAGGAGGTGGCCGGCTTCAAGTCTCTGCTCGACAGGATTAGGCAGGAAGCGATCGATCTCGACGCCGATGGACTCGACAGCGGCCGTTACGAATTCTGAAGAGGGGCTGGGTCTGACGAAAGACGCCCCCTCCCGTGAGGGAAGGGGCGTTTCCCGAAGTCCGCCGTTAGCGCGGAGAGGAGAATGCGTCGGAGATCGAGCAGGCTGCCGGGCCCAGGATCACGATGAACAGGACGGGCAGAATGAACAGGATCAGCGGCACCGTCATGATCGCCGGAAGACGTGCAGCCTTCTCTTCGGCGCGCATCATGCGTTCGTTACGGAACTCGGCCGAAAGCACACGCAGCGCGGATGCGAGCGGGGTACCATAGCGTTCGGTCTGGATCATGGTGGTGACCACGCCGCGCACCGATTCCAGGTTCACGCGGTAGGCGAAATTCTCGAACGCCTGCCGCCGCTCGGTCAGGAATGAAAGTTCGATTGCAGTCAGCGCAAACTCGTCACCGAGTTCGGGGTAAGCACGGCCCAGTTCCTTGGCGACGCGGTTGAAGGCGGCGTCCACCGTCAAACCGGCTTCCGCGCAGATCACCAGAAGGTCGAGCGCGTCGGGAAGGCCCCGGCGGATCGCCTTGGTGCGCTTTGAAATCTGATTGGCCAGGAAGATGTCCGGGCCCTTGTAGCCTGCCAGAACCGCGCCGGCGAAGAACATGAAGCGCTTGAAACTTCCCCATTCGGGAAAGGCATCGAGCCAATAGACCATGGTGGCCGCCCACAGGCCGAGCACGACAGGCAGGACCATGCGCGCGAAGATGACGGCGACGGCCCATTCCTTATTGCGGTAGCCGGCCTGAGCCAGCTTCTGCTGAACTTGTTTGACCTGGCTGTCCTGCAGAACCTGAAGGCTTTGCAGCGTTCCCTTGATCCGGTCGGTTGTGTCGCTTTTGCGGACGACGCTTTGCCGTTTCTTGGTTGCGGCTGCGACGATACCGGCCTTCAGCTCCTCACGCCGCGCAGTGAGCGATTTCACGCGCTTCGCCATCGGATCCTTGACGGTCACGGCCGCGTAGATTGCGAGCATCACGGCAAGGGCGGCGATCCCGGCAAGGATCGAGCCAACCAGGATTACGTCGAAGCCGAGAAGCGTTGGGCCGGGAGCTGTATTCAACATTGTCGCTGTCCGTTCCGATCAGATTTCGAAGCTGACCATTTTGGCCATGATGAAGACGCCGATGCCCATCCAGACAAGGCCGCCGAGGCCGGCTACGATCAAACGGTCGTCCGTGAAGAAGCCGCCGATATATTCGGGGTTGATCCACATGATCATGCCGAAGACGATGAAAGGCAGGGCGCCGACGATATATGCCGATGCCTTGGATTCAGAGCTCATCGCCCGGATCTTGAGCACCATCTGCGAACGCTTGCGTAGCACGTCGGCGAGATTGGAAAGCGTCTCTGCCAGGTTGCCGCCGGTTTCCCGCTGGATGGCCAGCGTGATGCAGAAGAACTGGAACTCGGGCGTCCCCAGGCGATCCGCCGTTTCCTGCAGCGATTCGTCCATCGTGCGGCCAACCTTGATACGGTCGACGATGGCGCGGAATTCTACGCCGACGGGGCCGGGTATCTCGGATGCCACAACGGCGAGAGTTTCGGTGACCGGCAAGCCGGACCGCAGGCCTCGAACAAGCAATTCGATGGCGTCGGGAAACTTGGCATTGAACTGGTTGGTCCTGCGCTTGATCAGCCAGGCAACGACCATATGCGGGATCCCCGCACCTACCAGCAAGCCTACGCCGAGAGACAGGAACAAAGCCCCCGTCTGAAGGAAAATGATGAAGGCGACCGCCAGGGCGAGGCCGAGCGACGCATAAATATATTGGGCAACGGTCCACTTCTGGCCGGAGCGATGCAGGCGCACTGCCAGAGCCTCAATTCGTGATTGAGATCCGGCGACCTTGTGCATCGAAGGCTTGCGTGCCGCGATTGCTTTCTTGAGCTGGGATTCGACTTTGGCGGTCGTGCTGTCCGAGTGGCGGAAACGCACTGCCTGAAGGCGGCGGGCACTTTCCTTAGCGGCCGAGGGGCCGGCAAACGCGGAATATAGAAGTACAATCACCGCCATCAGGCCGGCAGCCAACAACAAGAGCTGTACAATGTTCATCTCGTGGCCTCGCCTTTCGAACTCATTCCACCATCATCTCGGCCGGCAGCCTGGCGTTGCTGCGCCAGGCATTCGGCCGGCGGCTTACTCGGCTGCTTCACGCTCGCGCGACGCGGCGCCCTTGTCCTTCTTGGCGAGCAGCGACTTGATGTCGAACTTGCCCAGCAGAGACTTGTTGCCTGCAGATGCCAGGACTTCGTCGGAAGCTTCATCGCTCACACCGATCACGGCCGTGGCAATATCGCGCATCACGGCAGTGGCCTTGCTGGAACGGTTGGCTTCTACGAAAGTCTGGCCAAGTTTGGCCGCATTGACCGCGGCCTTGTGGTCGAATGGGATCATGAAGTTGATCTTGCTTTCGATCGACGCTTCGAAATCCGCACGGCTGATTTCTCCGGTGCCGGGCTGCACCCGGTTTGCCACCACAAGCGGCATCGCATGCGGTGCGTTGGTCTTGAGCCAGGAGAGAATTCTAATCGCATCGCGAGCAGAGGCCAGCGTCATTTCCGTCACCAGGAGCACGACATTCACGTCCGAGATCAGATGCGGGAAATTGACCAGCATGTTGCGCGGGAAGTCGATCACCGTCATCTCGAAAGCGTGACGGAATTCTTCTTCCAACTGCATGAAGGCAGCGCCGTCGGTCATTAGAGGCGAATTGATCGGCGCCTCCGCCGAGAGGATCGACAGATTTTCATGTGCGCGGATCATGGCCCGTTCGATGAACAGACCGTCGATACGGCTGGGGTTGTCGATCGCATCGGTCAGGCCGCGGCCCGGTTCCAGATCCAGCGCAAGCGCGTCGGTTCCGAAGTGCAGGTCAAGGTCGAGCAAAGCGGTCGGCAAGTTGTCTTGTGTGGCGAACTGCCAGCCAAGCGAAGTTGCCAGCGTGGAAGCGCCGACGCCGCCGCGCGTTCCGATGACTGCGGTCGAAATATGCCGCTTGGCGACGGAGCCATCATTGGCCTTGGGCGCAGAGAATACCGCCTGAGCCTGCACCAGGGCATCGCGCACCTGGCTGGCCGAGAGCGGTTTGAGCAGATAGTCGTGGATCCCGCTCGTCAGCAGATCGCGATACAGGCGAACATCGTTCACCTGTCCGATTGCGATCACAACGGTGCCTGGTTCGCAGACTTCAGCCAGAGCGTTGATGTCGTTCAGCGGATCGCCGCTTTCCGACAGGTCAACCATCAGGATATTGGGGCTCGCGCTGATCGACAGCGACTGGATGGCATTGCGAAGGCCGCCTTTGGCGCACTTCTCCGGTTGCCAGCCCATCTCGATGACGACGGGACGCAGGACATCCAGAGCGCCTTCGTCGCAGATGAATGCGGCAAACGGGTCGCGGCCATTCGAGGTTCCAGCTTTCCAAGGAGCGTTCATTTCTTCATTCCCTCACTTATGAGCCCGCGTCAGACGTGGCGGAGGCAGTCAGGCCACCTTCGCCCGTCGGCGTTTGTTGACGATAGCTGTCGATGGCCTTGTTCGAGGTCATGATGACAGTCTCACCGGTCCCGGTCGCGCCATGAACGAGGTGTTCGGGGTCTGCGACCATCGCCGCGAGGTTGCCGTTCACGGCACAGCCGAAACCGCTATTCGTGGCATTGGTATAATTGAATGCCGCGCGATCATCCCAATCGGGGCAGCCGGGCACCGAAGCACGCGAGCGAGTGATCACTACGCGGCTGTTGCCAGCTTCGACGAAACCTTCCGTCACCGGCGCTCCGTCGCTGACCAGCAGGCCGTAGCGTGCAGCGATCGCGGCGATATCTTCCCGGGTCGATTGGTTGTCCAGGGGATCGTCGATCGAGATGCGATCGCCATAGCCGACATCCATCGTCTTGAACCAGCTGTCGAGACGACGCTGTTCGGCGATCGAGAGCCCATCGGACCCGGTCGACAGGTCGAGCGAAAAGTTCGTGCGCTCGACCACCGGCTGCTTGACCGATTCAAGCGAGCGATTGCTGGGCTGGCCAGCGCAGGCAGCAAGGGACAGCCCAAGTGTGAGAGCGAGTGCAGCAGTTGCTGGCTTGGTTATGCGGATAAGCATCGTATTCACCTTTCTCACTTGAGGCTGAAGCCGGGAGCGGGCGTGGCATCGGCGACTTGGCCGTCCTTGCGGCGGTCCTTGTCGTCTGCCGAAGCCTGTACCGGATTGCCGGGCTGACCGTTCGCACCCACCTTGGGGGCTGCGGCGCCTTCGCCGACGGCGCTGGGCTTGGGCCTGTCGCCGCCCGTTACGCCGTCATTTTCCTGAACGCCCAGCAGCCGCTGGAATTCGTTCGGAGCTCTGAAGCCGTCGGTCGGCAGTTTGATGTCGTTCGCATCGACCGGGTTCACCAGATACGGTGTGACCACGATGACCAGTTCGGTCTGGCCCTTGCGGAACTCGCTCGATTTGAAGAGGTTGCCCAGGATCGGAAGGTCGCCAATGCCCGGCGCCTTATCGATCGTGTTGTTGGCACTGTTGCTGAGCAGGCCGGCAATCATGAAGGATTGGCCCGAACCGAGCTCAACCGTCGTTTCCGCGCGGCGCACGGTCAGCGCCGGAACCTGGAAGCCGGCGATCGTCACGGCACCCTGGCTCGAAAGCTCGGAGACTTCCGGACGCACGCGCATCGAGATGCGGCCATTTGCCAGCACGGTGGGCGTGTAGGCCAGGCTGACGCCGTATTTCTTGTATTCGATCGCCGTGGTGCCGAGGCCCTGGCTCGAAGGAATCGGGAATTCGCCGCCGGCCAGGAAGTCGGCCGTTTCACCCGACAGTGCAGTCAGGTTCGGCTGCGACAATGTCGTGACCAGCCCGTCTCGTTCCGCGAGGTCGAGCGATCCCAGAAGATCAAGGCCAAGGAACTTGCCCATGCCCGCAATCGTCGTGCCAGGGTCGGTCGTTTGAACGCCGGGGCCCACGATCTCGGAACCGTCCGGAAGCACGAATGCCGGTTTTTCGATACCCGGGCCAACGCCCAGAGGTCCGTCGGTCCGCCAGGCACCATCGACTGTTGCTCGTCCGGAGCCAACGCCGAAGCGGAAGCCGCCAGTTCCGTCGAAGGAAGTGAGGTTTACGCCCAGAGCGCGTACCAGAGAGCGGCTGACTTCGGCGAACTTGACCTGCAGGTTGACCTGCAGCGGCGTCGCCGTCTTGAGGCGGCTCACCACATTGGCGTCCCCGCCGACAAACGCCTTAACCAGGCGTTCGGCCTCTGCGGCATCTTCCGGCGCCGCGACGGTGCCGGTCAGCAAGACAGTGTTGGTCCCCATGGTCGCAACGGCAACCTTGGCTTCGGGCATGGCGAGCGCCAGCATCTGATCGATGCTGTCGATATTCGAACCGACCCGGATATTCGCGGCCCAGATCACCTCGCCGGCAGTGTTGCTGGCATAGAGCGTGGTTTCGCCTCCCGAGAGGCCGAAGACGTAAAGCTGACGCTGCGACTTGACCTGGACGTCGGCGACCTGATCGTTCGCCACGAAGATGTCCGCCATGTTGCTCGGAACGGTGACCAGCTGGCCGCGGCCGACCGAAAGAACGATGTCAGTCGACGGACGCATGACAGACTGGGCGCTGGCCGGGCCGGCCGGCAGGGTCGCCACCGGAGCGACGGCGCAGGCGGCGATCAGCGCTGTAGAGAAAAGGCGGCGTTTCATGGTTTTGCCCCTCGGTTGAAATCCGTGTGCCGTTGCGGCGCAGTTGCGATTTGCGGTGCTGTTCATGGTCTTCCTCAGTAGGCCAGTGTTGCACCGGAAGCCGGTTGCAGGCCGTTGCTGGGCGTGCTGACTGCTCCGGTCGAATGGGTGACAGCGACGGCTTGCGTGTCCTTCCCGCGGGTCACGCGGACGACCGGGCCGCCGCTGGCTGCGGCTACCGCTGTGACAGAGCCGGAATCGTCTCCGCCGGTTGCAGGCATCGTGCGGCGCTGGAAGCGCGACACGTCGCCGCCGGTGACGTAAGTGGAAGCCCCGTCACGCGGACGGCTGATGGCGTTGCGAAGGAACTGTTCTTCTTCGTCCTTGGTAGCGCCAGCAGGCACATCCACTTCGCCGGAGGCGATTGCGGTCTCAAGCTCGGCCTGATTGTCCGCGATCGAGCGCAGCGAAAGGCTAAGCGTCCCGATGGTCTGCGCAACGGCAACCTTTTCGGCGATCCGCGGGGTGACTTCGAGAGTTACCGTGCGGAAGGCCTGGACAACAGTTTTGCCATCGTCATTCGTGGTGCTTTCGGTGCGCTGGTCGGTCGCAAGGACGCGAACGTTACGCAGGATGGTTTCCGCGGTCTTCAGCTCGGGGCCTTCGCCATCGACGGCCTGGGTCAGAACCATGTCCACACGGTCGCCCGGGAAGACGAAGCCGCCCACGCCGGTCTTGGCGGAAACCGGAACGGTGACTGCGCGCATGCCGGGGCCAAGCGCTGCGGCCAGGAAGCCGCGGTCGCCAGGCGCTACGAGCGAGCCCTGGGTTACAGGTTCGCCGGCAGTGACCGGATGACGCACAACCGTGCCGAGCAGCCCGTTGACGTCGGATTCGCCGTCAATGAAATAGGCGTCCTGCACCATTTCTTCGGGCCATGCCTGATAGGCGATGGCATCGGCCGTGATGATTGTGCCGATGGGCAAGCCACGCTGCGCCACCAACACTTTCGGTCCGTTCGGTTCCTCAATCGCTGCGGCATCAGCCTGCGGCGCAGAAGCCCCTGCGAACATGCTCCGGGCTGCCAAAGCCGTGCCGATCGCGATGATCAGCGCCCCCAGCAGCAGTACCAGCTTCTTCCTGTCCATGGTGCGTCAAGCCCCCTCAATGGCCGTGTGGAATTTAGAGTTCCGTGCTAGGCCGAATTGGTTAAAATCAAGTTCACCCCAAGCTGCCGGCACCTGCCGACGCAGCGGGAAAATAGTTCATTCCGATGATCCAGAGACCGGCCGCCGCGATGGCGATGCCGTATGGCACCGACAGGCGTCCGGGCTGCCGGCGCATGA
>JAUIFP010000109.1 GCA_030430365.1 Alphaproteobacteria bacterium | reverse complement strand
AGGATGGTAGAGGAGCCGAGCGACCCGCCGCAATCCACCTGGGCTGCTTCCTTCCGGACCTGACCCGGTGAGCGAACGCAAACGTCCACCCGACTCCCGCCGCCCATATGGCCGCGGAACGGCTAAAATGCAACCAACGGCTGCAGTTCAGCGGAAATTGTCGGCGTAGGCCTGGATCTTGAGCCCCTTGGGCGGCGTCGCATGGACCCGCGCGAAAATGCCGTATTTCTCGGCATAGGCTTTCGCCGCGTCCTTGCTGGAGAATTTGAGCTGCAATTGCTGCTTCATATCCCCGCTGCCGGCCCAGCCCATCAGCGGATCGGGCTTCTTTGCCTCGGCCGGATCGAACTCCAGGACCCACTCGTCGGTCTGCGCCTTGCCGGACTGCATGGCATTTTTCGGGCGTTGATAGATGCGTGCGCTCATAGGGACTCGCTTTTCCGAAAACTGCGCCGCAAATCAAGAGCCATCGCGCGCAAAAGCGTTCTTCGTCTTGAAACTGGGCTTTTCCAACCACGGCTGTTCTGGCCAGCGATGCTTGGGATAGCGGCCCTTCATGTCTTTCGCCACATCGCGCCAACTGCCACGCCAGAAGCCGGGCAGATCGCGCGTCGCCTGGATCGGGCGGCCTGCCGGACTGGTAAGCTGCAATAGTAACGGCACAGCTGAGCCCTGCCCGATGGACGGATGCGTATCGAGGCCGAACAAGGCCTGCACCCGCACTTCCACGCTGGGCCCGCCTTCGGCCGCGTAATCAATAGGATGGTGGCTGCCGGCCGGGCTCACCCATTCACGCGGGGCCAGCTTGTCGAGCGTTTGCCTCTCGTTCCAGTCCAACCGGCCAAGCACGGCATCGGCAACGGGACTTTTGCGCAAGGCGAGATCGCGGCGGCCATGGAGCAATGGCGCAAGCCATTCGTCAGCCTCTGCCGCCAGCTTCTCCGGCGCGAGAGCGGCAATTCCGGCATGTTTTCCACGGGCCAGCAGAGTTTTCGGCAGAAACTCCCCAAGGTTTTCCAGAGCTTTTTCCACAAGCAACGCGGCAACGGCTTCGCTATCCGGTTCCGGGTCCGGCCCGCTGGCCAGCGTAATTGCGCCCAGCCGCCGTTCCAGCCGCGCCTCGGCCCGCTGCTCGGACGCATTCCATCTGACCACACTGCGCCGCTCGATACGCTCTGCCAGAGCGTTCTCGACTTCCTGCGCAGAAAGCGGCCAGGCCGCCATGATCCGTGCCCCTTTGGCCTGCCCCTGTGCATCCCCGATCGCGAGCCATTCAGCACTTGCCAGCGGAGAAGCGGGATCGAGCACATAGCCCCTGCCCCCGGCGGCAAGCCAGCTTTCCCCGCTGCCGTCGCGGCGCTTTGCGAGATTGTCCGGCAGAGCACGTGCAAGCAGGATACCGGGATTGACGTCCCCATCCTTACGATGCTGAACGAGCTTCTCAGCCCTCTTCGCCCAGCCATCGGCCAGTTTGCGGGAGGCTTCCGCGCGTTTCGAGCGGTCCGAGTTCCAGCGCGTGAGACGCTGGGACAGGTCTTCTCCGCGGCCGCCAAGGCTGCGCTCCTGCAACAAGAGCGCCAGCCGCGCCGCATCGCGTGCGTTACCGGCCTGTGCCCCCATCAGCACCATGGCGGCCAGGGGCGGTTCCAGCGGCAATTGCGCAAGGCAGCGCCCGAAATCGGTGATGCGTCCGTCTTCATCCAGCGCGCTCAGCGCCCTCAGCCGATGCTGCGCCGCCGCCAGGGCCGCATCGGGCGGCGGATCGATCCAGGCGAGCTTCCTGGGGTCTCCCGCGCCCCATTGCGCCAGGGTGAGCGTGAGCGAACAGAGATCCGCGGTGAGGATTTCCGGCGGATCGAATTCCATCCTGCCGGCATGAGCCGCCTCTTCCCACAAGCGGTAGGCAACGCCCGGCCCCTGCCGCGCCGCACGTCCTGCACGCTGCGCCGCAGCAACCTGGCTGGCGCGCCTTGTGACCAGATGAGTAACGCCCGCCGCCACATCGAATTCGGCACCGCGCGCAAGACCCGAATCGACCACTACGGACACACCCTCAAGTGTGATTGAGGTTTCGGCAATCGCGGTCGCCAGCACGATTCTGCGGCGCCCCGCGGTATCCTTGCGAATTGCCGTCCTCTGCGCCGCCGGATCGACCTGTCCGTGAAGCGGAAGCACCACTGCATCGGGCAGCTTTTCAGCCATTCTCTCTCGCACCCGCTCGATTTCACGCATGCCGGGAAGGAACGCCAGAATGTCACCTTCCTCTTCCCGCCAGGCGGACAGAATCGCGCTGGCCATCGCATCTTCCGTCCTCACTTCAGCACGGGCACCGAGCCATTCGATCCTGAGCGGAAATGCCTTGCCCTCGCTTTCGATGACGGGTGAATCCGGCCCCAGAAGCCCTGCAAAACGCGCGCCGTCGATGGTGGCAGACATCACCAGCAGGCGCAGATCCTCGCGCAGCACCTGCTGGCTCTCGATCGCCAGCGCCAGTCCAAGATCGCTATCGAGATGCCGCTCATGCGCTTCGTCGAACAGCACGGCAGAGACGCCTGCCAGTTCCGGATCCTTGAGTATCTGCGAGACGAAGATCGCCTCCGTCATCACCAATATCCGCGTCTTGGCCGAACGCTTGCTGTCCAGCCGGGTGAGATAGCCGGCCGTTTCGCCTGCTTTCTCCCCCATCAGTTCGGCCATGCGTTCCGCAGCGGCACGTGCGGCCACACGGCGCGGGCTGAGCAGGATCACCGTGCCGCTACACCATTCCTGGTCGAGCAATGCGGGCGCCACGGCTGTGGTCTTGCCTGCGCCCGGCGGCGCAATCAGCACAGCCGAATTTCCTCCGCGCAGCGCGCCGAGCAAATCGGGCAGGACGGAATGAATAGGCAGCGCGGCCATGACCCGCGCCCGTCAGTATCCCCGGCTGACAGCGAATTGCGCGGCTTGCACCATCGCATCGCGTGCCTTGCTGGCAGGGAAGATCGCCAGCGCATCGATTGCGCGCTGGGCGAAATGGCGCGCACGGTCGCGTGTGGCCGACACGGCCTCGTGCCTGCCGATCAGTTCCACGGCATGGGCAAGATCTTCGTCCGAGCTGCGGTGCCCGATAATGGCGTCGCGCCAGAAGCTGCGTTCTTCATCCGTGCCGCGCGCATAGGCCAGGATCACCGGCAGGGTCATCTTGCCTTCACGAAAATCGTCGCCCTTGGCCTTGCCCATTTCGGCTTCGTCGGAATCGTAATCGATCGCATCGTCGACCAACTGGAAGGCGATGCCCAAATTGCGCCCGTAATCGTCCAGTGCCTGTTCTTCCGCCTCCGGCCTTTCGGCCACCACGGCGGAAATCCGGCTTGCCGCAGCGAACAGCGCCGCCGTCTTCGATCCGATGATCGAGAGATAGCGTTCCTCGCTGGTTTCGATCTGGCGCTGCGCGGTCAGCTGGTCCACTTCGCCTTCGGCGATGATCGCGGAGGCGCCGGAGAGGATCTTCAGCACTTTCAGGCTGCCATCTTCCACCATCAGCTCGAACGCGCGGCTGAACAGGAAATCGCCCACCAGCACCGTGGCCGGATTGCCGAAGATGATATTGGCCGCTTCCTTGCCCCGGCGCAGGTCGGACCCGTCCACGACATCGTCATGCAGCAGCGTGGCGGTGTGAATGAATTCCACTGCAGCGGCCAGCTTGTGATGGCGCGCGCCCTGATAGCCCAGCAATTCGGCACCGGCGAGCGTCAGCATCGGACGCATCCGCTTTCCGCCGCCGGAAATCAGATGGCCTGCAAGTGCGGGAATGAGCGGAATTTCGCTCTGCATTCTTTCCAGAATGACCGAATTCACGGAATTCATCGCAGTAGCGGTGAGGGACAGAATCGGATCCAGCGTGGCCGGATTGTCGGTCTCTCTGAGGGGTAACGGAACAACGTCGGCAGTCATGCAAAAGGGCCATGTAACCTGTCAGCCTGCTTGGCAAGCGTCGAATAGCTGCTACCAAGTCGCGCATGGCCTCTATATCAGACCCGAAACAGCCATCAACGGCAGGGAATATGACGCAGGAAACCCCATCAGATCCGGCACTCGCAGGCTTCCGCAAGAGCATCGACAATATCGATGCCGCCCTGATTCACATGCTCGCAGAACGCTTCCGCATCACTCAGGCAGTGGGGGAGCACAAGGCCAAGATCGGCCTTCCCGCCAGCGATCCGGGGCGCGAGCAATTCCAGATTCAGAAGTTGCGGGCATTGGCGGAGGAAGCCGATCTGGACCCTGAATTTTCCGAAAAGTTCATTCGCTTCGTGATCGACGAAGTGATCCGCCATCACATGCAGGCGGCCAGCAAGTAAGGCTGGGAAGCGCAAGACCCACAAGCCCGGCAGGGACGCCGGTGAAGCCAGAGGGAGAAGCCCATGAAACTGACCAATATCATCGCCATTTCGGCGATCGCCGCCCTGTCGGCATGTTCCGGGGGCGGAGAAACCGCTCCGGCCGCTGAAGATGCCGCGCAGGAAACTGCCGAAGCGCCTGCCGCCGCATCCGCCGAATTGACCGGCGAATTCCTGCAGGGGGAATGGTGTTATGACCGCTACGAAGGCGGGGACACCCTGACTGAAGAGAAGATCAACTATGTCTTCAATGCGGATGGAACGCTGAAATATCAGAACAATCCTTCGACCCCGGTCGACAAGGATGGGAGCTACGCGTTCGAAGACGGCGCCCTGGTCATCACCCCGGCCATGCAGCTGATCCCGCTCGAGCCCGTTTCCGTGGAAGAGCAAGCCATGGTGTTCGCCTCCATGGGCGGCCAGTTCTTCTGGACGCGGGGCGCCTGCGCAGAATAGAACCGCGCTTGCCGGCTTCCAGGCAAGGAGCCGGATGATCGCGACCGGTCGCGGCAATGGGGGGAACGATGCTGCGGGCCATCACCAACAATTTCGCCGTGCTGACACTGGCAGGCGTGGCATTGGCCTGGTTCGTGCCGGGCCTGTTCACCTGGATGACCGATGGCGGGATCACCATCCTGGGCCAGCCGCTATTGTCGGTCGCCCTCGGGCTGATCATGCTGGCGATGGGGCTGACGCTGAGTTTCGCGGATTACCGGCAATTGCTGCATATGCCGCGCTGTTTCGCACTGGGCGTGGCCGCGCAATTCGCAATCATGCCGCTTACGGGATTTGCCATTGCATCGGCGATGGGACTGGAAAAGGGCCTGGCCGTTGGGCTGATCCTGGTTGCCTGTTGCCCGGGCGGAACGGCATCCAACATCGTGACCTATCTGGCGCGCGGCAACCTTGCGCTGTCGGTCGCCATGACGATGGCCTCCACCCTTGTCGCCGTGGTGCTTACCCCCCTGCTGACCGGGGAACTGGCCGGGGCCTATGTTGAAATCGACCGCTGGAACCTGTTCCGCAGCATGGTCGCCATCGTGCTCGTGCCGGTGATTGCCGGTACTTTGGCCAGCGAAGCGTTTCCCAAGGCCGCACGCGCCATTTCGGGCTGGCTGCCGCTGATCGCGATCGTCCTGGTCGTGCTCATCGTGGGCGGGATCGTGGGCGGCGCGAAAGACCTGATCCGCGAACATGCCGGGCAGCTGCTGATCGCGACCTTCCTGCTGCACGCATTCGGCTTTGCGCTGGGCTATCTGAGCGCGAAATTGCTGGGCATGGAGCCATCCGTGCGGCGCACGATCTGCATCGAAGTGGGCATGCAGAATAGCGGGCTGGGATCCGGCCTGGCCAAGACGCCGGCCTTCGCCGCGCAGTTCCCCAACGCCGTGCAGGCCGCGCTCGCGCCCGTTCCGGCGGCCCTGTCGGCGGTTTGGCATGTTTGCATCGGCAGCTTGCTGGCTTCCTATTGGCGGCGCCAGGCCGCCCGGGATGAGGGCGCCTCAGGAGCCGAAACAAAGAGCGAGACGAGCCCCGCGGGCTGAACCGGGCCGGTGGGCCCGGCACCCAGGCGAACTATTCGTTCGGCCTGCGGTCCCGCCTGTCGCGGCGCCCCTGGCGGTCATCGCCGCCACGGCCGCGGCTCCAGCCGCGCCGATCACCGTCCCGGTCGCGGTCGCGGCGGCCGGCATAACGGCCCCGGTCGTCGTCACGGCGTTCACGGCGCAATTCGCGGCGGTCCTCCCGCCTATCGCGGCGCCATTCCCGCCGGTCTTCGCGCCTTTCCGCACGCCACTCCCGCCGCTCATGGCGGGCACGCGCCTCGCGCCGCTGATCTCTCAAATCTCTGCGGTGATAGCGATAGCCGCTCCAGTTCGCATGCGCCCGCTTGGAATGGCGGCGGCCTTCCCAATAGCGGCGATGCCTGTCGCTCCAGCGATGGCGGTGGCCCTTGCGGTCGTAAATGTAATAGCCGACGCCAGGATAATAGTAATCGTCGTACCAGCCGTAATAGCTGCTGTAATGGCTGCGATGGCCGACGCTGACGCCGCCATATCCGTGCGATCCGTAAGTCGAACAGCCACCTATGGCGAGCGCTGCGGCAATCGCCAGCGCGGGGCGAATGATGGGCATCTCTCATCTCCGATGCAGATTTTTAGGTTGTTCGCAGATCTATCGCCCCGGGCTTGAACCTGCCCTGAAGCGGCTGCACAGCTATCGCTAAGCTACCGCGCGCGGCAGGATGAGCTTCACCATCAGCCCGCCGAGGTCTTCACTTTCGTCCAGTTCAACGCTGCCGCCGTAGATTTCGGCAACGTCGCGCACGATCGCCAGGCCCAGCCCCGTACCGGGCTTGCCCGTATCCAGCCGCGCACCGCGATCGAAAATGCGTTGCCATTCGCCTTCCGGAATGCCCTGCCCGTCATCCTCAACCAGGACGACGCATTCGGGTGAATCCGGCTCTGCATCGATGGTCACGAATACGCTGCCGCCACCATATTTGGCGGCATTTTCCACCAGATTGCCGAGCATTTCGTCCAGGTCCTGCCGCTCGATCGCGACCATCGCGTCGCGCGATCCGCCGATATCGAAGCGGACCTGTTCATGCAGCCGCGACATCGCCCGTTCCACTGCATCCGCGCTATCGCGCACATTGGCGCGTGCCAGCCCGGCGGCGCGGCGGCCCACTGCGCGCGCGCGGGCGAGATGGTGATCGACCTGGCGGCGCATCACTGTCGCTTCCCGGATCACCGTGTCGGACAGGTCCGGCGCTTTCGCCGTTGCCGCGTTCATGACCACGGTTAGCGGGGTCTTGAGCGCATGGGCGAGATTGCCGGCATGGGTGCGCGCTTCTTCCGCCTGCCTTTCCGAATGGGCCAGCAAGGCGTTCAGCTCCTGCACCATCGGCTGCACTTCCAGCGGCAGGGGATCCGTCACGCGGTTGGTGCCGGTGGTGCGCATATGCTTGATCGCGCGGCGCACGCGGCGCAGCGGATTGAGGCCGTACCAGGTCTGCAGCCCGGCCATCAGGAACAGCCCCAGGCCGAGCACGACAAAGCTCCAGAACAG
>JAUIFP010000018.1 GCA_030430365.1 Alphaproteobacteria bacterium | reverse complement strand
CGGTTAAGTGGTACAGAACTGGTCCCCTGACGGGTGGAAGAAATTCGAAGCACGGCATCTGCCGACTTACGAAGATCCCGAAGCGCTGGCTGAGGTGGAAAATACGCTTTCCGCCTATCCTCCGCTCGTCTTTGCGGGCGAGGCGCGGGCGCTCAAGTCCGAGCTTGCCGAAGTGAGCGCGGGGCGCGGTTTCCTGCTTCAGGGCGGCGACTGTGCGGAAAGCTTCGCCGAGTTCCACCCGAACAATATCCGCGATACGTTCCGCGTGCTGCTGCAGATGGCGGCGGTGATGATATTCGCCAGCAAGCAGCCGGTGGTAAAGGTCGGCCGCATGGCGGGCCAGTTCGCCAAGCCGCGCAGTTCGCCCACGGAAACGCAAGGCGACGTGACGCTGCCCAGCTATCTCGGCGACATCATCAACGGAATCGATTTCGAAGAAGCGCAGCGGACCAACGATCCGCAGCGGATGCTGCGCGCCTATGGTCAGGCCGCGGCCACGCTCAACCTGCTGCGCGCTTTCGCGGGCGGCGGCTATGCCAATTTGCGCCAGGTTCATGGCTGGACGCTGGATTTCATGGGCCGCAGCCCCTGGGCCGACAAGTTCAAGGACGTGGCCGACCGGATAGGCGAGGCGCTGGACTTCATGGAAGCCTGCGGGATCGATCCCGAACATGCGCCGCAGCTCAAGAGCGCCGGTTTCTACACCAGTCATGAAGCGCTGCTGCTGCCTTACGAGCAGGCCCTGACGCGCCAGGATTCACTGACCGGCGATTGGTACGATACCAGCGCGCATATGCTGTGGATCGGCGACCGGACGCGCTTCGAAGGCAGCGCCCATGTCGAATATCTGCGCGGTGTCGGCAATCCGATCGGCATGAAATGCGGGCCGAGCCTGGAACCCGATGCGCTGCTGCGCATGCTCGATACGCTTAATCCTGCGCGCGAAGCCGGGCGGATGACGCTGATCAGCCGCTTCGGCCACGAACAGGTCGAAGCCGGGCTGCCCAAGCTGGTGCGTGCCGTGAAGCGGGAAGGCCATCCTGTCGTATGGTCTTGCGACCCGATGCACGGCAATGTGATCAAGGCGGAAAGCGGCTATAAGACGCGGCCGTTCGACCGCATTCTGTCCGAAGTGAAGGGCTTCTTCGCGGTTCACCGGGCGGAAGGCACCCATGCGGGCGGCATTCACGTCGAAATGACCGGCCAGGATGTCACCGAATGCACCGGCGGCGCCGTGGCGATCACCGACGAACGGCTGGCGGACCGCTATCACACGCATTGCGATCCGCGCCTCAATGCGGCGCAATCGCTGGAACTGGCTTTCCTGCTTGCCGAGATGCTCAATCTCGAGGCGCAGCAACGTCAGGCGAACGCCGCCTGACGCAGCAGGTGCGAAAGCGCGGAAATACGTAATAATGCGGTAAATCCCGTAACCGCCGCATTTACCATGTCTTCATCGCTGGCCGGTACTCTATCTGTGAAGAGGAGTGCCGGCGGCAATGAAACGCCCAATAAATCACAAAGCTCTCGCAGTTTTGGTCGCACTAGCATGGTTCGCCCTCGCAGCAGGTTCGAGCTGGCTGATGGTGGACGGAGAGTCGATTCCGCTGTTCTGGGTCCCCGGCGCCTTGGCCGTGGCGGTTCTGTTCAGCACGCCCAGCAGTGAGCGCATTGCCTATTTGCTGGGAATTGCCGCGGCCAGCATCGCGCTGAGCACCTTCAACGGAACGAGCCCGCCGGCGATGATCGGCTATGCCCTGGCCAACGCCGCCGAGCCTTTGGTCGTGGTGGTGCTCGCCAAGCGCATCATGGGGCGCAGACCCTTCGCATCGCTCAATCTGCGCGATCTGACCCTGCTGTTCATGAGCGCGGTCCTGGGCGGCGCAGTCGGTTCCGTCATTTCGTCCCCGTTCCAGGATGTCGGCGGCTGGGAGCCGGGCGCATGGCGGATCCTGGCCACTTCGCTCGCCTCTGCAGTCGTTGCCCCGCTGCTGGTCTCGCTCTTCGCTTGGGTCAATTCGCGCGGCGCACCCCGCCGCGGTGAAACGAGACTTCTGCCCACGGGCTTCTGGATATACGCTCTGGCGATCTTTGCGCTTTCGCTGCTGGTGCTCAAGACATCGATCGTCTCGCTCACTCCGCTGGTGCTTGCCGCCCTGGTCTTCAGTGTCGTGCGTTATGGCCAGCTGGCCGCGTCGACGGGCGTTTTCGCATTCGGCGTGGCGGCCACGTTCCAGTCGCATGGCGGGAAGTCGCCGGCGGCATTCCTGGACTTCCCGCAGATACAAAGCGCCCTGATCGTGCAGGGCCTGATGCTGCTGATGCTGGCGACCTGCCTGCCGCTGGCGGCATTGCTGATGCGCCACAACCGGCTGGCCCTGCGGCTGAAGGCGCGCAATGCGCGGATGCGCGAGAACCTGCTGATGCTGAACATGGCCGAGGAAATCGGGCGTATCGGCCGCTGGCGTTACGACCCGCGATCGGGCGCGCAGGACTGGTCGCGCCAGATGTATCTGATCAACGGGCTGAATCCGGCCCGGGGCCGCGATCCCGGCGATCTGATGAGCCTGTTGCCCGATGGCGGGGAAGAGCTGTTCAGCAATCTTGCGCATCATGCCAAGGACCACGCCCGCTATAGTTTCGAATATCGCATTCACCCGCCGCACAGCGATGAGCGCATCCTGAAAATGCATGCGACCAACGAATTCACGCCCACGGGCGAGCTTGCCTGCACTTTCGGCGTCGTGATGGACGTGACGGAGCATCATCAGCGCCAGGAAGCGCTGGACAAGGAGCGCACCCGGGCCATGCGGCTGGCTGCAGAGGCGCAATATCTGGCACATACCGATCCGCTTACCGGGCTTGCCAATCGACGCCGGACCATCACGCAGCTTGAAAAATGCATCCGCCGCGCGCAGCAGGGCGATCGGGCGCTGGGCTTGATTTCGTTCGATATCGACCACTTCAAGCGCATCAATGACGAGAACGGTCATCAGGTGGGCGACGAGGTGCTGATCCGCGTGGCGGAACTCGCCCGCAATCAGGCCCGCGCAAGCGATCTTGTCGGCCGCATGGGCGGAGAGGAATTCATCTGGATCCTGCCCGATGTGGGCGAGGGGGAGACGAAAAGCGCAGCCGAAAGATTGCGCGGTGCAGTCGAAGAGGGAAGCCGCGAGGGCGGATTGCCGCCGGTCACCATCAGTGTGGGCTTTGTGCTGTGGCGGCCAGGCGACGATGTCGGCAGCGTCCTGGCGAAGGTCGATGCGGCGCTTTATGCCGCAAAGGCAGGCGGCAGAAACACCGTTCAGGACGCGGCCTGAAGCTTACCGCACGCTGATGCATGGCACGCCGGGCCATCATTGCCTATATGATGTGAATGGCCCTCCCTTCGATCTGGCAAGAGCTGACCGCAGCGATCGCGGAAATTCCCCATTCGGCCTTGCTGGTGGCCACGGTGCTGGCAGTGGCGACGGGCGTCGCAGGCGCCATGCTCAGGCGAACGCTGCCCTATGCGGGCGGCATGATGCGGGTGGGATCGACCTTCTCGCTGGCGGCCATTCTGGTGCTTGTTGTGCTGCAGGTTGCGCATTTCGATCCGCGTTTCGAAATGGCGATTCCCGAACTCGGCCTGCCGGAGCAGACCGTGGCCGGAGGGGAAACGCGCATCCCGCTGGCCCCGGACGGGCATTTCTGGGTGCGCGCCGAGGTGAACGGCGTGCCGGCAGCGTTTCTGGTCGATACCGGGGCGACGATTACCACGCTCAATACCGATACGGCCGCCGCAGCCGGGCTGGAGCCCAGGCGCGGCGGGATGCCCATCGTGATGCAGACGGCCAACGGGCCGGTTCAGGCCCAGGTCGCGACGATCGACGATCTGCAGCTAGGCAATATCTCCGCGAGCGGGCTCGATGCGGCGATCGCCCCCAATATCGGCCGCACCAATGTGCTCGGCATGAACCTGCTCAGGCGCCTGGGCTCCTGGCGGGTCGAAGGCGATACGATGATCCTGGTGCCCGGTACGGGTGAGGGCGCGGAATAGCCCGAAGGGCCGGGCTCAGCCCATCTGCAGCAATTCGATCTCGTGACCTTCGGGATCGAGGACAATGGAAAGCTGGACTTCGCCCAGCGCGAATACCGCGGTGTGTTCCTTGCCGCCTGCGGCCAATGCCTTGTCATGCAATGCTGCGATATCGTCCGTCACCAGGCCGATGGGGCCGTGCCCCGGGCCGACTGCGACATCGCGTCCATCCTTGAACTGGACGAGCATCAGGTTCGGCCCGCTTTCCTGTCCGGGCAGGCCAAGAATATGTTCGAGGAATTCATCGACATCGAACGTCGCCGTTACCTTGAAGCCGAAGACGTCGCTGTAGAATTTGAGCATCTTGTCCATGTCGGCGACATTCAGCTTGAAAAAAGCAAGTGTAACTGTGGGTTCTGACATCGGTGTTCCTCTCGCTATCCGGGTCTGCCGGGTGCTTATCACGCACGGGCCGGGTGTGTGAGGAAAATGCTGCGCGCTGCGGCCGCCTGCAAGCGAATTGCGCCCTTGACTGATTAGTATATTATGATTAGCTAATGTGAGTAAGGAGATCCCGCATGAACACCGAACTCCCGAAAGCCGATTCCGCGCTTGCCGCTGCATCGCAGCTGGTTGCGCGGGCGCTGGAAGATCCGGCGAAACGCCCTGTTGTACAGGGGTTCTTCGACGAACCGACATTCACCATCACCTATGTCGTGCACGACCCGGCGACGATGGAAGCCGCGGTGATCGATTCAGTGCTGGATTACGATCCCGAGGCAGGGCGAACCTCTCACGCATCGGTCGACCGGGTCATCGAATATGTGAAGGATCAGGGGCTCAACGTCACCTGGCTGATCGAAACCCATGCCCATGCGGACCATCTTTCGGCCGCACCCTATCTGAAGGAAAAACTGGGCGGGACGCTGGCGATCGGCGCGCACATCACCACCGTGCAGGACGTGTTCGGCAAGATGTTCAACGCCGGCGGCGCTTTCCGGCGGGACGGCTCGCAATTCGATCGCCTGTTCGAGGATGGCGAGACTTTCCGGCTTGGCGAGATCGAGGGGATCGTGCTGCACGTTCCCGGGCATACGCCGGCGGACATGGCCTATATTATCGGCGATGCAGTATTTGCGGGCGACACATTATTCATGCCCGATTACGGCACGGCGCGCGCCGATTTCCCGGGCGGAGACGCTGCGACGCTTTTCCGTTCGATCCGCCGTCTGCTCAGCCTGCCGGATCAAACCCGCCTGTTCATGTGTCACGATTACAAGGCGCCCGGGCGCGACACCTATGAGTGGGAAACCACCGTTGCCGCCGAACGCCGGGACAATGTCCATGTGCATGACGGGGTGAGCGAGGAAGACTTCGTGAAAATGCGGACGGAGCGCGATGCAACGCTTTCCGTGCCGCGGCTGATCCTGCCTTCGGTTCAAGTGAATATCCGCGCCGGCCACATGCCGGAGCCGGAGGATAACGGCATCAGCTACATCAAGATCCCGGTCGATGTGATCTAGACGGGGGCGGGTTCGTGATCGACCAACTGCACTTTGTGCTCGCAGCGATCAGCGGCGTTGCAGTGGGCTTCACCCTCGGCCTGGTCGGCGGGGGCGGCTCGATCCTGGCCGTGCCGCTGATGGTCTATGTGGTCGGGGTGAAGAGCCCGCATATCGCCATCGGCACCAGCGCCCTGGCAGTGGCGGTCAACGCCTTGTCGGGCCTGTTCAATCACGCGCGCATCGGAAATGTGAACTGGCGCTGCGGTGCCACTTTTGCTGCCGCCGGTGTGATCGGGGCATTGGCCGGCTCCACGGCTGGCAAGGCATTCGACGGGCAGGGCCTGCTGTTCCTGTTCGCCATACTGATGCTTGCGGTCGCGGTCGTGATGTATCGATCGCGCGGGCGGGAAGGGCCCGAAAGCGTTGTCTGCAACCGTGATAATCTCGGCAAGGTTCTGGGTTATGGTGCAGGCACCGGCGCCCTGTCGGGCTTTTTCGGGATTGGCGGCGGATTCCTGATCGTACCGGGCCTTGTCGCGTCCACCAGCATGGCGATCCACCGCGCGATCGGCACGTCGCTGGTGGCCGTCTCCGCTTTCGGCCTGACGACTGCGGTCAATTATGCCGTTTCGGGCCTGATAGATTGGCCGTTGGCAATCACGTTCATCGCCGGCGGCATCGCCGGCAGCGCGCTGGGAACTGCCGTTTCGAAGCGCCTTTCGGCCCGCAAGGGCCAGCTCAACACGCTGTTCTCCGCAATCATTGTCGCCGTCGCGCTCTACATGCTGATGCAAAGCGGGATGGCGCTGCTGCAATGAAGCTCAGGGGCGGAATAGATCGGATCCAGGGGATTGATTGATATGGCCGAAATCGTCGACAAGGAACGCAAATGCCGCGAAATTCAGCGGCGAATTTCCCGCGGCGCGGGCGTATGTGTCAGCTGCCGTGAACTGGGCGTTTCGGAGAAGACTTTCTACCGCTGGCGTCACGCGCAAACTGCGCGGGTGAAAGGTTGAGCCGATGTTCGAAAATGCCGATGCCCTCTTGCTGGCGCGCATCCAGTTCGCCTTCACCGTAAGCTTCCACTTCATCTTTCCCGCATTCTCGATCGGTCTGGCGAGCTATCTCGCCGTGCTGGAGGCGCTATGGCTCAAGACGGGCAAGGCGCTCTATTTCGACCTGTTCAAATATTGGCTGAAGATCTTCGCGGTCGCCTTTGCGATGGGCGTCGTCTCCGGCATCGTCATGTCCTATCAGTTCGGCACGAACTGGTCGGTCTTTTCGGACAAGGCAGGGCCGGTGATCGGCCCGCTAATGGCCTATGAAGTGCTGACGGCCTTCTTCCTGGAGGCAGGCTTTCTGGGCGTCATGCTGTTCGGGCTGGAACGGGTAGGCAAGAAATTGCACTTCATCGCCACGCTGATGGTGGCGGCTGGCACTGCGGTTTCCGCCTTCTGGATCCTCTCGGTGAACAGCTGGATGCAGACGCCGGCCGGTTTTGAAATGGGCGCCAATGGGCAGTTCCTGCCTGGCGACAGCTGGTGGGACATCGTCTTCAATCCCAGCTTCCCGTTCCGCCTGGTTCACACGGTGATTGCGGCCTATTTGACCACGGCCTTCGTGGTGGGGGCAGTGGGCGCGTGGCATCTGCTGAAGGACAGGCAGAACGCGCATGCGCGCAAGATGTTCTCCATGGCCATGTGGATGGCCGCCCTGGTCGCCCCGATCCAGATCTTTGCAGGCGACATGCACGGGCTCAACACGCTGGAGCATCAGCCGGCCAAGGTGATGGCGATGGAAGGCCATTATCAGAGCCATCCGGACGGGGCGCCGTTCATCGTTGCCGGGATCCCGAACAGCAAGGAACAGCGCGTCGACTATGCGATAGAGATTCCCAAGGCGTCCTCGATCATTCTCAAGCACGATCCCAATGCGCCACTGGCGGGGCTCGATACGATCCCGAAAGAGGATCATCCGCCCGTGGGCGTGGTTTTCTGGGCCTTCCGCATCATGGTGGGGCTGGGCTTTGCGATGCTGGGGCTGGGGCTGTGGAGCCTGATCGCGCGCTGGCGCGGGCGGCTCTATGAATGGCCCGTGCTGCACAAGGCGGCGCTGGTGATGGGGCCATCGGGCTTCGTCGCCGTCATCGCCGGGTGGATCGTCACCGAAGTCGGCCGCCAGCCTTTCACGGTCTATGGCCTGCTGCGCACCGCGCAATCGGCCTCTCCGCTCGACGCGCCGGCTGTCGGTGCCTCGCTGCTGGCCTTCATATTCGTCTATTTCGCGGTGTTCGGCACCGGCACCTGGTATCTCCTGCGGCTCATGAAAGTCGCCCCGAAGGCCCAGCTGGAAGGGGACGAGACGCAGGAAGGGCCCATACGTTCTGCCGGGATTACGCCCGGTCCTGCGCAAAAACAGGCGATTCCACCGCAAGATTCCGCGGCCGATGGGGGAGACGGACAATGAGCATCGATCTCACGATGATCTGGGCGTTCATCATCGCCTTCGGCATCTTCGCCTATGTCGTGATGGACGGGTTCGATCTCGGCATCGGCATCCTCTTCCCCAGCTTCGCCGTGGGGGAGGAGCGGGATCAGGCGATGAATTCCATCGCGCCTGTGTGGGACGGGAACGAGACCTGGCTGGTGCTGGGCGGGGGCGGGCTCTTCGCCGCCTTTCCGCTGGCCTATGCGATCATTCTCCCGGCCACTTATCCACTGGTGATCGCCATGCTGCTGGGCCTGGTTTTCCGCGGGGTCGCCTTCGAATTTCGCTGGCGCGATCCGGGACACCGCGCCTTCTGGGATATGGCTTTCAGCGGCGGCTCGCTGGTTGCCGCGCTCACCCAGGGCATGATCCTGGGCGCGATTTTGCAGGGGATCACGGTGGCCGACCGGGCCTATGCCGGCAGTTGGTGGGATTGGCTGACGCCCTATACGCTGCTGACCGGGCTGGGGGTCGTTGCAGGCTATGCGCTGCTTGGCTCTACCTGGCTCGTGTGGAAGACCGAAGGCAGCGCGCAGGATCATGCCTACCGATTGACGCTACGCGCGATGATAGCGACTTTGCTGCTGCTGCTTGCCGTAAGCCTCTACACGCCTCTGCTGGACGCGAAATACTGGCAGCGCTGGTTCGCCATGCCCAATGTGCTGTTCGCGGCGCAGGTGCCCGTCCTGACCGCAATTATCGCCGCGCTCCTGTTCTGGGGTTTGCGCATGCGGTGGGAGGCCTCACTCTTCCTCCTTTCGCTCGGTATCTTCCTGCTTGGCATGATTGGGCTGGGCGTAAGCATGTGGCCTTATGTCGTGCCTGACAGCGTCACGATCTGGGATGCTGCGGCGCCGCTCCGCAGCCAGGTCTTCATGCTGATCGGCGTGGCGATTACCATGCCGCTGATCCTTGCCTATACCGGCTGGGCCTATTGGGTCTTCCGCGGCAAGGTCGGCAAGGAGGGCTATCATTGATGGCATCGCACCGGACTGAGGCCGGCAAGACTTCTCTTTGGAGGCGTCTGTTATGGATGGCTGGCATCTGGGGCGCGAGCGTTGCCGGTCTGGGCATTGTCGCATTTATCTTGCGAGTCTGGCTGAAAAGCTGAATGTGCACTCCAATGGCCGCAGACTTCTGGATCTCTGCGGTACGGAGAAACAATGAATAAGAAGATGCCATTGGACTTGATGCGCAGCAATGCGGACGCAATGGCCAGCCGTCTTCGTATTTTGTCTCATCCGGAGCGGCTGTTGATGCTGTGCCGCATGTCGGACGATGAAGTGACGGTTGGCGAATTGGTCGAGCTTGCCGGCATGTCGCAATCGGCGGTGTCGCAGCATCTCGCCAAGTTTCGCGATTCCGGATTGGTAACTGTGCGGCCCGAAGGGCAAGCCAGATATTATCGCCTGGTCGACAAGGACGTGCTCCAGATTATCGCGGCACTATGGGAAATCTGCGAGGCTGGCGGGCCCCACACTCCCATACCCGACGCCTGAAGGCTCGGCGGGTTCTGTCTTCCTGCAATCAGGCGCGGCGCAGATAGGTTGGATAGTGCTGTCCGGCAGCGACTTGCGTATGCTCTTCCTGCGTGCCTTCCGCCTCCAGGCGCTGGCGCCGTTCTTCAACGATCAGCTTGAGATCGCGCATATGCAGCGGCCGATCGAACTTGACGCCGGTCGAGTTGTTCGAAGTCCATTTGACCGTGACGTTTTCCAGGACCAGTGAACCGAGCTCCAGCGAGAGCAGAGTGCCGTTCGGAAAATCGAAACTGCCAAGCAGCAACGCGCCTGTCTGCGAGATATTGGCGACGTTGATTTCGCTCTGCTTGCCGTTGACCCAGATCCTTCCTTTTTCAGAAAGCGGGACGCGAAGGGCTCTTCGCGGAAAATTCTGTGTCGCGGATGGCTCTTCTTTGCGATTGGCCAGACCGACGCGGCCGTCTTTCTTCCAGGCGATTTCTGCCTCGATACGGACGCTGTCGTCGAAGAAATAGCAGATCGGCGAACCGACCGGATCGTCGATATCAGCTTCGATTTGCGCACCATTGGCGGAGATGTTTCGCAACATGGCAAAACCGATGCCTTGCGACGTTTCGATGCAGCACACCCGTAAGACGGAGACAAAGCGTTCGCCCTGCCTGCGATCACCGACTGGCGTTGCTCCGATTGATAGAATCTGCGAGTTCATAACACACCGTCCAATGCTTAGCCGGTCCGCATTTAAAACGTCTGCAATCACTTCAAATCGCCTCGACAAGCCCTGGTTCTATCGGCCGCCGAGGCCGGCATTTATGCGGGACCTCGTTTATTGTCGTCGACAGTGTACCAAACCGGCAAGAAATATTAGTTTCAAACAGCGAATGTAACGCTCCGTTTCCCATAAACGCCTGAAATGCTGTCGCTCTGGTGGTTAATTGTGGTTAAGGATCGGGAATGGGTTAATGCGTGGGTAATACCGTTTCACGGGCATACACGCTTGATTCGGCTCTGATTCTGTCTTTTTCGGGTGCTAGGCGGAAGCGATGCGAAGCCCTTGAGGCTTTGCTAATTCGCTTAGCTAGCTGAGATGTTGCCGAGTATCGCGTCCTGCGACTTGGGGTTCCAGAAATACTGGCCGACCCATTTGCGTAGCTCGGCCATATCGGCAGCCGAAGCTTTACCTTCACCTTCCAGGCCAAGTGCCTGTTTCAGCAAGACGAATGTCCTTGCCATACCACCTTCGCCCGGTGCGTTAGCGATACCGCTCCGCAAGAGTTCGCGTGCCTTGTCGGTGCGCCCGAGCTCAAGCGCTGCAAACACCAGGTAAAGTCTCAAGACTGAGTCTGGATCCGGGTGCCGGGCAATCAGATCGCTCAGAGTTTCTTTGTAGGCAGCGGAGGCAACTTCCCGATCGTCGAAGCACGGAAGCGCATCGACGATAACCGAGACGTTAAGGCCGGGATTTGTAACGCTTCGTTCGACAGCGCGTTCAACATAGACCTTGGCTTGCTCGCAATTGCCGCTCGCGAGCTCTACTTTCGCGGCAAGGGCATTGGCGAAATAATTGTACCGGTCCCGCGAAAGCGCCGCCACCAAGTTGTCCCAGCCGCCGCTTCCACGCTCTATGGGGTTTCCTGCGAATGCTTCGGTCTGGTATTCGATGAATCCCCGCCGTGCCAGCCAATAGGCGGCATATTGGCTGTCAGCGAACTGCGTCATGCATCGATCAAGCTCGCTATCGATGGAAAGCCCGATCGACCGTGCGGATTCGATGCGCAGAAAGCATTCGAATGCCGTTTCGGGAGCGCGGTCTTCGAAGCGTTCGTTCAAATCCATCGCGATCACACCCGCGGCTGAAAAAACAGCTTCAAGAGCCATGGTCAGGTCGCTGGCGAAACGCTCCTGCCCGCCCGAGATTGAAATGGTGTCGGCAAAGAGAACGAAGTCGTCAGCATTGGTGAGCCGGAGGAATGCTTCTGGCTTCTCTCGAGTGCCCGCACTGAGGTTTATCCAGAGATCGTAGCTGGATTCGCCTAGACTGCCGCCCCTGGTGATCACCGAGGAAGCGATTGCCTTGCGTATTGCCAGATTTGTCTGCGGCGCCAGATCCTCGAAGTCCTCGCCTGTTGAGACCTCTCCGTCCCCCTCGATAGTAACCGAAACCCTGGGCGGTCCCGATATTGGTGGTGGTCCCTGCAACCAGCCCGGAAGGTATGAGAACGTGGCCCAAATGGCGACAAGAGCAGCGGCGACCGCAAAAATAGATAGAAAGGGCACAGACGCTGAATTGTGCTGAGCCTTTTCACCGTTACCGTCTTCAATAGCCACTTCGTCAGCGGGCGAAGCCGAGGCGCGGCCGCTATGCTGCTCAGGATAGGCGCGCTCTATCGGCGCAAGCCGGAGCGCATACTCGCCGTGGCGAATGACTACGCAGAGTTCTTCGAATGGCTGATGGCGGGTGTAATAGTCGGCCAGCGACTTGCGTAACCGCGAGATCTGCACGCGGACATAGGATTCGGCGTCCTGGTCATAGTCTTCGCGCCGGCCCAGACCGTCTACGGCAATGGAAAATTGCGTGGTTGGCGGCGCATCCGGATTGAGCGACTGGTCGCGCAGATAGACGAGCAGCCGGCTGAGGACTGGCGAACGCTGAAAGAGAGGATCGCCAAGGATCCTCTCCACTTCGGCAGCGAGCAAGCGCTCAAACTCCGGTCGCGTCGCCAAATCCTTGGACATTGTCCTGTCGATAAACCTCGCTTGGCTGGCGGCCATGGGGAAACCGCCCTTCCTGGAACGCATAGCGCCCCGTTTCCTTCCAGCGTTTTAACGCGCCCCACCTTTTCACAAGGGGGAGTGTAACGTGAAATTGCCCATAGAGAAGCTTTAAATTTCATTCACTTATTTGGCATTCCAAAAGTAACGTGAATTGGCCGTGACACCAGACATGCGGAGCCATCGCCGATATTGGCGCAATTTGCCGTCAGGCGGCCGGGGAATGTCGGATTGAGTCCTGCCAGGGCCCGAATTGGCATGGCAGGCGGGTCTGGCGGGAATTGGCTGGGGCGGCAGGATTCGAAGCCGATCATCTTCTAACGCCGTGGAATCCCTAAAAGTATTGATAAAACGGACACTTTTGGTCTAATTGCTACATCTAACTGCTACAATAGGTGCTACATTTCTGATGATCGATCGGTACATTGGTAAACGTCCGGGCTCTTCCCTTTGGCAGTTGCGATTACCCGTTCCCAAAGACGTGCAGAAGGTAGAAGGCCGCAAGGAGATTACGCTCTCATTGCGGGAACACGATCGTGCAATGGCTTCACGTAAAGCACTGAAAGAAATCACGAAATGGAACGCCCGTTGGGAGCGCATGCGCGAAGAGAGGATGTCAGCATTACGCACGACTGATGCCGCGACCCCCGCAGAACAGGAACTGCACACCATTGCAAAAGACGCATACCAAATCGCGATAAAGGCGTTGAGGGACAAGGCTAAGAGGCGGCAGGGACACGCGCCGGATCATTTGGCTGCATTTATTCAACGGTCTGAACGTGACCTACTTGTCCTAGCCAACGAGATCCGTGCTCGCGACTTTGATCGTTGGGAAGGTACAGCCGCGAGGATGTTGGAAAAGCGGGGGTACGCGGTCGATCTTGATAGTGACTGGTTCGGGCGCTTCGTCGAGATGCTCGCTGAAGTCACGGTTGCCGCAATACAGGTTGAGAACAAACGAGGTCAGGGCGATTTGGGCGCGAAGCCGTCAAGCGCCGTTCTGGACCAAGCGGATTTGCTCTCTCGTTCTAAAGAGACAGGTCGGAGGGACGTTCCGTTTTCAAACCTGGTTGCCGACTTCTTACGCCAATGGAAAGCGAGCAAAGGTAATGAGAAGGAGACGAACACAGAACAGCAAATGAAGGCAACATTCGAACTCTTCGCGGGCTATTTCCGCGACCGTCCAATTCGAGGTGTGAAAGGTGCGCATGCCGCCGAGTTTTACGACATCTTGAAGCTCTTCAATCCGAATTGGGCGCGATCTCCGAGAAGTGGCACGATGAGCTGGGATGAGCTCGTTTCTGCCTTCGGTCAGCAAGAGACTGGCTTGTCGACGTCCACTATGAATCGGCACATTCGCACACTGCAAAGGTTATGGGATTGGGCGCACAAACGCGGGCATTGTGAAGGCGACAACCCTTTTCATGGTTTCTCGGTCAAACTTCGGCCTGGCGTAAACACCTTTCCGTATTTGCCATGGGAGATTGATGAACTTCAGATGCTATTCGACCCGCCGCCCAAACGCGCGGATGTACGAGAGCTCATGATCGCCGCATTGTTCACGGGCATGCGTCTGGACGAAATCGCTTCGCTCGAATGGAATGACATTCGCAGCGATGTCACAGATGGGCGAGAAGTTGCCTTTTTCCGCATCGCTGATGCCAAGACTCCAGCAGGGGTCAGGGACGTGCCGATCCACACCTCATTGAACTGGCTTTTGAAACGTAGCGAAAGCGGAGAAAATGGCCGAATTTGGCCAGGATTTAATGAGGAAGGCATCGGGAAGAAGCCTGGCGCAGATGCAGGACGAGAATTTTCAACTTTCAAACTCGGTCGAGGCTTCATCAACGAGAGGAAAGCTTTCCATTCTTTTCGCAAAAATGTGACCAGGATTATGGAACGTGCAGGCGTGCCTGAAAACGAATGGGCGCAGGTCTTTGGTCATGAAAGAGGATTCACATACAGGGTTTATAACCCGGATGGTATCTCGCTTTCGAGGAAAGCTGAGATCATCGAGTTGATCGATTATCCGGGTTTGAATATCCCTTTCCCCGAATAAGTGTTCGAATCCAGCAGGGCTCACCACTCCAGTAAATTCAAAGGCTTACACGGCCTGAGCGCCTGTTGTATCGCACGTTTGTATCACAGCTCCTCAAGTGCACTTTGGTTCGCAAGTGAACCATGTGACCGCGAAGCATTCCCTTATACGCCAGCCATATTCCACTGCCTGATTCGACCATTTCTCTAGGGTTTGCGCAGGGTTGGCCCTGCTGGTCGTTGAGGTGCTGAAACTGCAAGTGCAATTTTGTTCTGCGTAGGTTTCAGGCTCTGACCCAGAAAAATCCAATGTCTGCTAACGACCCCATTGCTGATGTTCCTCGCTTTCGTCATGCTCGCAAGACTGAAAGTTCTTGGCGGGGTCTGATCAGTGAACGCTTATCGAGAGTGGCTGGATGCGAAGATCGATCCCGCTCGCGGTGTGACCGGTTTTCGATACATTTGGAATCAGCATTGGATTATTGTGCTCCATACGGCGATAATCGTTGCAATTATGATCGTTGCCGAGTGGCTTTTCGCCATCGAACCCCGAAGTCCGGTATACTACCTTTTCGGGGTTGCGATGATCCTGACCGTTTTGGCGACTATTGGCTATTTGTGGGTGCGTCGCGCAAAATTGTGGTCCCAAATGGGAAGCGGCGCTGTGCGCGATAGGGGATAGTTGGACCCCATAGGCGTTGTCCGCTTTCCACTCTTTGTAGACCTTCAGGCTTATGCGCGCCGCGCTCCAAAGCCGATAGACCGTTATTCGCGCAATCGGGACATAACCGGACAGTCTGCTAACGACCCATTGCGGACGTTCACCTTCCCTGCGAAACTCGAACAATGACGCAGACATCCGAAGCTGAAATTTTGGCAGAGTCGCTTCGCCACACGACGGGTAATCGAAGTGAGATCGAAGCCAGCAAGTTTGCTGGCTGCCTTTCCTGTTGCGTCAGGTTTGATGTCGCAGAGATCGTCAATTGGAAGGACGAATGGGTAAGTCCAAGGACACGAAACCGCGTGAAGCGTTGGACTGCTGAATGTCCACTCTGTCGTGAGCCGACTGTCGTAGGAAGTTCAACAGGTCTCCTTGATGATCAAGCGTATGAGGTTGTCGTAAACATCATGCTGGCAAGGCAATCTACGAAGCACCGCTAATGTCCACTTTCGCCCCATTGCGGCCCCCGACAGTCGGGCTGATAGTGTGACTGTCATGTTAGGAGGCAGAAGCGATGAAGCCGCGGATCACAATCAATTCAGATCGGGATGGCCAACTGGAAATCTGGCTAAATGAAGCAGGCCGAGACTTGCTCGTGCGCGAGCTTCAACGTCTGAACGAGCGAAGCGACCACTTCCATTTTGGCCCAGAGGAACTCGATGGCGAAGTTCCTGTCCAAAGCCGAGCCTATCGAGATGGGGATCAAATTATCGAATGGGGAAAGGTGATGCTACGTTTTGATGATTGGGACGCACGCCACTTTCCACACGTTCTCAAGTAACAAGTTGGACGATTCCAGAAGCGTCCGCTTTCCACCCATGTCGGACATTTTACGATGGCGCGGTCTCGCTTCATACCAGCCGTTAGAATTCTGCAAGGCTGAAGCTTTCGGATGTCTCGCCGAATTGGCAGCACCTCGATGGCGTGGTCCTTCTATTCCTAGGACTTCCTCCTTGACGCAGCTCGCGTCGATTCAGTTGTTGTTGAGTGCTCGGTAAACGCTGGCACGCCCGATCCCGAGCTGCTTTGCGATCTCTGTACCGCCGAGACCTTCGTCACGAAGCTTGCGGACAGCAGCGACATCCACCGACGGTTTACGGCCTCGATAGACACCCGCTGCTTTTGCTCGCTCGATACCCTCTCGCTGACGTTCTCGCCGGATGTCAGCCTCGAACTCGGCGATCGATGCGAGCACGCCGAGTAGCAGTTTTCCGGTGCTGCTGGTTGTGTCCATTCCTGGCTGCTGGATGCAGTGAAAACTCGCACCCTTGTCGGACAGTTTGCGAATGATCGCGTGCAGGTCACTAGCCGAGCGAGCAAGGCGGTCGAGACGGGTCACAACGAGAGTGTCACCCTCACGAACGAATGACATTGCTTCTTCGAGCTGGTCACGCTGAGCGGTGCTGGTGCCGCTCCGCTTCTCTGAGAAGACTTTCTCACATCCTGCAGCCTCCAATGCTTCAAGCTGCACACCGAGAGACTGCCCAACAGAACTTACACGAGCGTACCCAACCAGCATCAATAACCCCTTTGTCTCAATAGCTTCTAGACCATCGAGCATTGGTGTCCCAGAAATGCGGAGTCAACCCTATTGAGACGGCTTGGTGTAATTGAAGCTGTCTCATCTAAACGCCTCGCCAAGGTATACTCATCTGGGACAGGAATTGGCCGATTGCAGACGGTCTGGATTGCGATCTATCTGGCGGTGGGCAGACGATTGCGATGGGTCGCACTCCGGCCGTCATCCAACCTCGGGTATGTTTTCGGTTCGGACTTGTATGCCAGCCATAAGCCCCCATCTATGGTAATAGCTACCAGTCGCAATCGACGGTCTTAGGTTTCCGGTTTCGAGAAGCCACTTCCTTCAGTTCCGCCTCTTAGTCGCAGTCGGTCCAATTCTGGCGCACTGCATCCATACTGAAGGACATGACATGACACATTTCGGCAAGATCAAGAGCTACGACGGCGACAAGGGCACTGGCATGATCACGCCAGACAAGGGCGGCGATGCGCTGCCGTTCCGGCGGAAGGATCTCCAGCAGCAGGCGCAGGAACCCAGCGTCGACCAGCGTTTCGGTTACGAGACCAGCGAGGTCAACGGCGGCGACAAGCGAGCCATCAACCTTCAGCTGCAGCAGGGCGAAGGCGACAACGTGCGGGAACAGCAGGCGCGCGCCCAGCAAGGCTAGCATGCTAATACGGCCGGGGCGAACAAGCGCCGGCCGTATTTGTCCGGTGTCGATGCGAGGATTTCACCATGACGCTCGATCAACTGATTTTCAATTACGAGCTTGCGACGACGAACGCGGCCCGATCATGCTCCGCAGAAGACCGCGAGACCTATTTCGATCTCGTCGGCTACTACGCAAAGCGCATCAGAACTGCGCGAAGCGATGCGATTCCATTCTGGACGGGGTTACCACACGACCAGCTTCCCGAAGCACGGTTTCAATAATATGGGCCAGATTCCCGAGGGCCTGACCGGCAAGACAGAGGCCACACGCGAGTGGGAAAACGAAGGCGGTTCTGTCAAGTCGGAACCGGCGCCTCCATTGCCCGACGGGATCACCCCGGTAACCGTCATCCAATACAGGGTTGGACCGTACACGTATTCCCGCCTGGATGATGCGCTGGCCGAGCATAAACGCCAGTTCGAGAAGGAATGATCACGGCATTACAGCAGGATATCCCGAATTCGACAATTTTCCTACGCACTTGCAAAGCTTGTTGTAATTTTTTTGCACAATGCTATATAAGAATTGCCTGACGTCTTTGCGACGGATTATGATTGCCGCAATCGGCGCCCAAGCGCGAGATCGGCACCACTTCCTTTTCATGCACCATGGCTCTGCGACGGAATACGTCCGCGCGGATGTTTTTTCGTACGCAAGGGATACGGATTGGCAAAGGAAGAGCTCATTACGATGGAGGGTTTGATCGACGAGATCCTGCCCGACGGACGTTTCGGCGTCACACTCGACAATGAGCATCGTCTGATCTGCTACACTGCAGGTAAGATGCGTCGCTATCGTATCCGATCGGTCGTTGGAGACCGCGTACATGTCGAGATGACGCCATACGATCTGACCAAGGGCCGGATCGTCTTCCGCGAACGAACACCGGGGCAAGGCCCTGGCGGTGGTCGCAAGCGCGGATACAGGCGCTGACACTTTTGAAATAAGGCGGCGGGAAGAACCTGCCGATAAACAACAATGAACCACTCTGACGCGCGCGGTACGCCGCGCTCCAAACTTTCACTGCGCTATGGAGCGATACAATCCCGCGTAATGACCAAACACACGCCCGTCTCAGACATCATCCCGGCCACCGATTTGCGGCGTCTCGTTGCAACAATGGTCGACTGACACACGCATCCCCCAGCGGCCATGCATCAGCATTCCCGCCCTTGCAGGAGAACTGACATGGACCTGAACCTTGAATACGCCGCCCACCAGCGCGCACTCATGAGCGCCAATGTGGCCGCCAATGATGACGACAGGCACGCGAGTCTGGTCAAGGCTTCCGGCATCGCCGGACGCATCAGCGACTTCCAGCATGGGCTGGGTGCGGCCGCAGCATGTGCGTGGAGCAAGGCGCAATTAGCCAATTCAGCAAAAGTCGATGCGGGTTCCGGAGCGTCACCTAATGCCGCTTGATACCCGCCCGACCAATCCTGCTCTCGTTGAATTTCGACAGGTATCGACGCTTGGGGCCGAACCGGATCGTTCCGGTTTTCGCACCTTGAATACGACGCTCCCTTTCAATTGACGACCTGACGCACGATCCCGGCACGCAATGTCGCGCGCCGGACACGACCGTTTCTTGAAAGGAAGCGAAATGACTATTGGTACCGTAAAATTCTTCAATGGCGATAAGGGTTATGGTTTTATCCAGCCCGACGATGGCTCCGCCGACAGTTTCGTACATATCTCGGCTGTGCAGGCAGCGGGCATGACGACGCTCGATAAGGATCAGCGCCTCAACTACGAGGTCGAGACCGGCAACAACGGCAAAGCTAGCGCAGTGAACCTGACGGCCGCCGATTGATCGGTTTCACGCGCCGGATCGCCCAAGGGTGGTCCGGTGCCTCCTTTTGCCAAGAAAAATTGAGGTTGGGACATGACGCTAAGTTACGAATTCCTCATTACCCGCGCAGACGAAGCGGCGACGGAGGCCCATGAGGCATCGCTGGATAATGTCAGACAGCGGGCATTACGCTCCGAAGCCGCCTGGCGAGTGATGGCTGCGCGAACGCGCAACATGGAACGAGAGCGTGAGAAAGCACGGCTCGAACAGGAGCGACGGAAGATCGCGGAGCAGCGCGATCAAGCGCCCCCGGCGCTGGCCAAATTCACGTGAGCTGGCTTCTCCGCAATACAGCCTTCGGAAACTATCCTAGCTCACGCTGTCGCAATTGGTAAACTTTGGCGTCTGCGACTGGAAGGCACGTGGCGCTCCCGCCTGTCACGAGGACGCCAATGTGGCTGATATTCCACCCCAGAACGTGCAAACAGTGAGGGCCTTTTCGTGAAGCCGTTTCGCAAAGCAACGCCTCGCCTGAATCCGGCTGCCGCGCGCCGCCAAGGCGATACCACCAAGCTTGCCATGGTGTTGTTGGGCCGCGAAGCCGCGATCGCGTTCATGAACGACGACAATGCAGCATTAGGTGGTCGCCCGATCGATCTCGTCATCGAGAGCGACAAAGGACGCGCCCTTGTCGAGAGTGAACTATCTAAATCGAGTTCTGGTAACGCCGAATCTGGCTTTGAGAAGCATTAGTTACCGAATGCAGTAGAACCTGCGACCAGGCGACCCGAAGGAAGGCACCGCAGTTTTGTGATGCCTACCTCGCCTTGCTGACACGCTGATACACCGACCGAAGCGACCGCTCTCCGAATCTGCGCCCTTCAGACCTGCCATTTCGGAGTGTCCAACATCGCACCTCGTGCGCGTAGGAAGACCGATGTCCGCTCTTAGGTTCTCGGCGCGTATTGCCCAATGTCCGAGATTGGGGCGCAATGCTGCCGCCTTCGCTAAGAGCCTGGCCGGAATGGTTCTCCGGCCAGGCTGCTTGCGATTAGCTAGATTTCTTCGGCAAGATCGGCTCATGGTCAGGTGGAAGTATGCGAAGGAATTCACCTTCCACACCTGCAATCCCGACGATGCCCTCTTCCATATCGTCTCGCAGCGTGACCAGCCCGCCGGCTAATTCCCAGCGAGAGCGAATATGGATTGTGAATCGTGCGGGCAGTTCGCCCCAGCGATCAAGGTGCCATGCGCAATAGAGGCTAGTTGCTTCTTCGAAGTTGGTCGCAAAAACCCTGGCATCATCACCCTCATCAGCCATTGCACGAAAATAGCGCACAGAAGGTTCGGGCGGGGCGAGATATCCAAGCGGGTCAGATTGGGGCTCACCGACCATCCACCGGTGCTCCAAGGACGACCAGTAACCTATCCCTGACGCTCCGAGGGCCGAAGCCTTTGCCAGGTGAGGGCGTGCTGCCACCCAGGTTTCATTGTAGATGCAGATGTTATCGGGGTCTGCCGGCTGGTCGGCATGATGTGTGCTGAGCCATTGGTGATAGATCTTTTCAGCTTGGCTCATTCCTGATGCGAAAATCGTCACGGGGACATCCGCCCAGCTGCGGGTGAACTCGAACACTTTGATAGTCATTTCATAACCTCGTCGCTTTGTTGACGAGATCACTTTCTGTGAGACTGCATTGGAAGTCGGGTGGGCAATTCGCACGCTTTGCAGTTGGGTAGAGCTTGTATGACAGGCAGGTTCAGAAGGCTTATGCGCAGATCTCAGAGCTCCATTATCTTAATCTGCTCGAGGGCGCGCATAGGGCGTTAATTCAAGGTTCTGACTTGGTGGGGTGCGATCTCAGATCAGCGCGCTCAGTGTCAATCCTGAAGCATCCTGAGACGCTCCGAAAACCTTGCTCCGAATTAGAAAGGTGATCTGAGGCCAAGTGGCCGAGGACAAGGTTTTTCAGTCCCCCCGGATCAACGACCACACGATCATTGCTTCGCGTCGCAATGCGTGCGGCATGGCAAGCCTATTGTCTCCGAGGTCTGCGCTCACCGTATCGGTATTTCGGAAGGCGTAGTCGACCCATTGGTGATTGAATATTGGATGATAAGGCTTTTTCATCCAAACATTCCGTGTTTGGTCCAGGCCCGACGAAACCGCAATTCGAGGTTCACGCCCACCGGAGGCTTCGACGAGCTCTTCACGGATAGCCATCCTTCCAGCCGTAAGTTCGGCTTCTTCGACGTTGCCGTTGGCCGCCAGCCTTGCCAGCGTTCTCGACCCTTCACCAGATTTCGGGATTGGTGCTCTAACAATCTCGATTGAACCATGCGCATGAGGCCGAGTTGGCGCTCTCGCGGTTGTACGGTCCTCCATTAGGAAGAAGAAGCGCGGAGCGTCCTTTCCAAACCGCCGCCTCAGGTGTCGTGAAATGCTTTCCCTGAGTTCGACCTTGATATCCCGACCATGCCATTCCTCCATACGGTCGTCATGAATATGGACCTTGAATTGCATGTATCCCATTTCTGCCATGGCCAAGGTAGCAATCTGTGTCTTCATCCAAGGAGAAAGATAGCGCCATGCTGGAAGTATCTTTCCATGGTAGTCTCGAAGGGGGAATGCCTTTCCCCTGTACCTCTCATATAATGGTGCTGTTTTTCGGAAGGCGTGTCGCGCGCCGGGATTTCTCATCTCTCGGCGGATCGTATCCCGCAGAATTGCTAGGATACGGGCTTCGCGTGCGATTGTCGGCTCCCTCATAATTAGGAGAGAGAGGGCGTCGACTTTTTTCGCTTTGGTGCGGTGGGGCGAGGACATCGAGATGGCGTTATCGTTGGGCCAGGGCAGGCGAAAATTCCGGCATCTATGCTGCTGAATCGAAACTCTAGTGCTACAGCGAGTGCTACAATTGACTGCTACAGCCCTACCGAGAAATCCGCAGAATCCCGTAGTTTTTTGGTAATGGCTGGGGCGGCAGGATTCGAACCTGCGAATGGCGGCACCAAAAGCCGCTGCCTTACCACTTGGCCACGCCCCAGCATCGCGCGTGAGGCGCCCCTATAGCGGGGCGTCACATATGCGCAAGACTGCGTTGCCCAGTCTTACTCTTTGAGTTCCGGACGCTTGCGCACGGGGCTCAACAGCTCTTTGTCCAGCTTGTCGAAGTCGCTTGCGGAATGCCGCTCGGGCATGTCCTGCGTGTTGACCAGGCGGCCCCGGATTGCGCCGGGCCGCGCGTCGATTTCCTTCACCCAGCGGGCGGCATTTTCATATTCGTCGAGCGAAAGGAAAATATCGCAGCGGTTGTAGGCCCCGTGATACAGGTTCCCCAGCCAGCAATAGGCCGCGATGTCGGCAATCGAGTAGTCGTCGCCTGCCAGGAACCGGGTTTTCGCCAATTGCCGGTCCGCAACATCGAACAGCCGCTTGGTCTCCATCGCGTAGCGGTCAATCGGATATTTGTATCTCTCCGGCGCATAGACATAGAAATGGCCGAACCCGCCGCCAATGAACGGTGCGCTGCCCATCTGCCACATCAGCCAACTCAGTGTTTCGGCCCGGGCTGGGTTCTCTTTCGGCAACAGGTAGCCGAACTTCTCCGCGAGATGGACCAGGATCGCGCCCGATTCGAAGATCCGAAACGGCTCCGGACCGCTGCGGTCCAGCAGGGCGGGGATTTTGCTGTTGGGATTGAGATCGACAAAGCCCGACCAGAACTGTTCGCCCGCCCCGATATTGATTCGCCAGGCATCGTATTCGGCGTCCGAATAGCCGGCTTCCAGCAGTTCTTCGAACATGATGGTGACTTTCACGCCATTCGGCGTGCCGAGCGAGTGCAACTGGAAAGGATGATCCCCTACCGGAAGTTCGTGTTCTTCCCGGGGCCCTGCGGTCGGCCGGTTGATGCTGGCAAACTGGCCGCCATTATCCGAATCATTGGTCCAGACCTTGGGCGGGACATAGGCGTTGTCGGGCATCGTGCTCTCCTCACAGGGCTTTCGCCGGATTGGTGCGGACAATGTTTTGCTCCGCCTTTATGATGCAGTGCAGCGCCGCCCCGGGCAAGAGCGGGTTTTGGGTGCCGATGGGCGCGTCAGTCCAGCCGCTTTACCCATCCATGTCTGTCTTCGACCGTGCCGCGCTGGATGCCAACCAGCCTGTCGCGCAATTTGCTCGTCAATTGCCCTGGGCCGCCGGAACCGATCGTGAATTCCCCGGTACGGCTTGCAACTCTGCCGACGGGCGTGACCACAGCGGCCGTGCCGCAGGCGAAGGTTTCGACCAGCTTGCCGCTGGCGGAATCGTCGCGCCACTGATCGAGAGAATAGCGTTCTTCCCGGACAGTCAGCCCTTCTTCGCGGGCGAGGGTAATCAGGCTGTCGCGCGTAATCCCGGGCAGAATCGTTCCCCCCAGCGGCGGCGTGACCATCGAACCGTCATCGAACACGAAGAACAGGTTCATTCCGCCCAGTTCCTCGATCCATTTATGCTCCGCCGCATCCAGGAACACGACCTGGTCGTGTCCGTGCTGAATCGCTTCCGCCTGAGGTACCAGGCTGGCAGCATAATTTCCGCCGCATTTGGCGGCGCCGGTTCCGCCCGGGGCGGCACGCGTGAAATCGCTGGAAACCCAGATCGAAACCGCAGGCGATCCGGATTTGAAATAATTGCCGGCAGGCGATGCGATCACCAGGAACTTGTATTCCTTTGCCGGACGCACGCCGAGGAAAGGTTCCGAGGCGAACATGAACGGGCGCAGATAGAGCGATCCGCCTTCGACGCTGGGAAACCAGTCGGCATCGGCCATAACCAATTCGCGGATCGCCTGAGTGAACGTGTCTTCGGGCAGTTGCGGCATGGCCAAGCGCTCGGCCGAATCGTTGAAGCGACGGGCGTTCTGCTCCGGGCGGAACAGCGCAATGCCGCCGTCCGACAGGCGATAGGCCTTGAGGCCTTCGAATATCTCCTGCGCGTAATGCAGCACTGCAGTCGCCGGGTCGAGGCTGAGCGGCTGGCGCGGGCCGATCGTCGCGTTGTGCCAGCCCAATCCCTCGGTCCAGTCGATGGAGACCATGTGGTCCGAGAAGACCGAGCCGAAACCGGGATTGGCGAGCGCCTGATTGCGGTCGGCAAGGCTGACCGGTGCGGGGTGCGGCTGTCTGGCGAATTCTATGCCTGGATAGTCGGCCATGCTGCTTGAAAACCTGCTACTTCAAATCAAAGCAGGCGGTTAAGCCCAAACAGCCGATCCGCGCAAGAGTGAGTGAAAGTGTGATGGGTTTGCTTCCCGGCCAAGCCTAATTCGCTTTGCCGCCTGGACATCTTGTCTGTTGGAAGTCTTGCCCGAAGGAATGCCGCCTTTGTCGTGCCGGCATGAAGAGAAAACGGGCCTGAAAATGTGAAAGGCCGCTCCGGCGAACCGGAAGCGACCTTCCGCATGGTCAGCGGCCGGAAGTGCCGCTCACGAAGCCTTTATCGTTTCAAAATGCGTTTTAACGATAATGCTCCGCGCGGAATTGTACCGACCTCCCTGCTGAACCATGAGACATCGGATCACCTCCTTTCGCGCTGTTGAGCCAAAGTTGCCGTTTTTTGCGGCTAGACCGGAATTTCTTCCCGGTCTCGCCATCTTTGTGAATCAAGGTGCAGTGCAACACAAGCCTTGAAATTATGTTTTTCCCCGTCAGAATACGTCGCTTCCGGCCAAGGTCCCTGTTGGGGACTTTTTTTGTGCCCGGATCTCGGTGTTGAGCGCCATTCGGCGATCTATCTGCAATCCTCGATGACCCGCGTCACTTCGGCCCAGCTTGGCAGATAGAGCGTCCTTTCGCCGCCGGTTTCAATCGCGAAGCGGCCTTTGCTGATCGCCATCGCGTCGAGCAGCGAATCTGCCGCCGGCAATTCGGCTGCGAGCATTGTCGGGCCCGAATCCCGCCGAGGGCTGGCTGTCAGCAAGCGCGTCACAGTTTCGGTAAAGATTTGCATCGGTTGCGGGGAAATCTGGCTGCTGCTGCGTCCGAGCGACACTGTCCGAGTCGTACGGTCGCAGCGCATGACGAAGCTCGAGGCTTGCTGACTGCTTCCAAAAACGGCGTAACTTACAGGATTGCCGGAAATGTAGGTCCAGTCACCGCTCGTCTGCGGCGCATCCATCCAGTTCTCGTACACCGGCTGAGGGGGCGGTGCGGGCGTCGGAGAAGGCGTCGGCGTGGGAGACGGTAAGGGAGCCGGGGCCGGCGCGGCGCGCGGCCCAGGGGCAGGCGGCGAGGCCGAAATGGCGGCAGGGGCAGGCGTGGCGACTTGCGGCACGCAGCAGGCAAGCACGGTGCAGGAGAGCGCGCCGAGAACCCGGGCGGTATGTTGGAAGGGGTGTTTCATCGCCGGCTTCTATGAAGTGAAGGGCGTTTCCGCTCAAGCCGCGCTGGCTCAATTCGTCTGCGCCCGCTATCGGCTCCGCGCATGAGCAAGAAGCAGCGGATCGACCAATTGCTTGTAGCGCGCGGGCTGGCCGAAAGTCGCGCGCGGGCGCAGGCGCTGGTGATGGCCGGGCTGGTCTTTGCCGGGGAGAGCAAAGTTCTCAAGGCCGGGCAGCAGGTTGCCGAAGACGCCGAAATCGAAGTCCGCGGACGCGATCATCCCTGGGTCGGCCGCGGCGGCATCAAGCTGGCCCATGCGATCGACCATTTCGGTCTCGATCCCGACGGCGCGATCGCAATGGATATTGGGAGTTCCACCGGCGGATTCACGGACGTCTTGCTCAGCAAGAGGGCAGAGCGTGTCTTTGCCGTCGATTCCGGAACGAACCAGCTCGCCTGGAAACTGCGGCAGGATCCGCGCGTCACCGTGTTGGAGCAGACAAGCGCCCGCCTGCTGACCCCCGAGCTGATCGATGCGCCCTGCAACTGGGTAGTCTGCGATGCCAGCTTCATTTCCCTGCGCAAGGTTCTGGAAGTGCCGCTTCAGCTTGCCGCGCCCGCATGCCGCCTTGTGGCGCTGATCAAGCCGCAATTCGAGGCGGGCAAGGGCGAAGTGGGCCGCGGCGGCGTGGTGCGCGATCCGGCAATTCACGAGCGGGTGTGCAATGAAGTGCGTGCCTGGCTTGAAGGCCTGGACAAGGAAATAGGCGGCTGGCAGGTGGACGGAATCGTGACAAGTCCGATCACCGGGCCCGAAGGAAATGTCGAGTTTCTGGTCTCAGCACATCGTCCAGCAGGCTGAATAGACGAAAAAAGCGTCTCTGTTTGGGCACAAAGCGCGCTCCGCCGTTGCCCAGTACCGCGCACACCGCCAATATTCGGTAGCGAATCAGTCTGGAGACCAAATGACCATCCTCGCCTCGCGGGCACAGCTTTGGGCAAGTTTCGCCCGCTGGGCTCTGTTTCTCGTCCCCGTCGTGCTTCTGCTTGGTTTCTTTTCCGGTGAAATCTCCGGATCGGGCGAAGAGAACCTGTGGTTCGCATCGCTTGAAAAGCCGGAACTCTATCCGTCGGCGGCAGTGTTCCCGATCGCCTGGAGCATCCTCTACGTATTAATGGGGATTGCCGCGGCTGTCGTGGCTACGGCAAGAGGGGCAAGGGGGCGCGGTCCGGCTCTGGTTCTTTTCTTCGTCCAGCTCGCGCTCAATCTGGCCTGGTCGCCGGTCTTCTTCGCGATGCATGAAATTCAGGCGGCGCTGATTCTGATCGCGGTGCTGGATGTGGCCGTGATCCTGACGATCATCGCATTCTGGCGGGTGCGTCAGTTGGCGGGAATTTTGCTGCTGCCTTATCTCGCCTGGCTGGCATTCGCCACGATCCTCAACTGGCAATTGCTCGAGCTCAATCCGCAAGCGGATGGCGGTGATGAATCGGGCGTGGTCCAACGGATCGAGATGTAGCGGCTGGGCAGGGTTTCCATCCGGCAAGGCTGGACAAGTCCATATCGGCACATCACATAAGCGGCATGCAAAGTCAGAACCCGATGATCTCCGATTTCGTCAAGCTGATGAACAGCGCGGCGGGCACTTTTGCCGGAATGACGCGTGAAGCGCGCGAAACCGCGCGAGAACGCGTGAAGGAAGCGATGGGCGGGCTCGATTTCGTAAGCCGCGAAGAGTTCGACGCCGTGAAAGACATGGCGGCCAAGGCGCGCGAAGAGAATGAGCAGCTGGCAGAGCGCGTCGCGGCGCTGGAAGCGAAGCTCAAGTAACCCTGCTTGCCTGATTTGGGGCGAGCCGCCACACCGTCCCCATGCATATCCGTGCCCCTGCGATCCTTTGCGCCGCCCGCCAGCATGGCGAGACGGCGATTATTGCGCGGCTGCTCACGGCGGATCACGGGCTGGTTGCAGGCTATGTCGCGGGCGGACGGGGGCGAAATCTCCGCCCGGTCGTGATTCCCGGAAATCTCGTCGATGTGGAGCTGCGCTCCCGCTCCGAAAGTCAGTTGCCCTTCGCACGGCTTGAACTGGTCGAGAGCAGGGGCCCCTGGCTGAATGAGCCGCTGCCGGCATCGGCCATCGGCTGGGCTTGCGCGCTGACGGCCACGGCGCTGCCGGAACGCCATGCCTATCCCGCGCTCTACGAGGCATTAGCGGCGCTTCTCAGCGCGATTTGCCACGCGCCTTCGGCCAGGGGCTGGGCAGGTGCGATGGTCGCCTATGAGGTGCTTGTGCTGCGTGAACTGGGGTTTGGCGGCGGAGGCAGGCCGAAGGGGCCCGAACTCGGCGATGCCTTGGCCGCTTTCGATGCACTTTCGGCGCCGCTTGAACGCTACCTGCTTGCCGACCGTCGCGGCGATGTTATGGCGGCCCGCGCAATGCTCCGGCAACGACTGGGGCGCATGGCCGAATGACAGGGGACACAAATGGAAATTGCGGTACTGGCGGGCGACGGCATCGGGCCGGAAATCATGGAGCAGGCGTTGGCCGTGCTCGATGCATTGAAGCTGCCGGAAGTGACCTTGTGGCATGGCGATGTCGGCGGTGCCGGATACAAGAAGCACGGACACCCGCTGCCGCCCGAAACGCTCGAAATGGCTCAACAGGCGGATGCCGTGCTGTTCGGATCCGTGGGCGATCCCGATTGCGACAATCTGGAGCGCCATCTGCGCCCGGAACAGGCCATTCTGGGATTGCGCCAGGCCTTGACCCTTTTCGCAAATCTGCGCCCAGCAACGCTATTTCCAGGCCTTGAAGACCTCTCCGCCTTGCGTCCCGAAGTCGCACGGCAGATCGACTTGCTGATCGTGCGGGAACTGAATGGCGACGTTTATTTTGGCGAGAAGGGGATGCGCACGCTCGATGATGGACGCAGGCAGGGCTATGACTTCATGTCCTATGCCGAGGATGAAGTCCGCCGCATCGCCCATATCGCCTTTCGCGCCGCGCAAGGCCGCAAGGGCAAGCTGTGCAGCGTCGACAAGGCGAATGTGCTGGAAACCAGCCAGCTGTGGCGCGACGTGGTGGTGGAAGTCTCTGCCGAATATCCGGATGTCGAACTCAGCCATATGTATGTCGACAACGCAGCGATGCAGCTGGTGCGCAGCCCGGGGCAATTCGATGTCGTGGTCACCGGCAATTTGTTCGGCGACATTCTTTCCGACCAGGCGAGCATGTGCGTCGGTTCGATTGGCCTGCTCGCCAGCGCGTCGCTGGGCGAAACGCAGACCGCATTCGGAACCAAGGGCCTGTTCGAGCCGATCCATGGCAGCGCGCCGGACATCGCCGGGCAGGGCAAGGCTAACCCGATGGCGATGATCCTCTCGCTTGCGATGATGCTGCGCCATTCCTTCTCGCTCGAAGAAGAAGCTGCGCGCATCGAAGCAGCCGTGGCCAAGGCGCTGGCGGATGGCGTCAAGGGTGGCGATTTGGGGGGCAGCGCGGGCACGGCCGAGATCGGAGCCGCGGTGCTGGAGCGGCTCTAGCGCAAAAAAAATGCCCAAGCCGCTTCGCCTTGCGATCATTCTGCCCACTCTCAACGAGTCCGGAAATATCGCCCCTTTGGTCGAGCGGCTGGAAGATGCCATCGGGCCGGAGGGCTGGGAAGCGATCGTGGTCGACGATCACAGCGCCGACGGCACTGCAGACGAAGTGCGTGCGCTTTCGTTGGCCGATCCGCGCATCCGGGTGATCGAGCGTATCGGGAGGCGCGGTCTCGCCTCGGCAGCCATCGAGGGGATGTGCGCCACCGCAGCGCCGTTTGCCGCGGTGATGGATGCCGACCACCAGCACGATCCCGCCTTGTTGCCGGCGATGCTGGAAGCGGTCGAAAACGGTGAAGCGGATATCGCGGTGGCGAGCCGTTTCATCGAAGGGGCAAGCGCCCGGGGGCTGGAGGGTTCGCACCGCGAAGGCCAGTCCCGGCTGGCGAACCGCCTGGCCCGAAGGCTTACGGGCGCCGACCTTTCCGATGCGATGAGCGGTTATTTCCTGCTCAAGACCGAGCAGTTGCGGCGGCAGGCACCGCGTCTTTCGGGCATCGGCTTCAAGGTGCTGCTCGACATTCTGGCCACCGCCAAACCGCGGCTGAGAATCCGGGAGTTCCCGCTGCAGTTCGCCGCCCGGCGCGCAGGTCAAAGCAAGCTGGACCGCGCCGTGGCGTTCGATTTCCTCGTCGGGCTTTACGAACGCTATTTCGGCTCGATCGTCCCGACGCGTTACGCGCTGTTCGGAACCGTCGGTGCGCTGGGTGTTGTGGTCCATATGGCGGTACTGGCGCTGCTCTACGTCGCGGCCGGCGAAGGCTTTGCGCTGGCCCAGACCAGCGCCGTCCTGGTGGCGATGAGCTTCAACTTCTGGCTCAACAACTGGCTCACCTACGGGGATCAGCGGCTCACCGGCGCGTATGCGCTCATGCGCGGCTGGCTGGGCTTTTGCGGAACATGTTTCATCGGTGCCCTGGCCAATGTCGCGGTTGCCAGCTTGCTGGCGGCGCGAGGCGTCCATTGGGCGGGAGCGGCGCTGGTCGGCATCCTGATCGGATCGGTGTGGAACTACGCGCTGTCCAGCCGTTTCGTCTGGGGCCGCTTCAACTAGATCGGAACTTCTGCATGCCGGGCCGGTTGGTTGGATATGGGCTCGCCAATTGAGAGCGGGCTGACCAACCAAATGAAGGCGATTTGCAATGGAAATGATCTTTGGCGTTATTCTGCTTGTTCTCGATATCTGGGCGATCCTGAGCGTTCTGCAAAGCTCCGCGTCAGGCGGCGCGAAAATCCTCTGGTCGATCGGGATTATCATCTTCCCGCTGATCGGATTCCTCGTTTGGCTGTTTGCGGGTCCCAAGGGACGCAAAGCGATAGCCTGAGCGCCCGGCGCGGCTATCTCCAGCGATCCAGCCACATCCAGTGCTGGAACGCCTGTGGCCCATCGAGAGGGGCGGCGGACAGGATCGGGTAGAACCAGGCAAAAACGGCACAGCTTGCCGCCAGCGCGCCTGTGGAAGCCAATTTGCCCGGCCAGCCGCCCCTCTGCCACAGTGCGGCAAGGGCCAGCGCCAAGGCGGCGATAAGGAAGGTGCTTGGCAGGAAATAATGGTAATAGAATTGCACCGGCTTGGGCGTGACCATCCACATTCCCAGGCTGACTGTGTAGAGCGCCGCTGCCGACAGTTCGGCCCAGCGGCGCTGCGTCAGGCCCACGAAACCGCACCAAGCCAAGGCCGCCAAGCCGATCAGCATGGTTAGCGGATTTCCGATCAGCAACACGCCGCGCTGCGCGCCGTCGACCTCTTCATAGAGATACCAAATCGCTCGCCAATTGAGCACCCATTCGGGCCACCAGCTCATATAGGGATGGGGCTCTACAGTTGATTCCTGCAGCTCCAGCATCCGCATCTGATAATCGGCGAACGTGCCCAGCGTCAGCGGATTCCGCTCGTAAAAGAATACCGGCAAGTAAGTCAGCGCATAAGTGAGCAGCGGCACGATGCCGAGCCACAGTGCCGCCTCTGCCAGGGAAATGCCGTTTATCGGGGCGCCGCTCCTGGTGAAGAAGGCCTTCAGCCTGGCGGAGTAGAGGCGGGCGAGAAGGAAGGCGATCCCCGGCACCATGGCCACGGGCGCAGCGTTCCATTTCGTTCCGATCGCCAGGCCAATCGCAATGCCCGCAATCGCCAGGCGCCAGCGGGCCTCTTCAGGCACACGCACCGCACCGGCGCACATCCACAAGGCAATCATGGTGAAGCTCACCATGAAGATATCGAGCATGGCGATGCGAGAATGCACGAAAAGCAGGAAGTCCGTTGCCAGCAAGACGCCGCCCGCCAGCGCCGCCAAGCGAGAGGCACTGGCAAACCACAAGGCCCGCATGAATGCGAACAGGGTAAGTGCCCCGAAAAAGGCGGGCAAGATGCGCCAGCCCGTGGGATTGTCTCCAAACAGCGTCATGCCCAGTGCGATCAGCACCTTGCCGAACATGGGATGTTCCTGATTGGTGATGTGTGAGAATTCCAGCAGGACGCGGGCCGCAGGCAGATAATGCACTTCGTCGAAATAGGGCTGGCTCGGTATCGCCAGCCGCACCATCACCAATGCCAGATAAGCGAAAGCGATTGCGCCGCTCCATCCTACAGGATCGCGGATTTGGGAGGGCGAAGTGCTCATCGCGAAGAGTGGGATATGGGGCGCCGTGCCGGGTGGCAAGCGCCAAGCGCAGAGATGGAGCTAGACCCCCTTGTTATCGTAGGCCTTTACTGCCGCATCGCCGAGCGAACCAATGAGCATCAGCAGCGAACCGGCGATGAACAGCCAGACGCCCTGGCTCTGCAATTGGTCGAAAGACGGCAGGAACAATATGCTGCCGATAAAGAAGAACAGATTGCCGATCAGGCCGAGCCCGGTGTGGATCCAGCTATAGTCTTTGACGAGAATTTCGAGCGGACTGGCCCCCATGGCTGGCGTCTCCTTTATTTCCTGACCGGGCTTCGCCATCCAAACTGGCCGTTACCGTTCGATCTGCAATAGGGGCTGCGTGCATTTTCGCTGCTTGCCGCCTCCGGCCTGCGCGCCTAAAGCCCACGGCGCCATGAAAAAGACCACCGGAACCGACCGTTCAATCAGCGAAAAGTGGCGGCCCGCCACGCGTGCAGTGCGTTCAGGCACCTGGCGTAGCGACAAGGGCGAGACGAGCGAGGCGCTGTTCCTCACCTCGGGCTACACATATGACGATGCCGAGACCGTCGCTGCGCGCTTTGCCGGCGAACAGGTCGGGATGCAGTATTCCCGTTTCCAGAACCCGACAGTGGCGATGCTGGAAGAGCGGATCGCGATGATGGAAGGTGCCGAAGCCTGCAAGGTGCAGGCAAGCGGAATGGCCGCCATGACCAGCGCGCTGCTGTGCATGCTTAGCAGCGGCGATCATGTCGTGGCCGGGCGTGCGGCTTTCGGTTCCTGCCGCTGGATCCTGGACAACGTCCTCAACCGCTTCGGGATCACGCATACGGCGATCGACGGGCGCGACAATGAAGCCTGGGAAAAGGCGATCCAGCCCAATACCAAGGTGTTCTTCTTCGAAACGCCCGCCAATCCGACGATGGACATCGTCGATCTGGAATTCGTTTGCGGCCTCGCGCGGGCAAACGGCATCAAGACCGTGGTCGATAATGCCTTCGCCACCGCTGCGCTTCAGCGGCCACTCGAATTCGGCGCCGATATCGTGGCCTATAGCGCAACCAAGCTGATGGACGGACAGGGCAGGGTTCTGGCGGGCGCTGTGTGTGGCACCGATGAATGGATCAATGGCGTACTATCGCCGTTCCAGCGGAACACTGGCCCGATCTGCTCGCCTTTCAACGCCTGGGTCGTCTTGAAGGCGTTGGAAACGCTCAATCTGCGGGCCCACAAGCAGAGCGAGAATGCTCTCGCGGTCGGCAAATTCGTGGAAAGCAAGGTTCCCAAAATGTTGCATCCGGGCCTTCCCAGCTTCGCGCAGCACAATCTGGCGGCTAGGCAGATGGATGCTTTCGGCCCGATTTTCAGCTTCGTGGTGGATGGTGGGCGCGATCAGGCCTTTGCCGTGCTGAACGCGCTGGAATTGATCGATATCTCCAACAATATTGGCGATTCCAAGAGCCTGATGTGTCACCCGGCCAGCACCACGCACAACAATATGGGGCCCGAGGGCCGTGCAATTGCTGGCGTCGAGGACGGCATGTTGCGCCTGAATGTTGGCCTGGAGGATCCGGAAGACCTGATCGAAGATCTCGATCAGGCCTTCGTCAGAGCCGGGGTCTAAACCAGCGCGCCGCGCTTAATTGTCGATCAGACTGTAAGGCTCGCCCTGGTGGCGTCCTTCTTCGAGCGGACCGACCACCATTGAGCGGCCCGATACGCTGAATTCGGGGATCTTCTGAACCACGTCCCATTGATCGGTGATCTGGCCGTCTGTGACCTTGAACAAATCCACACGGGCGACGCCGATCGGGTCGGCCTCGTTCGAGACACGGCGATGCACCAGCACGAAATTGCCGTCCGCGATCACGCGGCCGATTTCGGAGTTCTCCAGCGCGCCATGGGCTTCCATGCTTTCGAGCACCAGCTTACGGTTCGCTTCGCTGTCGGCGCTCTGGTCCGGATCTCCGCAAGTGGGATTGAGATAGGTCTTGCCCGCAGCCTTTGCGGATTCATATGTGGTGCCAACGCCGCAGCCGACGGACCGGGGATTGGCGCCTTCTTTTTCGATCGGCTGGATGACGTCCCAATGTTCGGCGATCTTCCCGCCTTCCAGGCGCCAGATGTCGACGAATAGCCGTCCTGCATCTTCTGCATTGGTGAAGACATGAGACTTGATCGCCACCAAGTCTCCATCGGCCAGAATATTGTGGGTGACGTTCACATAGCGATCGACCGAATCGTATCTCTCGGGCGCCGATTCCTGGCGCGCCTCGATATAGTCCTTGTCTCCGTCCCGGCCGTCGGCAATCCAAGGATTGTGCTCCATCCGGCTGGGCAGATCGTAGAGCTCATGCGCCTCGTAGGCTTCGCCTTCCATCCGCAGCCGTGCCAAGTCCTTGACGACCTCGCGTGAACTTTCGGTCAGCGACATTTCTTGGCCCTCCTCTGAAGCCTGCGGTGTGCCGCATGCACACAGAGCCAGCAGCGCGGCTGGTGCAAACAGGTGTTTCATCATCGTCTCCCGGCAGGCCGACATATGGCTGTGGCCTTGCCGCGCATGGTGTGCACGGCGATCGGATGATTAGTCAAATTGTTATATTATTCTCGCCTTGCACAGGCCACGCCGATCGCAGTCAAGAAGCGCTAGACTTCCAGGGGCTGTCCGGTTTCGGCGAGGGCACGCCCAAGGACTACGGCGGCCGAAAGCGGCTCGCCGATACTGGTATTGCCCGTGATCGCCGTCAGTGTCTGTCCGCAAAGTTCCGCATCGCCGGCGCCGAGGCGAAGCGCCTCCAGCACCTTGCCCTCGTCCAGTGTCATTCGCATGGCGCAACACGGAGCGATCTTGATCGAGCGGTTCGACGCATTGGCCAGTTCCAGCAGGAAGGCTCTGAGAAGCACCAATGGACGGCGGAAATTCACGCCAAATGTATCGAGCGCTAGCCAGGACGCATGCGCATCGCGCAGGCCATGCGCAGCCATGCGGCGTATGCAAACCAGAACGATTCTTTCCACCCTTCCCGGCGGAAGGGGGAGGGGAAGAAGGTCGGCTGCATTGTCGCTCTGGCTCATGCGAATCTCCATGTTTGGCATCATGGATTTAACGCTAATGCGAAGCGTTCGCAAGAATTAATCGTTGCGGTTAAGTGGGAGGCTTCCCCGATTTGATTCGCCGCGCAGCCACAATTGCTTTACTCTCAGTCCGCTTTCGCAACTGGCTGTGAAAGAAGATGGGAAAACGCCGACACCGTGAAAGCACAGGATCACTATACCGCACTGGTCGAATCGTCCGACGACGCGATCATTGCCAAAGACCTCGACAGCAAGGTCATCAGCTGGAATCCAGCGGCAGAAAGACTGTTCGGTTTTTCTGCGGATGAGATGATCGGCCAGTCGATCCGCAAGCTCATTCCGGAGGATCGGCAGCAGGAAGAAGACGAAATCCTTGCCCGGATCAGGGCAGGCGAACGCGTCGGTCAATTCGTGACGGTGCGCCAGCGCAAGGATGGCTCGCTTGTCGATGTGTTCATTACCGTTTCGCCTGTGCTTGACGAAAACGGGCAAGTCATCGGGGCCAGCAAGATTGCCCGCGATGCGGAGCATTTCCTTTCCACCCAGCAATTGCTCGAAGCGAGCGAGCGGCGTTTCCGCCTGCTGGCGGACAACATCTCGCAATTTGCATGGATTGCCGGGGCGGACGGGCTCATCGGATGGTATAATCGCCGCTGGTTCGATTACACGGGGACGACCCTGGACGAGATGGAAGGATGGGGCTGGACCAAAGTCCATCATCCCGATCACGTCGAACGGGTGGTCGCCCGCATTCAGCACAGCTGGGATACGGGGGATGAATGGGAAGACATTTTCCCCCTGCGCGGCAAGGACGGTGAATATCGCTGGTTCCTCTCGCGGGCCGTGCCGATCCGCGATGAAAGCGGCAATATTGCGCAGTGGTTCGGGACCAACACCGACATCACCGAGCAGCGCGAGCAGGCAGAGCATGTCCGCTTGCTGCTACGCGAGGTCAATCACCGTTCGAAGAATTTGCTCTCTACCGTCCAGGCGCTGGCACGGCGCACTGCAAGCAATGATTCCGAATTCGTCCAGCGCTTCGAACAGCGCATGGCCGGCCTTGCGACCAATCAGGATCTGCTCGTCCGCGGCCAGTGGCGCGAAGTCAGCCTGGAAGAGCTGGTCCGACGGCAATTGCGTTTTCTTGGCGAGGATGGGCTCGAACAGATCGAAATACTTGGCCCGGATCTGGCGCTCAGTGCCGGCGCAGCCGAAGCGATCGGCATGGCCCTGCACGAACTGACGACCAATTCGCTTAAATACGGCTCGCTTTCCGTGGCGGAAGGCAAGGTCAGCATCCGGTGGGAGCAGGGGGAAGGGCCCTTGTCGCTCACGATCAGCTGGAGCGAGCATGACGGGCCGCCGGTGATGCCGCCCAGCCGCAAGGGCTTCGGCACCACGCTTATCTGCGATGTGCCGCGGCTCAAGCTTCAGGCCGAAGTCGGTATCGATTACCGTCCGGAAGGGATTGTCTGGTCGCTGGCTGCCAAAGAAGCTCTGGCGCGCGCACCGATGGTTCCCTCCGCAGCATAGTTTTGCCTGCCTTTGCGGCTTGAGGTGGAAGGCGGCAGGGTTGTTGCCGGGCGCTGGAATTCGCGCGGGAGACTGGGTGTGAAGGCTGATTTCATCGCGCCGGATGGGCGGGCCCGCTGTACATGGACCGGCGCCGCGCCCGATTTCCTGGACTATCATGACCGCGAATGGGGCTTCCCCGTGGCGGACGATATTCGCCTGTTCGAAAAGCTCTGCCTGGAAGGGTTCCAGTCGGGTCTGAGCTGGCGCACGATCTTGGCAAAGCGTGAGAATTTCAGAGCGGCCTTTGCCGGGTTCGACTATCGCGCGGTCGCCGAATTCGGGGAAGCCGATGTCGAGCGCCTGCTGCAGGATGCCGGCATTGTCCGCCATCGCGGCAAGATCGAAGCGGCGATCAACAATGCGCAGCGCGCGATCGAACTGGCCGGGGAATTCGGCTCCCTCGCTGCCTATTTCTGGAGCTGGGAACCCGACCAGGGCGCCCTGGCCGCGCCGCAGAGCGTATCGACCTCGGCCGAATCCGTTGCCTTGTCGAAGGATTTGCGCAAGCGCGGCTGGAAGTTTGTCGGCCCGACGACGGTCTATGCCTTCATGCAGGCCATGGGCCTGGTCAACGACCATGCGCAGAGATGCGTAATCCGTCCGGAGGTGGAAAAGGCGCGTAAGGCGTTCGTGCCGCCGAAGTGAGTTCCACACTGCCGGTTGTGCATTGCAACACATATCGCTAGGCGCGGCCCTTCCTAACGCGCAGGGCGGCAAGCACCCGCGCATCAGACAATCGGGATTTGCTCTATGTCCGAAACCGGCTCGATCGGGGCGGCTATGCGCCGCGACTGGCTTTCCAACATTCGCGGCGATGTGCTCGCCGGCATCGTGGTGGCGCTCGCGCTCATTCCCGAAGCCATCGGCTTTTCGATCATCGCGGGCGTGGACCCCAGCGTCGGCCTCTATGCCTCCGTTGCTATAGCGCTGGTGATCTCCTTCACCGGCGGACGGCCGGGCATGATCTCCGCCGCCACCGCCGCAGTGGCGGTGGTAGTGGTGCCGCTGGTGCGCGATCACGGCGTGGAATATCTCTTCGCCGCGACGATCTTGATGGGCCTGATCCAGGGCGTCGCCGCCATTTTGCGGCTCGACCTGCTGATGCAGTTCGTCTCGCGCTCGGTCATCACCGGTTTCGTCAATGCGCTGGCGATCCTGATCTTCATGGCGCAATTGCCGCAGCTCACGGGCGTGGGCTGGGAAACCTATGCCATGGTCGCAGGCGGCCTGGCGATCATCTATCTCTTCCCGCGCCTGACCAAGGCGTTCCCGTCGCCGCTGATGGCGATCCTGGTGCTCTCCGCGATTTCGATCGGCTTCGGCCTCTCGGTCAATACGGTCGGCGATATGGGCGAGCTGCCCGACGGCCTGCCGACGCTGGCCCCGCCTGACGTGCCGCTGACCATGGAAACCTTCTGGATCATCCTGCCCTATTCGCTGACGATGGCGGCAGTCGGCCTGCTGGAATCGCTGCTGACCGCGCAGATCGTGGACGATCTGACGCACACGGACAGCGACAAGCGCCGCGAATGCACGGGTCAGGGCGCGGCCAATATCGTGGCGGCTATGTTTGGCGGCATGGGCGGCTGCGCGATGATCGGCCAGTCGGTGATCAACATTGCCTCGGGCGGGCGCGGGCGACTTTCCGCGTTCACGGCAGGCGCGACGCTGCTCATCCTGCTCACTCTTCTGGGCTCCTGGGTGGGGCAGGTGCCGATGCCGGCACTGGTCGCGGTGATGATCATGGTGTCGATCGGCACGTTCAGCTGGAACTCGATCGCCAATCTCAAGCACCATCCGCGCAGCTCTTCCTTCGTGATGCTGGCGACAGTCGCGGTCGTGGTCGCCACGCATGACCTGGCGCTGGGCGTGCTGGCGGGCGTGCTGCTTTCGGGCATGTTCTTCGCCAACAAGGTGCGCCAGATGTTCAGCGTGGAGCGCCGGCGAGAGGCCACCCGCACGGTCTATGTCGTCACCGGGCAGATCTTCTTCGCCTCGGTCGACCGCTTCCTTTCCAAGCTCGGGCCTGAAAGCCAGTTCGATGATCCGGCGGACGAAGTGGTGATCGACGTTTCCTCGGCCCATTTCTGGGACATTTCCGCCGTCGGCGCGCTGGACAAGGCGGTCGACCGGATGCGCCGCAACGGCCGCCATGTGCGCGTGGAGGGCATCAACACCGCCAGTGCGGACCTGGTCGACAGATTCGCGCTGGAGGACCGGACGGGTCTGGAAATGGGCCTGGCGCCGCATTGAGGGCGGCTGCGAGGCGGAGCAATTTGGCCAGACTGTGACAACTTGCCGCTTGCCCCTTGCCCCCGGCGGCAAGAACGTTACGCTTGCGACTCATGAAGGAACTTTTCCAGCACGCCGCGATCACGCATGGGATCACTGTCAGGGTGGCGGTGAACTTCATGCCCGATCAGTCGCGGGTGGAAGCTGGCAAGTGGTTCTGGGTCTATCACATCCGGATCGAGAACGGATCGGACGAGACGGTGCAGCTGATGACGCGCCACTGGCGCATCACCGATGGCAGCGGCATGGTCAATATCGTCAACGGCGAAGGCGTCGTGGGTGAAACGCCGATCCTGCTGCCGGGCCAGAGCCACGACTATGTGTCCGGCTGCCCGCTCACTACGCCGCATGGCAGCATGGAGGGCTTCTATACCTTGCGCCGCGAAGACGGATCGATGCTGGAAGTGGCGATCCCCTTCTTCCCGCTGGCCGCCCCCGCCACTGCAGACTGAATTGACGTGCTGCCCGGTTCGCGACCAGCGAACCGCAAGGCCGAACGGGTTTTTTATCTGTCCTACCGCTTCGCTGCTTGAGGACGGGGCTTTTCCCCTTCTACTGCCGCTGCTTAAGGCCGGGAAAGCCAAGTTTTGTTGCCCCCGGGGCGCAGCGTCCCTAAATGCTCTCCACCCATGAAGCGTACCCATCTGCCTCTCAACGCCTTGCGCGTGTTCGATGCCGCCGCGCGGCACCTGTCCTTCACGCGCGCCGCGGACGAACTGGCGGTGACGCCGGCGGCCGTGGGCCAGCAGATCCGCGCGCTGGAAGATGTGCTCGGCGTCGTGCTGTTCCGCCGCACTTCCAAGGGGCTGGAACTGACGGACGAGGCGGTATCCGGGCTCGATCCGCTGCGTGAAGGCTTCCTGCGCTTCGAAGAGTCGGTGCAGGCCATGCAGTCCGGCCAGGCGAGCGACATCTACACCATCGCTGCCCCGCGCGAATTCTATGCCCAGTGGCTCGCGCCGCGCCTTGCAGCTTTCCGCCAGGCCAACCCTCATGTCCGCTTCCAGCTCGTCGGCGGGGAGGAAGTGGACTTTACCGAGGCTAATCTGGACCTTGCCATCCGCCTGATCGACGGGCCCGGCGACCTGGAAGGCGTCGCGCTCAGCGAACCGCGCCGCGTGCTCGTGGCGGCGGACGGCGCGCCAGACGAATGGATTGCCTGGCCCGATTTCGAACTGCCCGAAGGCGTCAATCCGGTGCTCACCGTCACCAATGCGGGGCAGGCCATGTCCAGCGCCGTGGGCGGCATGGGCAAGGCGATGCTGCCGCTGCTGCTGGTGGAACAGGCGATCGAGGATGGGCGGCTGAAAGTGATTGAAGAGCCGGAGCCGGGCCGCCGCGCATACTGGCTGGTCGCCCCGCGTCCGCAATGGCGGCAGAAGAAGGTTCGGGCGCTGGTGGAGTTCCTCACCGCTTCCGAATAGACGCGCCGGGCCAAGTACCGGGGCCTTCCAGATTTGCTCCGATCTGCAATTAATAGCTGGCTCAATACCGTCCCATCCCGAAACGCCGCGAATCGCGCGATTGCGCGGGGCCCCGCTTGCGGGTTCTTGTAGAATTGCGACCTGTGGAATTGCGGCACTTCAACTCCCGCTGTGATTCCCGACTTGGGGGCGGCTCTCTTCGGGGGGTCGCCCCCTTTCTCTTTCGGTTGACAAAGTTCACACTGTCCAAGGGGGTGAAAACCCCGCGAGGCAATCACTGCCGGGCGAGGGCGGTGCGATGCAAAGTCGCGCCCCTGAGAATGGCGGAATAGAGAGGGTTTCGGGAAGATGCGAACACCGCAAAACGCTTCCGCAGGCCCATGCTGCCCGCGCAGAGACACAACCCGATCCGGGGCGCTCCGACGCCGCGAATGCGCCAAAAGCGTCACCTTGCGCCCAAAGTGTAACCTTGGCGGGCGCAAAGTGTCACCTTGCGGGAAAAAGCGTAAACTTGGCGGGTGGAATGTGTCGCCTTGGTGTGAACCGCCCCGCTTAAGCAGCCGAAGGCAAACGCAGACCAGGAACTCGACTTTAGGAGCCCCGAAGCCGCAGGCTTCGCAAGGCCGACCGGCCGTCCGCAGCGCGCCGAGCTTGCTCGCAGCGCGCGAGGAGATCGCACGCCGGATGGCGTGCGCAATCCAAAGGATCACGCAGCTGCAGGCGATAGCGCACAAGACGGCGCTCAAGTAGCCGAAGGCGATAGCGCACAAAAACGCGCGCCCGAGCATATGCGAGGAAGCCAAGCGGCCCGGATGGGCCGCGCCCGGCTCTTGAGGGGCTAAACCAGGAGTCTCCACAACCCCCAGCAGATTGCAGCCTAAAACCTACATTGGAAGCGTGGATCTCATCCAGAGCGCCCTATTTCTGCGCGCCGGGTTCTCCCGGTTCGAGCTTGCGGATCATGCGGACCGGGCAGCGGTCCGGGCCGGTCAGGCTATCCGGTACGATCAGGTCCACGTCCATCGCATTGCAGATATAATTGCCTCCGCGCGAACGCAGGGCGAGCGTTTCGGTGAAGTCCAGATCGGGGCAGGTGCCGAAGGTCTTGAATTCATAGGTGTCGCTCACGCCGACATCGATATAGATCGTGTCGCGTTCGGGCGCGTCGCGAAATCCGCTGACCGAACCGGCCCAGAAACATTGCCTGTCGGAGCTGGCGGCCGCCGCGCTTTGCGGGTCATTGTCGTCCATCGCGCAGGCGGAGAGGGCGAGCGCGGAGCCGAGAGCGGCGAGGGCGCTCAGTGGGCGAAGGGGGGCGGTCATGCGTTGCATGGGGCAGTTCCTTTCTGGCGGATCGCTCTCCTGCGCCGGGCTTCTTTGCCGGGCTTCCGGCCGGAAAGCGGCCTCACGGGATTATTATCACGAAAACGGGACAGCCGCCGCATTTGTTCCGCTGGTGACCGTCGGGTGGAGGAGGCGCGTGCGGCCCGGGCAGGCGTGGAAGCCCGCCGCACAAAGTTGTCTGCTAAGAAAGCGGTGCTGCCGCTCAGGCGGCCCGTTCGAGCGCCTGCGGCAGGGATTCGGTGAGGATTTGCGGCACCTGGCTCGCGGGGAGGGGCCGGCTGAAGAGATAGCCCTGCAAGTGGGTGCAGCCCATGCCGGCCAGCTGGCGCATCTGCCCTTCGGTTTCCACACCTTCGGCAACCACGCCCATATCGAGCTTCTGCCCCAGTTCGGATACCGCCTGCACGATGGCGGCGGCGGTATGCGACGTCTGGATATCCGAAATGAAGGACCGGTCCAGCTTCACCTTGTCGAAGCGGAAGCGCTGAAAATAGCTGAGCGAGGAATAGCCCACGCCGAAATCATCCATCAGGGTCTGTATGCCCAGCGCCCGCAATTGCCCCAGCTGGTCGAACGTGCCGTCGACATCGAGCAGCAGAGTGCGTTCCGTCACTTCAAGCTGGAGGCGATTGGCCGGCAGGCCGCTTTCGGCCAGCGCGGACTGTACCGTTTCCAGCAGTTTGCCGGACTGGAATTGCAGCGGGGAAAGATTGACCGCCACGCGCACATCGGCAGGCCACCGGCTTGCATCCGCGCAGGCCTGGTGCAGCAGCTGGGCGCCGAGCGTATCGATCAGCCCGCATTCTTCCGCCAGCGTGATGAAGCATTCGGGATTGACTGGCCCGCGCGCGGGATGACACCACCTTGCGAGCGCCTCCAGGCTGGTGACCTTGCCGGTCTCCAGGGAAATCACCGGCTGATAGGTCAGGGTGATTTCGCCATTGGCGATGGCATCGCGCAGATCGCTTTCCAGCTTCTGCTTGTCGCGCGCCGCGGCGTCCATGTCTTCATTGAAGAAGCATGTCGTGCCTTGGCCCTGCTGCTTTGCGCGGTAGAGGGCCAGATCCGCATTCTCGCGCAGTTCTTCGGTGGTGACCGCATCGTCGGGATAGACGACGACGCCCACCGACGCGCCGATATAGGCGGAAATCGTATCGTCCTGGAAAGGATGCCGGATCGCTTCGATGATCGCCTCGGCGCAGGATTCGGCGGTTTTCCGGAGGTGTTCGTGCTGGATGATCGCGATGAATTCGTCGCCACCGATCCGGGCAATCTGGCCGAAGGGTTCGACGATCTTGCTGAGCCGCTTGCCGACCTGTTTCAGCACACGGTCGCCCGCCAGATGGCCGAACTGGTCGTTGACCGACTTGAACCGGTCGAGGTCGATGCTGAGCATTGCGAAGGGCTGGTCCTGCTCCACCAGATCGTGCAGCAATTCGGCGAAGCTGGCGCGGTTCAGTAAGCCGGTCAGCGAATCGTAGCGTGCCAGGCGCAGCACTTCCGCCTGGGCCTTGCGGGTAACGGTAACGTCTTCCGCCAGGACCAGAATATACTGGTTTTTGCGCTTGGCCCCGTCCAGCAGAACGCGCGTGGTGCGGATGTCGGAGCGCGAACCGTCCGGGCGCTTGACTTCGTCTTCGAAACTGAGCGGCTGCCCCTCTTCGAACAAACTGACGTCGCGGCGTTCCAGAACCGGCGCAATCTTGGGGAACAGCTCCCTGTCCGTGCGGCCGACCACGTCTTCCGCCTTGCGGTTGAGCCGTTCCTCAGCCGTGCGGTTGATCATGACATATTCGCGCGTTCTGGCGTCCTTGACGAACAGCATGGCAGGCAGGCTGGCCACCACATTGTCGAGAAACGCCTTGCTCTCGTCCCTTTCGCGCTCCAGCTGCTTGCGGGCCCTGATGTCGCGGACAATGGCCGCCATGCCGTGCTGATCCTCGCCGTTGGACCACGGGGCCACGGACAGTTCGACCGGCACCAGCGTGCCGTCCGCGCGCTTGATCTCCACTTCGAAGGGCCTGCCGTCGAGGCGGTCTGCGCCTGCCTTGACCGTGCGGGTAAATCGTTCGTGATCCCATTTGCCGAAGCTGGGCGGCGCCACCAATTCGATATTCCGGCCGACCGCCTGGGCCGCGGAATAGCCGAAGATCTTCTCGGCCGCGGGATTCCAGAAGACGATCGTGCCATCCGTATCGGCCGCGAGGACGCCTTCGGTGGAAGTCTCGACCACCTTTGCCGCGATCCGCCCCAGGCGGCGCGTTTCCCTGAATTCGATCAGCCGCGTCGCCATCTTGCCGAGTTCTTCCAGCAGGCTGCGCTCGTTCGGCTTGAGCGCCATGCGCGGCTCCGGATCGAATACGCATAATGTGCCGGGGCAATAGCCCGATGCCATGATCAGCGGAACGCCGGCATAGAAGCGTATCCCGCCTTCGGCCGTGACCAGGGGATTGTCCTTGAAGCGGTAATCTTGCGTTGCGTCGGGGACCACCAGGATTTCGTCCTGCTCGATCGCGTGGCTGCAGAAAGCGACATCGCGCGACGTCTGGGCGAAGGGGATTCCCTGGGCGGACTTGAACCACTGCCTGTCGCTGTCGATCAGGCTGATGGCGGAGGACTGGACGCCCAGCGCCAGCGCGGCAAGCCGCGTAATGTCGTCGAACTCCTTTTCGGGCAGGGTGTCGAGTATGGCGGCGTCGTACAGCGCTGCCAGCCTCTCTGCCTCTCCCGAAGGCACAAATGGGGGCCCACTCATATCCATGGATCGATTGTTAGACGAAACCTGGTTTCCGAAAAGTTGACAGACTTAACGCAAGCGAAAGCATGTTATGGGGTGTGGGGCTGCGGGCTCATCCCGCGCTTGACCGATCACACTTCCTCCCCTAAAGGCGCGCCCAATCCGGGCGGACCGCTTGAGTCCGCTTCAGATATTTTGAGCTGAACATTGGCGGTGCAGTCTTCCTCTTACACGGGGGCGGGGCGGCCGGCAAAGTAACCCGGCAGCAGTCCGGGTGGAGCGTTTCGGTTCGTACTGCCACCCGTTTGCGGGCCCGGGGCATCCGCCCTTCGACAGGCCCGGCGCGAACGGACAAGGGCAGGGACGATCCATTCCTTC
>JAUIFP010000108.1 GCA_030430365.1 Alphaproteobacteria bacterium | reverse complement strand
ATATCGACCGTTGTCACACGTTCGATGAGCTTCTTGGTTGCCGAATAGGCAAGACCTGTCACCAAGGCATAGCCAACGGCCAGGTGAATGAGCCCCACAATGATGATTGCGATAACTTTATTACCGCTCATTGATTGGTCAGCGTAGGCCATTCAGTTGCATCACTCCATTTTCGTCGCCCGGCATGCCAGGCACTCACCCATCACGAGAGAGAATCACTCTCCCGCGACAGGCAACGATAAAGCTTGTCCACCCTGTCGGCTAGTCCGGTCGCTTTTCGCTCCCAGCATAGCCATTGTCAGTCCGACATGGGGCTCTTGTTCGTTTCGGCCCCGATTTTGCCGGGTCTTTAGCGGCGATGGTCCAACGGAGCAATTGGTTTGTCGGTTAACTGCCGATTCAGAACTATCTGCCTTCAATCGGTATCGCTATGATACGAAAGATCGCGCCTTCCCCATGCCTAGCCGTCCGGATGAGATGATAATGAAAGCCGTTGAAAGAAAACGAAAATTGATGTGCATGGCGGCTGTTGCCGTTATCAGTCTGGCTTCTTTGCCGGTTCCGGCCAGTGCGGCCGAGAGCGATGATGCGTCGGCCAGTTTCGATTTTGCTTATGCTGATTTGGCCGACCTGGCGATCGCTGCGGAATTGGTGATCAAGGCCGAGATTCGCAAGCAAGCTACGCTTTCCCCGGAGCGTTCGCCTTCGCTCCGTCCGGGTTGGGCACGGCTCTATATCGAGGCGCAGACCCAGGCGTTGATCGCGGGGAATGCACCGATTGGCGAATCGCTCAAATATCTCGTCGACGTCCCTCTCGATGCGAATGGCAAGGTGCCCAAGCTCAAGAAGCAGAGCGTGCTGCTGTTCGCGCGCTCCGTCCCGGGCCGGCCGGGCGAGCTGCAATTGGTGGATGTCGATGCGCAGATCCCGGCCGATCCGCAGACCGAAGCGCGAACCCGTGCGATCCTGACCGAACTGGCCTCGCCCGATGCCCCGCCGCAGATCAAGGGCGTCAACGATGCGATTTCCGTGGCCGGCAATCTTGCCGGTGAATCGGAAACCCAGGTGTTCCTCGATGCGGAGGATGGTGCGTCGGTTGCCCTTAGCGTGATCCGCCGCCCCGGCATGCCCCCTGAATGGGGCGTGTCGTGGACGGAGCTGGTCGATCAATCGGCGCAGGCCCCGCAGCACGGCACGCTGGAATGGTACCGGCTCGCCTGTTTCCTGCCCGATTCTCTGCCGCCCGAAGCGATCCTGTCGCGGGACGGCGCATCTCGGGTTCGTGCGGCGCAGGACTATCGTCTGGTCAAGGACGAGCTTGGCCAGTGTACGCGCAATCGCCTGACCTATTAGCGTGACATAATAGCCGGCAGGCAACTCGCCGCTGGCGTTTCTCTTCCGGCTGTCCTACGCGCGCCCCGCTTTCATTGGCGCGCGAAAGGGGAGATCATGGCCGTACCGCTACGTATCGCACTTGCCGGACTGGGAACCGTCGGCGGCGGAGTGATCCGCCTGCTTGAGAGCAATGCCGATCTGATTGCGCGGCGTGCGGGCCGCCCGGTGGAGGTCGTCGCCGTGAGCGCGCGCGATCGCAACAAGGATCGCGGGTTCGATATCGGGCGCTTCGCCTGGGAAGACGATATGAGCGCGCTGGCCGCGCGCGGCGATGTCGATGTCGTGGTCGAACTGGTCGGCGGATCGGACGGCCCGGCTCTAGCCCTCGGCCGCAATGCGCTTGCGGCGGGCAAGGGGCTGGTCACTGCCAACAAGGCGATGATTGCCCACCACGGCATGGAGCTGGCGCAGGCGGCAGAGGCATCGGGCGCGGCGCTGAAGTTCGAAGCGGCGGTTGCCGGCGGCATCCCCGTGGTCAAGGGCTTGCGCGAAGGCGCGGCCGCCAACGAGATCGAGCGCATTTATGGCATCTTGAACGGCACCTGCAATTATATCCTCTCCACCATGGAAGAGACCGGCCGGGATTTCGGCGACGTGCTCAAGGATGCGCAGGAACTCGGCTATGCCGAGGCCGATCCGACATTCGATGTGGAAGGCATCGATGCCGCGCACAAGCTTTCGATCCTTGCCGCGATCGCTTTCGGCGCGAAGATCGATTTCGCTTCGGTGGAGACCGAAGGCATCTCCCGCTTGCGTGCGGCGGATATAGAGCAGGCCGATGCGCTGGGCTTCGTCATTCGCCTGATCGGTATTGCCGACACCGAAACCGGTCCCTCGGGCGAAGAAACGCTGTTTCAGCGGGTCTGCCCCTATCTCGTATCGCGGGACCACCCGCTCGCGACGGTCGCCGGCGCGACCAATGCCGTGGTCGCCGAAGGCAATTATTCCGGGCGCCTGCTGTTTGAAGGTGCCGGCGCGGGCGACGGGCCCACGGCGAGCGCCGTTGTGGCAGACCTTGTCGACATTGCGCGCGGGATCACCGGTGCGCCGCTGGGCGTTCCGGCCGATATGTTGCAGCCCATGCCCAAGGCCGATGCAGGTCACCGCGTGGCGCGCGATTATCTGCGCTTCGTCGTTGCGGATCGCCCCGGCGTACTGGCGGAGATCACCGCGGCCATGCGCGATGCCGGCGTTTCGATCGAAAGCCTTATCCAGAAGGGGCGGCCGGAAGAAGGCGGCGAAGTGACGGTCTCGATCGTGACCCATGACGGGCCGGAAGCCAATGTCGATAGGGCGCTGGAACTGCTGGAAGGATCGGACAGCCTGACCGAGGCGCCACTGGTTTTGCAGTTGCTCGAGAACTAGTCGGCCCGTTTTTCGCCTTTGCCGATCATGTCTGCGTCGGACCCTTCCGGGGTCTCGGGCAGCTCGCTCAGGTCGAACATATAGGCCGGGTCGGGCGTTCCGCCCAGCGATATCCCCTTGCCCTGGAAAATGCCTGCACCGGCGACGTCGGGCGCACGCGGCAGCCCATCATCCAGCGCCTCGCGCGATTCGGGATCGAGGTCGCTGGTCGATTGCACGCGGAATTCGGCATCGTCCTGCGCTTCCTCCGCGCAGACGACGATCTCTTCCTCGGAGCCTTCTTCATTGCATTGCGTTCTGGGCGGCGGCGGGCCGTAATATTGCTTCGCCCTGTCGATCGCCCGATCGGCGTCCAGCCCGTCCGATTGTGCGGCAAGCGGAAAGGCTGGCAGGCAAAGCAGCGCAGCAGCGGTGGCCATGCCGGTGATCGCAGTCTTGTTCAAAATGCCGAGCCGTCCCTTGTGATCTGCCGCCCTTTTCCGCGCGTCATCCGACGCGGCGGCTTGATCGCCGATGAACGCAAGGATCGCAACCGTATTGTAACGCCTGCGCCCGATGATCGCCGTCCGGCAGATGCGCAGCCGGTGTTTAACGGGCGCCTTGTCATTCCGGATACATCCTTTTGGGCCAAAAGCAGCCGCTCGACAGCGCCGGTGCCAGCTTCTATCGGAAGCTGAAATCAAATGGAGAAATAGATGCCACAGGCAAGCAACGTCCTCGACCGCGTCCTCGTCATGGAAATGGTCCGTGTAACCGAAGCGGCAGCAGTGGCTGCATCCAGGCTGGTCGGGCGCGGTGACGAAAAGGCCGCCGATGCGGCCGCCGTGGAAGCGATGCGCAAGGCGTTCGATGAACTCTATATCGACGGGACTGTGGTCATCGGCGAGGGCGAGCGCGACGAAGCGCCGATGCTCTATATCGGGGAGAAGGTAGGCGGCGCGCCGGGCGAAGGCCCGAAGATCGACATCGCGCTCGATCCGCTGGAAGGCACCACGATCACCGCCAAGGCCGGCCCCAATGCGCTGGCCGTGCTGGCTGCCGCCGAAGAAGGCTGCCTGCTCAACGCGCCGGACGTGTATATGGACAAGCTGGCCGTTGGCCCCGGCTATCCCGCAGACGTTATCAGCCTGGACAAGAGCGTGACGGAGAACGTCACTGCCGTGGCCGAAGCCAAGGGCGTCAAACCGAACGAAATCATCGTTTGCGTGCTGGACCGCCCCCGCCATGCGGAGCTGATCGCCGAACTGCGCGAGCTGGGCTGCGGCATACAATTGATTCCCGATGGCGACGTTGCCGGCGTTATCGCGGTGACCGATCCTGAAACCACGATCGACATCTATATGGGCCAGGGCGGTGCACCCGAAGGCGTGCTGGCCGCCGCCGCATTGCGCTGCGTTGGCGGCCAGTTCAACGGCCGACTCGTTTTCCGCAATGATGACGAGCGCGCCCGCGCCGACAAATGGGGCATCGAGGACCTCAACCGCATCTACAAGCTGGACGATCTGGCGAAGGGCGATTGCATTTTCGCTGCCACCGGCGTTACGGACGGCTCTCTGCTTGACGGCGTGAAGCGCCTGAGAGGCGGCAGAATGACGACGCAGAGCGTTGTGATGCGCGCCAGTTCGGGCACGGTCCGCTGGATCAGCGGCGATCACCGCTCTCACTGAGCGGTCCGCTGACACTTCAGGCTTTCAACAGCGGCGCCCGGCTGCAGGTTGCAATCGTGTGACGCTCGGCTAGAGCCGCAAAATGTTTCCATTTGCGTGCGGATAAAGGGGCTGATCGCGCGATGAAAATCATGGCCGCTAATTCCAATTTGCCGCTTGCACGGGCGATCGCGGCTTATCTCGAACTGCCGCTGACGGATGCTTCGGTCCGCAGATTCGCGGATGAAGAGATCTTCGTCGAGATTCACGAGAATGTCCGGGGAGAAGACGTGTTCCTCGTCCAGTCGACATCCTTCCCGGCGAATGACAATCTCATGGAGCTGCTGATCTGCATCGATGCGCTCAAGCGTGCATCGGCCAACCGGATCACGGCGGTTGTGCCCTATTTCGGTTATGCGCGTCAGGACCGGAAGCCCGGCCCGCGCACGCCGATCTCGGCCAAGCTCGTGGCGAATCTGATCACGGAAGCGGGCGCAGACCGCGTGCTTTCGGTTGATCTGCATGCCGGCCAGATTCAGGGCTTCTTCGATATCCCGACGGACAATCTCTATGCCGCGCCGGTGATGGCTGCCGATATTCAGGCGCGCTATGGCGGGGAAGAACTGATGGTGGTGTCGCCCGACGTCGGCGGCGTCGTGCGCGCCCGCGCGTTGGCCAAGCGGCTGGACAATGCTCCGCTGGCGATCGTCGACAAAAGGCGGGATCGGCCCGGCGAATCCGAGGTGATGAACATCATCGGCGATGTGCAGGGGCGCCACTGTATTCTGATCGACGATATCATCGATTCGGGCGGGACGCTGTGCAACGCCGCGCAGGCATTGCTCGATTCCGGCGCGAAAAGCGTGGCGGCCTATATCACCCATGGCGTGCTTTCGGGCGGAGCCGTTGCCCGCGTGAACAAGTCCGCGCTCAAGGAACTGGTGATTACGGACACGATCCTGGCCACCGATGCCGCGAAGGATTCCTCCAGCATCCGGTCTCTGACCATCGCCCCGTTGCTGGGCGAGGCAATTCGCCGGATCGCCGATGAAAGCTCGGTCTCGAGCCTGTTCGACTGAGTGGTCCGCGATAGCGACATTGCCCTTGCGAACCGCCTTGCCGATGCGGCGGGCGCGGCGATCCGTCCGCATTTCCGCGCTTTGGCGTCGACCGAGAGCAAGGACGACGCATCGCCGGTGACCATTGCCGACCGTGAGGCGGAAGAGGCGATGCGCAAGATCCTGAAGGCCGAGCTGCCCCAGGACGGCGTGATCGGGGAGGAATTCGGGACCGAAGAAGGCAAGTCGGGCCGCCATTGGGTGCTCGATCCGATCGACGGGACGCGCAGCTTCATCGTTGGGCGGCCGATCTTCGGCACGCTGATCGCGCTCATCGATGGCGGGTTCCCGATATTGGGGATCATCGACCAGCCGATCGCGCGAGAGCGCTGGGTGGGCGTGGTCGGACAGCCAACCCTGTTCAACGGGCAGCCCGTGCGCACGCGTGCCTGCCCGCGTCTGGAAGGGGCGCAGATCGCCACCACCAGCCCGCATCTGTTCGACCAGCACCAGGCGGAGCATTACATGGCGCTGATCGAAACCGTGGCCGATGGCCGGCTGAGCCAGGGCCCGGTCTATGGCGGCGATTGCTACAATTACGGCCTGCTTGCATCCGGCCATATCGACATTGTGTGCGAGGCGGGGCTCAAGCTTTACGATTTCGCCGCGCTCGTACCCGTGGTGGAAGGCGCAGGCGGCACGATGGCCGATTGGAACGGGGAACCGCTCCATGCCGGATCTGACGGTCATGTGATCGCATTGGGCGATCCGGCGCGGCTGGAAGACACGGTCGAGGCGCTGGGGGTTCACCCCTGACCCGCTCAGGCGAGCCGGTCGAAACCTGCGATCGTCATTTCGCTTTCCGCCGCGTCCATCACCCGCGCCATCACGTCCTTGGGCAATTGGGCGCCCGCGGCCTTGCGCGATTTTTCGTCCTGCCAGAATTCCAGGAACAGGAAGCTGCCGCTTTCCTTCCGGTCCTGCAACGCCGCCGCGCGCTCGGCCCCGTCCATGGCGGAAACCGCAACGGCGAGCGCCCGCAGCGCATTGCCCAGTTCACTTTCCCGCCCGGCCTTCGCCGTCATTGCATAGCTTTGAACGATTCCCATTCCTTGCTCCCTTGACTGGCCGCTTGCCGCTTCCCACTGCCTTGGCAGACGCAGCAGCAGCGGAAAAGCCATGCGATTCTTCTTCTACGGAACCTTGCTGGACGGCGGCTACAACGCGGTTGCGGCCTGGCTACACGGGCGGATGCAATTGATCGGCCCGGCGAGTGTTGCAGGCGTGCTGGAGGCGGTCCCCGATCCCGAAGGCTGGTATCCCGCGCTGCTTGACGGGGACGGGCAGGTCCATGGCCGCCTCTATGAAACGGCCGCGGATTTCGGCGCGGAGGATCTCGCCCGGCTTGACGCTTATGAGGATTACGATCCCCTGCAGAGCGAGAGCTCGCTTTATCTCCGCCAGACGCTGACGGTGACGCTCGGCTCCGCCGGCATGGGCACTGGCACTGGTTCGGGCGATTCGGCTTGTCAGGCCCAGGCCTATCGGTTCAACCGGCCGCTGCCCGCAGGCGCCCGCCCGATTCCGCATGGCGATTTCGTCCGCTGGCTGGCGGAAGAGGGGCTTGCGCCGTTCGGCGGCTGAAGCGCTTGCTTTTTCTTCGATCTGGCCGTAATGGCGCGCGCTGCACTGACACGCGAAGGATCCCGTCATTGGGATTCTTTTGGGTCGGCCTGGCTGAAAGGGCTGCCAGGGCTGATTCCGCCGTGTCCCCCAAGAGGAGACGAAAATGCCCAAGTTGAAGACCAAGAGCGGTGTGAAGAAGCGTTTCAAGCTCACCGCAACAGGCAAGGTGAAGCACGGCGTTGCCGGCAAGCGTCACCGCCTGATCAGCCACAATGGCAAGTATATCCGCCAGAACCGTGGGACCGACGTGATTTCCGATGCCGATGCAAAGGTGATCAAGAAGTGGGCGCCCTACGGGCTCAACTGAGACAGGAGTACTAGCCAATGTCCCGAATTAAACGCGGCGTCACCACGCGCGCCAAGCACAAGCGGATCCTGGA
>JAUIFP010000107.1 GCA_030430365.1 Alphaproteobacteria bacterium | reverse complement strand
TGCAATCTGGGATGCGATCGAAGGGCGACTTTCGGCCTCCTGATGCGTTGAGTCCCCATGGACGAACTCATTATCGATGTAATCGAGCAGGGCGGCTATTGGGGAATCGCCTTCCTGATGGTGATCGAGAACGTTTTCCCGCCAATTCCATCCGAAGTGATCATGGGGCTGGGCGGGGTGCTGGTTGCGCGTGGCTCGATGGAATTCTGGCCGCTGCTGTTTGCAGGCACAGTCGGCTCTACGCTCGGCAATTATGTCTGGTTCCTGATCGGCTATAAAGTCGGCTATCGCCGCTTAAAGCCGCTTGTCGATCGCTTCGGCCGTATCCTCACACTGGAATGGCGCGACGTCGAATGGGCCAGTGCATTCTTTCGAAAGCATGGGCAGTGGGTGGTATTCGCTCTGCGTTTTTCCCCCTTCCTCAGAACGATCATCTCGTTGCCGGCGGGCCTTGCCCATATGGGGCACTGGAAATTTCTGAGCTTCACTTTCGTCGGTGCGGGCATCTGGAATGTCCTGCTGATTGCAGGCGGACGCTGGCTGGGCAGCACTTTCGAAGAATCGCAGGACGTTCTGAACTGGATCATCGTGGGCGGCATAGCGATCGGCCTGGCAGCCTATATCTGGCGGGTGATCACCTGGAGGCCGCGCGGGGAGGACTAATCTCTCTCGCGAGGATGCGCCTTGCGATAGGTTTCGAGCAACGCCGCGGCATCGACCTTGGTATATATCTGGGTCGATCCCAGGCTGGCATGGCCCAGCAATTCCTGCAGGCTGCGCAGATCGGCTCCAGCCCCAAGCAGATGCGTCGCAAAACTGTGGCGCAGGGCATGCGGTGTGGCGGTAGCGGGTAGGCCGAGCACTCTCCTCGCGCGGGCCATCGCCTTTTGAACCATGCCCTGGCTCAAAGGTCCTCCTTTGGCACCGATGAAGAGCGGCCCGTCCTTCTTGATGGGCCAAGGGCATTGCGCCGCGTAATCGGCAACGCCGTCCCTCACGATGGGCAGGATCGGAACCACGCGCTGCTTGTTGCCTTTGCCCGTCACCGTAAGCGTATCGGCCAAGGGAATGTCGCCGCCGGTTAGCGAAAGCGCCTCGGCGATGCGCATGCCGGCTCCGTATAGCAGCAGCAGCACCGCACGGTCGCGCGCGCCGATCCAATCGTCCGCTGCGCTTTCCTTCACGGTCTCTGCAATGCCGAGAGCATCGTCCGGCGTCACTGGACGAGGCAGGCCCTTCTTGATGCGAGGGCCGCGCAGGCGCGGCGCGGTTGCCTCTCCCTTGCCTGCCTGTTCGCGGGAAAAGGCCAGGAAGCCTTTGAGCGCAGAAAGTTCACGCGCAGCCGAAACATTGCCGATGCCTTCAGCGCGGCGGGCGGCAAGTTGGCTGCGCAGATCGGCATTCCCCAGCCTTGCCAGGCCCTGCCAGTCCGTTTTTCCGATTCGGTCAAGCAGACGCGCGGCCGTCGCGATATAGGCGCGCACCGTATGCGGGCTCCTGCGGCGCGATTGCGTGAGATGCGCATGCCAGGCTTCCAGTAGATCGCTGCGCTCGATCGTCATGCTGCAACCAGTTCTGCCGGCACGAGTTCTCCGAGCAAGGCGTCGAGCAGCGGCATGCCTGCCTCGGTCACGATCACACGTGGCCCTTCCTTTCGGCACAATCCCTGCCTTGCATAGAAATCGAGCCGGGTGGCGTCGATCAACCGCTCTGGCGGAATTTCAAATCGTGTGGAGAGGGCGGAGACATCTACGCCTTCTTCCAGCCGGAGGCCCATCAGCAATGCCTCCGAAGCTTGTTCGCTGGAGGAAAGCAGGCGTTCCTCTGCAATGCCGTGCCCCTGGGCGACAATCGCGTTTAGCCAATTCTCGGGCTTTCTGTGGCGCGCGGTGGCCGATCCATTGCGCCGGCCATGTGCACCTGGGCCAATCCCGACATAGTCCTGATATCGCCAGTAAGTCAGATTATGCAGACTTTCCTCGTCAGGCCGCGCATGATTGCTGATCTCATAGGCTGGCAGCCCCTGTGCTTCGGCAATTTCGCGGGTGAGTGAGAAAAGATCCGCCGCCTGGTCGTCATCGAGCGGGGCGAATTTGCCTTGCCGGACCAGCGTAGCAAAGCGTGTGCCCGGCTCGATCGTGAGCTGATAAAGCGAGATATGCGAAGTCCCGAAGGCGAGGGCTGTTTCAAGCTCGGACCGCCATCCCTTTTCTGACTGGCCCGGGCGGGCATAGATGAGATCGAAGCTGACCCGCGCGAATGCTTCCTGCGCCACCTGCAATGCCGCGACACCTTCGTTCGCACTGTGCAATCGGCCCAGGAAGTTCAGGGTCTCGTCGTCCAGTGCTTGCAGGCCAAGAGAGGTCCTGTTGATCCCCGCCGCAGCCAGTGCCTTGAAGTTGCCGGCTTCCACCGAGCTCGGATTAGCTTCCAGCGTGATTTCGGTGCCTTGCGCAAATCCCCATAGCTTTTCCGCTTCTTCCAGCAGAGCGCCAACCAGCGCGGGAGGCATGAGGGAAGGGGTGCCGCCGCCGAAAAACACCGATTCCAGTGGTTGCCCGTCTGCAAGTGCGGCTTCGTGCCGCATATCGGCCAGGAGATCATCCCGCCATAAGGAGGCGTCGACGCCGTCCCGCACATGCGAGTTGAAATCGCAATAGGGACATTTTGCGAGGCAGAACGGCCAGTGGATGTAAAGCGCGCGGGCCATGGAGCCTTTCAGCAGCTGTTAAGCCTCCGGTGTCAAGTTTTGGGCATGCACAAACGAACTTTCAAAGCCGCATGCTTGGGCACATTTTCCTGTGCCGCATTGCTCGCTAACCCGCTCACAGCCGCGTTTGCAGGGGAGCCTGCGCGTTTTGAGGAACGAATTCTGACCGAGCATAACCACGCAAGGGAAGATGCGGGAGTAGAGGCTCTGCAATGGAGCGACGAGTTGGCCGCAGATGCCCGCAGCTGGGCGCTCGTTCTCGCGAAGGAAGGCCGCATGCGGCATGCTTCACAAAGTGAGCGCAAGAGTGCCGGCGAGAATCTCTGGATGGGCACGGCCGGCATGTTCTCGGTCGAACATATGATTTCCGCCTTCGTCTCGGAGAAACGCGATTTCCGGCCCGGCAAGTTCCCGGAAATCTCCCGCACCGGCCGCTGGCAGGACGTGGGCCATTATTCGCAGATGATCTGGCCGACAACGCGCGAAGTTGGCTGTGCCATTGCGGAAAAGAAGGGGCAGGAAGTGCTTGTCTGCCGTTATTGGCCGGGCGGCAACTGGATCGGTGAAAGCGTCGGCTGACCGCCCAAATCAGCTTTCGAATTGTTCCGCCACCAGCTTGGCGAAGGCATCGGCGCGGTGGCTGATGCGGTGCTTCTCTTCCGGATCGATTTCGGCGAATGTCTGCTCATGGCCTTGCGGCACGAACACTGGATCGTAGCCGAAACCCAGCTCCCCGCGCGGCGGCCATGTGACGGTGCCTTCCACCCGGCCTTCATAGATCGCGGATTCTCCGTCCGGCCAGGCAAGGGCAAGCGTGCAGCAGAAGCGCGCGTTGCGCGGCGTATCCGGCCCCATTTCGGCCAGCAGCCCCTCAATTTTGCCCATCGCCATGTACCAGTCACGCCCAGGAGGGCCTTCGAACCACTGGCGTTCCGCCCAGTCCGCCGTGTAGACTCCGGGCCGCCCATCGAGCGCGGCGACGGATAGTCCGCTGTCGTCGGCAAGGGCCTGAATGCCAGAGGCTTCAGCGGCAGTACGCGCCTTGATCAGGGCGTTTTCTGCAAAGGTCGTTCCTGTTTCCGGTGGTTCAGGAAGGCCTAGCGATCCTGCGGAGATGCATTCGAGCCCGTAGGGATCCAGCAGTGCGCCGATCTCTTTGAGTTTGCCCGCATTATGCGTGGCAATCACCAGCTTTCCGGGCCCGAGGCGTCTAACCATAATAGGGTGTCACTTCACTGCCTTGTCTTGCTCCGCGTAAATCTGGCCGCAGCCGATATTGGCCAGGCGCAGCAGCCGGAGCAGGCCTTCCTCGTCATAGGTGGCGCCTTCCGCCGTGGCCTGGACTTCTGCGATCTGTCCGCCTTCGATCAGCACGAAATTGGCATCGGCATCCGCCGAACTGTCTTCCGCATAATCCAGATCCAGGACGGGTGTGCCATCGTAGATGCCGCAGCTGATGGCCGCTATCTTCGCCGTGAGCGGGTCATCGGTGATCGCACCTTGTTGCAGGAGCGTATTCACTGCCAAACGCAGCGCCACCCATGCGCCGGAAATCGAAGCCGTCCGCGTGCCGCCATCGGCCTGGATCACATCGCAATCGAGCGTGATCTGGCGCTCACCCAATTTCTTCAGGTCGGTCACGGCGCGCAGGCTGCGACCGATCAGGCGCTGGATTTCCTGGGTACGGCCGGATTGCTTCCCACGGGCGGCTTCGCGCGAACCGCGCGTATGCGTGGCCCTGGGCAGCATCGAATATTCGCCCGTGACCCAGCCTTCGCCCTTGCCGCGCAGCCAGGGAGGAAGCCTTTCCTCGATACTGGCGGTGCACAGCACGCGCGTATCGCCAAAGGAAATCAGGCACGAACCTTCGGCATGTTTGGTAAAGCCGGTTTCGATCGTGATGGTGCGCATTTCGTCGGGCGCGCGGCCGGATGGTCGCATGAAAATCCTCTCTGCGTTGATTCCGATTGCAGCCGTTAGGCGCTTACTGCTTGAGGCTGCAAGGGCTGCAACCTAATTGGAGTGTATGGCAACGCCAACTGTCACCGAATTGACCGATCGGTCACGCGAGATTTTCCGCCTCGTTGTGGAAGGCTATCTTGCGAGCGGTCAACCGGTTGGATCTAAGCGTCTGGCCGGGGAAGGGGGGCTGAACCTCTCCCCTGCATCGATCCGCTCGGTCCTTTACGAGCTGGAATCGATTGGGCTGCTTGCCGCCCCGCATACAAGTGCAGGCAGAATGCCCACCGAAATGGGTCTGCGCCTGTTCGTTGACGGAATGATGCAGGTTGCCGAACCGACGGCCCAGGAACGTGCGGCCATCGAACAGCGCCTGGGCCGGCCCGGTCCGATCGAGCAGGCTCTGGAGGCGACCAGCGCCGTCTTGTCCGACATTTCCGCAGCTGCAGGTGTCGTTATGGTTCCAAGCAGGGAGCCGCGCATTACGCAGCTCAGCCTCGTCAATCTGTCCCCCGGAAAGGCGCTGGCCGTTCTCGTCGGTGAAGATGGACACATCGAAAACCGCTTGCTCGACCTGCCGGAAGACTTGCCGGCTTCCACTCTGGAACAGGCGAGCAACTTCATTACTGCGCGCCTTTCAGGCCGCACATTGGGTGAAGCGGTCAAGGCTGTGCGCCAGGAAATCAGCTCTGGGCGTTCGGCGCTGGACGAAGCGAGCAGGGATCTGGTGGAACGCGGACTGGCCGTGTGGAGCGAAGATGCCGCCAGGCGTTCCGTGTTGATTGTGCGCGGACAGGCCAACCTCCTTGACGAAGCGGCGCTGGGAGATATCGAGCGCGTTCGCCAATTGCTGGACGACCTGGAAAACAAGCAGTCGATCGCCGAATTGCTGGAGAGTGCCCGGGAGGCGGATTCGGCGCGTATTTTCATAGGTTCGGAAAACCGCCTGTTCGCGCTCTCCGGCTCTTCCGTTATCGCATCGCCCTATCGCGACCGTGAGGGAAGGGTGGTCGGTGTGCTGGGTGTCATTGGGCCGACGCGGTTGAATTACGCGCGCGTCGTCCCCATGGTGGACTTCACCGCCCAGTCACTGGGCAAATTGATCGGTTAGAAGAGACAGTTAGACACAATGATGGACGATAAGCAGGATCCGAAAGACACTGTAAAAGAGGATCAGGCTGTTGCCGATGAACTCAAGGGTGTGCCCGAAGAGCTTCTGGGCGACGGGGAACAGGAAGAAGAATCCATTATGGATGAGCTGGGCAGGCTGCAGGAAGAACTCGCCTCCACTCAGCAGAACGTGCTCTACGCTCAGGCGGAAACGCAGAATGTGCGCCGCCGGCTCGAAAAGGACATCGCAGATGCCAGGGCCTATTCCGTTACCGGTTTCGCGCGCGATATTCTCTCGATTGCAGACAATCTCGCCCGGGCTCTCAGTTCCGTTCCGGCCGAATTGCGTGAAGACGAGAAGCTGAAGGGCTTTGTTGCCGGTATCGAGGCCACCCAGCGCGAAGTGGACAAGGCTTTCGCCGCGCATGGCATCAGCCGGATCGCTTCTGTCGGGCTACCGCTCGATCCCAACCAGCATCAGGCGATGATCGAGGTGCCGAGCCAGGATCACGAACCGGGTACGATCGTCGAGGAGATGCAGGCCGGTTACATGATCAAGGACCGGCTTCTGCGCCCGGCGATGGTCTCGGTGGCGAAAAAGCCGGACTAATCGACGGCAATTACGCGACGAGCGGTGCAACCATAGACGTTTTCCATCGTTTCTCCGTTAAGCGAATTGGAGAAATATGATGACCAAACGTCTTGTGATGGCCACTGCCTTGATTGCTTCAACCACCGGCCTTGCCGCATGCGCCGATAATTATGCTGTTGAAGGTGCTGCAGCCGGTGCAGCGGCCGGCGCCGGTGTGGCGGCTGTGACGGGCGGTGATGTGGGCACAGGTGCCGCGATCGGTGCGGCCGCAGGCGGCGCAGCAGGGTATTTCGTCGACAAGAACGATGATTGCGACGGTTGGCGCGATGGCCGCTGGGACGACGATTGCCGCGGCTATGACGGCTATCCCGACTAAGGCCTATACAGATTGCGCTCCTTGCGCCCCGGGAAAGTCGACCAGGGACGCATAGGCGCGCGCATCGGCGACTCCTGGAACCTGTGCTCCGTTCCTGAGCAGGAACGCGTGTTTGATGATCTCGGCTTGCTGCTCGAGCCCGTAGCTCTGGAGCCCTTGTCCGGGCTTAAGATTATAAGAATAGCGGCTGAAAGGCAGCCTGCGCAGCACCAGGTTGATACCAATCTGATGCTGCCAGACATGCGCCATTTCATGGATGAATATTCCTTGGCGCTGCAGTGAAGCCTTGCTGAAATCGTCGCAATAGGCGGTGCCGCGAGGATGGAAATGGATATGTCCCCGCGGCGCCATCGTGACTTTGCGTGGCTGGAATGGAAACCATTTGCGCCGGCATATGCGCACGCTGTTGGTATCGATCGCAGAACCGAAGACCGATTGGACGAGGGCTATTTCGCCCTGCGTCAGGGGCCTTTCTCCACCCGCCGGACAGAGAAAAGCCTCTTCGCTCAGCGCGCGTCCCCGGCTGCAAGAATGGTGGCAGGAAAGCTCACCTTGTCGCCGCCCAGAAATGTCAGTGTGACTTCCGCCGTGCCGCCAGGTTCAAGCCCTTCGTCCAGATTCATCGCCATCACGTGCTTCCCGCCGCGTTCGAAACTGAACCTCACGCCCTTTTGCAGATTGACCGGCAGGGATTCCTGCATCTCCATCTGGCCTTCCACTTCAACGGTGTCATGGATCGACGCGCTTTGCGCGCCGGCAATTTCGGCACCGCGGATAACCGCCACATCGTCCCCGTCATAGGTGATGT
>JAUIFP010000017.1 GCA_030430365.1 Alphaproteobacteria bacterium | reverse complement strand
CCACGATCTATCCGAAGCCGTCGATCGACGAATATCGTCGCTATGCGAAGGTGCGTGTGGATGCCCTGAACCACGCCATCCGCAACATTCCGCCGGAAATGATCCGTTATCACTGCTGCTGGGGCAGCTGGAACGGCCCGCACTCCGAAGATCTTCCGCTCAAGCACATTGTCGACCTGATGCTCAGCCTCAATATCCAGGCCTACAGCGTCGAAGCCGGCAATGCTCAGCACGAGCATGAATGGCAGGTCTGGAACGAGACGAAGCTGCCCGAAGGCCGCATCCTTATTCCGGGTGTGGTCAGCCACAAGACCGAAGTCGTCGAGCATCCCGAGCTGGTTGCGCAGCGTCTCTCCCGCTATTGTGAAGCTGTCGGCAAGGAAAATGTCCAGGCCGGTACGGACTGCGGAATGGGCATGGGCCGCGTCCATCACGAAATCGGCTGGGCCAAGATCGAAAGCATGGTTGAAGGCGCAAGGCTCGTTTCCGAGCGGCTCTGGTGACATCACAATCGACGGTAAAGCGGCCTGCGCCTGGAGTGGCGCGGGCCGTCTATGCCCTTGTATTGCTGTGCCTGATTAACGCCTTTTCCTACCTCGATCGCAACATGATCGGGCTGCTCCTGCCGCAGATGACGGCGGAGCTTGAACTTTCCGATACAATTACCGGCCTTGTTGCCGGGCTCCCTTTCGCCATGTGCTACGCCTTCTGCGCGATACCTGCCGCGTGGATTGCCGATACGCGCAACCGGCGAAACCTTCTGGTTATCGCGCTGACGGTGTGGAGCACGATTACGGCCCTGTCCGGCCTGGTACAGAATGGCTGGCAGTTGGCGATTGCCCGCTTCGGGCTGGGGGCGGGCGAATCCCCGGGCCATCCCACGACATCGTCTCTCGTCGCGGACCTTTTCTCTGCCGAGCGTCGCACGATCGCGTTCTCCGCCCTGTCTGCCTCTGCCTATCTCGGCCCGCTCATCGGCTTTCCGGTGATCGGCTGGATTCTGGCCGAACATGGTTGGCGCACATCCTTTTTCGTGATGGGGCTAGGTGGCCTGGTGTTTGCCGGCCTGCTGCTGTTCACGGTCAAGGAGCCGCCGCGTGGCGCTTCCGCCAAATCTTCCGCCGTGGAAGTAGAGCCGGCGCAAACCTTCGTGTCCGGGGTCAAACTGCTCTTCAGCACCCGCTCATATCCCTATGTCGTATTTGCCGGCGCGCTGAATGCGGTGAACCAGGGCGCACATATGACTTGGGGCCCCACCTTCCTTGACCGAGTGCATGATTTGGGTCCGCAGGAAATCGGTTTCTATTTCGGGACACTGCGCGGAATCGCCGGTTTGGCAGGGGCTTTCTCAACCGCGCTGGTTGTGGGCGCCTTGGTGCGGCGGGATATCGCTTGGCAAATCCGCGCGCCCATAATTATCGCCATATTGCCTTTCTTTGGCGATGCGATCTTTCTGTTCTCCCGCGATCCGATCTTCTGGCAGGTGGGCCTTGCGCTCAGCGCGCTCAGCACTGCGATGGTCGTTGCCGTCAGTTACTCGCTCTACGTCAACATCGTGCCGCCGCGTCTTAGAGCCCAGGCAGCCGCCTTCTATTTCGTTGTGGCGATGATGACGGGCATGGTCCTGGGGCCCTTCGTTGTCGGCGCGCTCAGCGATGCCCTGGCGCCGACGCTGGGCGTGGAATCGATTACCTGGGGCATGCTGGTCGGTTCGTCTTCGGCAATCGTCTCCTGCGTGCTTCTGATCTTCGCAAGACGGACCTGGGTGGAAGATATGAAGCGCGCAGAAGGTATGTGAGCTCCGGCCGGGCGATTAGTGCGCCGGTTGGAGGATCACCTTGCCGACGCCTTCGCGGCTAGCGACTCGCTCATGCGCTTCGGCGGCTCTCTCCAGCGGCAGCATTTCGTCGATCAGCACATTGAATGCGCCCTCGGCAGCCGCTTCAAGGCTTGCCGTGACGTCTTCATGCGTAAAGCCGATGCTGCCCAGGACTGCGATCTGATAGAGATAGAGGCGCTTCACATCTAAGGTGACTTCGCCTCCGCCATGGCTACCCGCTGTAACCAGGCGGCCATGACGCGCGATGGAGTGGAAGGCCTTGGGAAACAGCACGGGGTCGGCGATGTTTTCGAACACGACATCGACGCCGCGACCATCGGTCAATTCCAGGACGCGTTCGGTGAGGTCTTCCTTGCGGTAGTCCACGCCGAAATCGGCCCCGAGATCGAGCGTGGCCTGTACGCGGTCAGGCGCACCTGCGCCGGCGATGACAGTTGCGCCCATATGCTTGGCAATCTGTACGCCTGCACTACCGAGCCCGCCCGAGGCCCCCATGATCAACACGCTTTCTCCGGATTTCAGTGCGGCCCGGTCGCGCAGCAGATTGTAGGCCTGCGGTGCATGGCGGGCGACAACCGTGGCTTCGGGAAAATCGATCCCATCGGGCATGGGGACCGTGCCGACGGCAGGCAGCTTCACAAATTGGGCATAGCCGCCCAGATGCTGCATCCCCACGGCGTCGACGGGACCGACGGGCTTGCTGCGCCAGGGAATGGTGACGACGCGCTGGCCGACATGGCGGTCCTTCACATCCTTGCCGACTGCCGAAATTATGCCGGAGGGATCGACGCCGAGGATATGGGGCAACTTGATCGGCGCGACATAGTCGCCCGCACGGACGACCAGATCGAGCGTGCGATTGACCGAGACGGCATGCACTTCAACCACGACTTCGTCCGGCCCGGGTTCGGGTTTTGGGAAATCCTCATATTTGAGGACTTCCGGCCCGCCAAATTCGTGCATGACGACGGCCTTCATCATTTCCATGGGTAATGTCCTTCTCGGCGTGATTGGGTGCGCAATTATCGGCGCGCTGCAATTTTTGATCTTTCGATTGTGAGCGCAACCTGTCAAGTTGCAGGCATTATTGACTACCAATTTGGCGTGGCATGGTCACGCCCTTTGCCGCTATGAGTGGCCGGCATTGAATGATGAGAGGAAGAATTATGGCGAACCATCCCGACAATGTCCGCATCGCGATCAAGACCGGCGTCGAGGAAACGACGCTGGAAACGCATCCCTGGCCGGATCTCGGGCCCGATGAAGGAATGCTCAAGATCGAGGCTTGCGGTGTCGGCGGGGCGGAGCCGGAAGTTTACCGCGCGGGCGACAAGTGGCTGCCGGTGGCCATGGGCCATCAGATTGTCGGCACGGTCGTTGCCATGGGTGAGCAGGCCGAAAAGATCTGGCCCGTTGAACTGGGCGAGCGCGTGGTGATTCAGGAATATCTGCCCTGCAAATCCTGCGAATGGTGCCTGAAGGGCGAATATCGATTCTGCCCGGAAGCTGACTTCTTCGGCGGCTCCAATCCGCAGCGTTACGGCCTCATCGATCCGACAGTCGGCCCGAAGCTGGTTGGCGGCTTCGCAGAATATATCCAGCTTCCCTGGAACACGGTGTTCCACAAGATCCCGCAGGATCTGCCTGCGGAGCTAGCGACACTGGCAATTCCGCTGGGCAATGGCGTGCAATGGGCGACTCTCGACGTGAATGCCGGGCCGGGCAAGACGGTGCTGGTCGTCGGGCCGGGGCAGCAAGGGCTCGGTGCGGTGTTGGGTGCCAAGGATGCCGGAGCCGAAAAGATCATTCTTGCAGGCATGTCGCGCGATCAGACCAGGCTGGATCTCGCCCCCGAACTGGGCGCATCCGACATCATCAATATCGATGAAGAAAGCCTGCTGGACGGCCTGAAGAGGATACTCGGCCCCGATGGCGGACTGGACGTGGTGGTCGATACGACCGGCGATCCCGGCGGCAAGAACATGGACCAGTATCTGGAAGTCGCCAATTACGGCGCCTGGCTATGGGTCAATTGCATGGATCGCGGGGTGCCGACCCGTGCGATCAAGCAGAAGTACCTCACTGTGCGTTCGGGCCGTGGGCGCAGCTGGTGGGCGGTCGACACGGCGCTGCGTATCATCACGTCGCGCCGCTTCCCGCTGGAGAAGATGTGCACCCACACTTTCGGCCTGGAAGACGTCGATCTTGCGATCAAGGCGACTGCGGGCCGGGAAGTGGAAGGCGCGATCCACTGCATCGTGGATCCCTGGAAATAGGTCCTGGTTGGTAAGGCGTGGCAGCCGTCAGGCTGCCAGCCATGCCCTGAGTGCGGCCGACACTTCCCCGGGCTTTTCAAGCATGGGGAAGTGGCCGGCACCTTCGATCAGCGTCAGCTTCGCTCCGGCTATGGCTTCGGCCATCGAACGGTTGCGCTCGGGATTGCTGAGCGGATCGTCTTGTCCTGCCAGGATCAATGTCGGAACCTTGATGTCGCCGAGCAGGTCGCGCGGATCGGGCCGGTTGAGCAGGGCGCTGACTTCCTTCTTGTAGTCGTCCGGCGTGAAGGTGCAGGCCATCGATTCGAGCAGGCCCATATAATCGGCATCATCGTGCATTGAAGGATGTGCGATTTTGGGGTTCCACCACTTCGCCAGGGCCGAGACGCCTTCGTTGAAGGCCATGTCGATCTGCGGCTGACGGCGGGCCGCTTCGCCTTCGCCGATCGGGTGCACGCTGGCATCCAGCAGCGCGAGGCGGGTGACCCGCTCCGGCGCCAGGCGGAACACTTCCAGCGCCACGCGCCCGCCCATGGAAAAGCCGCAAAGCGCGAATTTTTCCGGAGATTCGCGCAGAATCGCCTGAGCCATGGTGACCAGAGAATCGTGGCCATGCAGATGCGGGATAGTAATGTCGGCGATGTCCGCCAGGTCGCGTGCCTGGTTCTGCCAAACCCGTTCGTCGCACAACGAACCCGGAACAAGCACGAGATTCTGCTTTTCTTTTCCCACTAAACCTAGACCCCTATTCAAGAATGTATACGATAATGCCTAACTCTATGGCGGAATCCATGCAAGCTGTGGGAGCCGCAAAGATGCCAAGAATGAGGAGGAAAAATTGGTTTTGATCGATGGACACTGTCACGCTTCGCCGCTCGTATTCGAACCGGTCGAGCCGCTGGTGTTCCAGATGGACCAGAACGGCGTGGACAAAGCCGTGCTGACCCAGGTGCTCGGCCAGTTCGACAATTCCTATCAAGAGGAGTGCGTCGCCCGTTATCCAGGGCGCATGGCCAGTGTGGGCGCGGTGAATGTCGGTGAAGCCGATGCCGCCGAAAAGGTTGCCTATTGGGCAGGGCGGGGCATGGCGGGGCTGCGCATCCGGCCTGAAGCCCGCAGCCCGGAAGGCGATCCGCTGGCCGTTTGGCGCGCCGCGGCCGATGCCGGCATCGCCATCAATTGCGGCGGTGCCGCGGCCAATATCCTGTCGGATGATTTCTCCGCCCTGGTAACTGAGTTCGCCGACATGCCTTTCGTGCTGGAGCAGCTTGGAGGCTGGACGCGCCCCGATTGCGACAAGGAAGACCCGACCTGGCAGGGCTTGATGAAGCTGGCGCGCTTCCCAAATGTCAGTTTGAAGGTTCCGGCCCTGGGCCAGATCGCGCCGCGCCAGATCGGCAAGCCGTTGCCGTCGGAGCCGCCGGTGCTGGATGCCAGCAAGGGATCGATCCTGATCGAGGCACTTGAAGCCTTCGGGGCGGACCGGCTGATGTGGGGCAGCGATTTCCCGGTGGTTGGATCGCGGGAAGGCTACGCCAATGCCCTGAACTGGACGCGCGAGTTGTTCTCTGAACGCCCACAGGCCGAAGTGGACGCAATATTCGGGGGCACGGCGCAGCGTATATTCTTTGATCGTGCGGGTTGAACGACTCTGCAGATCGTTATACAAAAAACGTATACAAAATAATGCTTGGAGTTAGGCCATGGCTTACGATGCTGACGAAACAATTATCTGCCTTTCCGCAAACGGGAAGACGGAGTCTTTCAGTAAGAAGGCTGCGCGGCGGATGCTTGTTGCAACGACGGAAGGTGTGCTCGATTACCGGCGGGATGCCGCCGACGGCGAGTGGCAGCTGCAGGAAAAGATGCTGCTGGAAGGGCAGCATATCAGCGCGCTGGTCTATGACGAGAAGCTGGACCTGCTCTTCGCGCTTCCGCATTTTCACGGCGGGGTTCTGGTCAGTGCCGATCACGGCGAGAGCTGGGAAACGCGCAATCACGGCTTGCAGTCCGACTATGCCTATTACCTGCTGATCCAGCATATCGGCGATCAGACGGTGCTCAGCCTCGGCACGGAGCCGGTGATGTTCTACCAGAGCTTCGATCTCGGAAAGAGCTGGGAGGCGCATCCCAGCGTCAATGAAGTTGAAGGCACCGAACATTGGATCTTTCCGCGCTCCGATCCGCATATCAAGCATATTGCCGCGCATCCCGCCCGGCCGGAACGGATCTATATCTGCGTCGAGCAGGGCGACCTGCTGCGCACCGATGATGGCGGTGAAACCTGGACGTCGATCAACTCGATGGAACGTTCGGACGACAAGTTCCGGCGCGACCAGCACCGTATCGTGTTCTATCGCGACAATCCGGACGAGATGTTCTTCTGCACCGGCATTGGCCTGTATCACTCCGCAGATGCGGGTGAGACCTGGGAACGCCTGACCGATACGGATCACGAATGTGCCTATCCCGATCCGTTCTTCGTCCATCCGCGCGAAGAAATCCTGTTCATGGCGGGCGCGGGTGAGAACCCCAACCCGAAATGGGCTTCGGAAGGCACCGCGCATCCGAAATACATGACCAGCCGCGATCACGGTAAGACCTGGCAGAAGGCGATGAAGGGCATGCCCGATCCCGTGCCGGGCAACCTGGAAGTGGCGGCCATGCACGATTCGGACGAAGGCGGGCTGGAGCTCTATGCCGGAACCGCTTGCGGCCAGCTTTATGTGAGCCGCGACAATGCCGATAGCTGGACTCCGGTTGCCGAACACCTGCAGCCGATGTCCAAGGGGCCGCATTTCCGCTGGTTCCTCTCTCAGGAAGACCGCGAAGCCTATGAAGACAAGCTGCGCGGCATGGGAGTTTTTGCGTAATCCTGTGACGGCCGCGAAGGTTTGTTCCGGATAATTGGAGGGAGAGGATAATGGCTGGAAAAGCCCCGTTTCGTGCTGACCATGTCGGCAGTCTGCTGCGGCCTGCCAGCCTGCTGGAAAAGCGGGCGGCACATGCAAAAGGCGACATTACCGACAGCGAGCTGAAGGCGGCCGAAGACGAAGCCATTCGCGACGTCGTGGCAAAGCAGGAAGGCGTTGGCCTGAAGTCGGTGACTGACGGCGAGTTCCGCCGCAACAACTGGTCGCTCGACTTCTTCGCGCATCTGCAAGGCACCGAGCTGGTCGAGCTGCGGCTTTCCACGACCGGGCAGGGCGATCGCAGCGTTCCGGCCGCCGTGGTCAAGGGCAAGGTCGGCGCGCGCGATCATCCGATGATCGAACATGTGCGTTTCCTGGTCGGTCAGACCGGACAGACGGCCAAGCTGACCATTCCTTGCCCGACTATGATCGTCTCCGCCGCGCGCGACTGGCGCCAGGTTGTCGACACTTCCGTTTATGGCGGGTTGGACGAGTTCTTCGCGGATCTCGGCGCAGCCTATGCCGATTTTGTGCGCGACGCCTATGATGCGGGGTGCCGTTACCTCCAGCTTGACGATGTCAACATGGCCTATCTGTGCGATGCGGATATGCGCGCAAAGCTGGCGGAACGAGGCGACGATCCAGAGGAAGTCATGTCCGGCTGGATCGGCGTGCTCAACACCGCGCTGGCCGCCCGGCCGGACGATATGACGATGACCACGCATATCTGCCGCGGCAATTTCAAGTCCCAGTGGTTCGCGCAGGGCGGATACGATCCGATTGCGGAACGGCTGTTCAACGAACTCGATTATGACGGGTTCTTCCTTGAATATGACAGCGAACGCGCTGGCGGTTTCGAGCCGCTGCGTTTCCTGCCCAAGGGCAACAAGCGCGTTGTGCTGGGCCTGGTCACCACCAAGACCGGCCTGCTTGAAGACAAGGATCTGATCCGCAAACGCGTCGAGCAGGCGAGCCAGTTCGCCGATCTCGATCAGCTGTGTCTCAGCCCGCAATGCGGTTTCGCCAGCCATGAGGACGGCAACGAGCTGTCCGAGGAACAGCAATGGGCGAAATTGCGCGAGATCGTGGAACTCGCAGACGAAATCTGGTCTGACGCTTAAGGGGACTTATTGAGTGAGCATGATTGATACACACGCCCATCTGGTGACGGGCGACACGCAGAACTATCCCGTTTCTCCGCCCAGTGGCGAACTCAATCCTGGCGATCTCGACGATCCAATGACGGTCGAACGTCTGATTGGTGAAATGGATCAGAACGGCGTGGACAAGGCGGTGCTGGTGCAGCGCGGTTCGATCTATGGCTTCGACAGTTCCTATGTTTGCGACAGTGCTGCAAAATTCCCGGATCGGATGGCTGCGGTCTGCTCTATCGACGCTACGAAAGACGATTGCGCCGACAAGGTCGCCTATTGGGTGAAGGAACGCGGCGCTGCCGGCGTGCGGATGATGGAACTGATCAAGGGGATGGATATCTCCTGGCTGGATTCCCCGCTTGCACGCCAGGCCTGGGCCGCTGCCGCCGAAATCGGCGCGCCGGTTTGCGTCCATTTCTTCCCCTGGAACCGGGCGGAAGGGCTGACCTGCCTCAAGTCCATTCTTCAGGACATTCCCGGCCTTGAAGTGGTGATTGACCATTTCGCCGCGATCAAGAGCGATGCGGGCCCGCCGGATCACGGTGTGGACGAATATCTCGAAGGCGTGGCCGCCTTCGACGGCGTGAATGTGAAATTCACCACCATTCCGCTTGGCCGCCTGGAAAAGGCCGGCGTCGATGCGCGTCCGGTTGTGGCGCGGGTGAAGGATTTGTTCGGCCCGGGCCGGATGATGTGGGGATCCGACGTCACGCAGTCGCCGGGAACCTATGCCGATATGGTTGAACTCGGACGCCGTTCTGTCGAAGGAATGAGCGAGGCCGATCGGGACATGATCCTGGGCGGCACTGCCAAGCGCGTCTACGGCAAGCGTTGGAGCTGAAGCGGCGCATTGCCCGGAAGAGGCTTTTGTTGTTCCAGAAATGATCGGGCCGATGCTCGATCACTTCGGCAGCTAGGCTTTCCATGGAGGCCTGCTCTTCCGGAGCCGGCAACGAGCTAGGCGGACAGAGCGCCGCAACAAAAAAGCGCCGGGATCGCTCCCGGCGCTTTTTCTATGAGCCCGTTGGCCGGTTGGCGCGTCAGTGGACGTCCGCGGCCTTGGGGATCTGCCGCTTGATGAAGGCGACGCCGATCAGGGAGACGGCCAGCGATCCGGCGACCAGCAGGAAGTAGCTGGAGGCGCCGCCGATCGAAAGCGCCCAGACGCCGGCGTAAGAGCTGGCGATTGCGCCGATCCGTCCGGCCGCCGCAGCAGCGCCGACACCGGTGCCGCGGGCACTGTCGGGATAGATGAATGCGGAGAAGGTGTAGAGGCCGTTGAGCAGGCCCGAGGCGCAAACTCCGATCAGGAACAGGAAGACCAGGATCGTTTCCAGGCTCTGCGTGTCGCTGTTGATCAGGTAGCCCAGCGCCAGAGAGGCGATGACACCTCCGCCCGACAGAAGCAGGACGACTTTGCGCGATCCGAACTGGTTGATCAGCCAGCCGCTGCCCACACCGCCGACAACGCCACCCATGGCGAGCGAAGTCATGCCCAGGCCGGTCAGCGAAAGCGCGAAGCCCAGGCTGGCCAGCATTGCCGGAACCCAGCTGAACATGGCGTAGTTCGCCAGCAGGCAGAAGAAGAAGGCCAGCCACAGGAAGATCGTGCTGGACGCCACATCGGGCTGAAACAGCTCGGAAATGGGCGTCCGGTGCGTGGATGCTTCCTGCGGGCGGTTGGCCACGATTTCCTTGCCGGAGACGTTGAAGCCGCATTTCGCCGCGACTGCTTGCAGCCGTTCCTGGCTGGCGCCGGAGTTGGCGAGATAGATCGGCGATTCCGGCAGCGCCAGCATCAGCAATAGCGCCACGGCAATGGCGATGCCTCCCAGCACGACGAACAGGCCTTCCCAGCCATGCGGTTCGATGATCGCATTGCCGATAAGGCCGGAGATCATTGCGCCCACCGCGATGAAGGTCATGCCGATGGCCAGGGCGAGGGGGCGTTTGCGCCGCGGAGTGAACTCGGCAATCATGGCCGCGCCGTTGGGGATCATGGCGCCGATGCCGATCCCGTCAAGGAAGCGCAGCACCATCAGATCGCCCGTGCCGCTGACCCAGGCCTGCGCCATTGTCATGATGCCGAAGAAGCCGGTGCTGACGATCATCATCGTCCGCCGGCCGAATTTGTCGCCCAGCATGCCGCCGATCACGGCACCGATCGTCAGGCCGACCAGGCCGATCGCTGCGACATTGGCAAAGGCTTCGCGGGGTAGCCCCCAATCCTGCATCAATGCGGGAATGGCCAGCCCCATGGACTGGTTGGCTATGCCGTCGGTCAGGTAAGCCAGCGCCATCAGCGCCAGGATCAGCTTCTGAAAGCCGCTCCACTCCCCCTGATCGAGAAGATCGTTGATATTGACGCTCTTGGCATCGGCGACATCGCTTGCTCTGCTCTCCATATTGTCTAAGTATATTGTCTAACGATGTAGTCAATCGTGAGGGGAAGGATGAGCCAGAAAGCGGACAAAAAAAGTTGGCTGATAACCGGCTGCAGCACCGGTTTTGGCCGAGTCTTGGCCGAAAAGGCGCTCGCTCGCGGCGATCGCGTGGCTGTGACCGCCAGGCGCAAGGATGCCATTGCCGATCTCTGCGCACAATATCCGGATACGGCGATCTGCCTGGAACTGGATGTTACCGATTCCGATTCGGTGCAGGCGGCGCTCGATACCGCCTTCGATACATTCGGCCGGATCGACGTGCTGGTGAACAATGCCGGCTACGGCATTCAGGGCGCGGTGGAGGAGGTCTCCGAAGATCAGATCGAGCAGCTGTTTGCCGTCAACGTATTCGGCGTGCTCACGGTCACCCGCGCAGCCTTGCCGAAATTGCGGGAGCAGGGCGGCGCCCATATCGTCAATATCACTTCGGTCGGCGGCAGAACGGCCGCACCGCTAATTTCGCTCTATTCTTCCGCCAAGTTCGCGGTGGAAGGGCTGAGCATGGGGCTGGCGATGGAACTGGCACCTTTCGGTATCAAGGTCACGGCAGTCGAACCCGGCGCCTTCGCCACCAACTTTGCCAAACGGGTGGAGCAGCCTGCCAACCGCCTGCCTGCCTATGACGAGGCGCATGATCAGATCAACGCCTTGCTGGCCGATCACGTGTTCGCCGATCCGGCGGGATGTGCGGAGCTCATTCTCAAGGTGGTCGAAGCCGAAGAACCCCCGAAACAGATCATCGCTGGCGGATTTGCGTGGCAGGTCGTGGAACAGACCATGCAGGCGCAGAGCGACGAAATGCAGAAATGGCGTGCCGTCAGCGAGGCGGCAGACAAGCAATAGCCGGCATTGCCGGTTTTTGGAGAGAGATTAGGAATGACGAATAAGACTTGGCTTATCACTGGCTGTGCAACCGGTTTCGGCCGCGCTTTGGCCGAAACGGCCCTGGCCCGCGGGGACAGAGTGGCCGTGACCGATCGCGACGGTGCTGCCGTCGCGGATTTTGCCGAGAGATACCCCGATACCGCCTTGGCGCTGGGGGTCGACGTTACGAAACACGATCAGATCGTTTCGGGGATCGATGCTGCGTTCGACCATTTCGGCAAGGTGGACGTGCTGGTGAACAATGCCGGCTTTGCCGTGCAGGCGGCAGTCGAAGAGGCGGACATGGCGCGCGTGCGCGCAATGGTGGACGTGAACTTCTTCGGCACGATCGACGTGATCCGCACTGCGTTGCCGCGTCTACGGGCGCAGGGCAGCGGCCACATCATGAATTTCGCCTCTGTCGGCGGGCGTGTTTCCGGCCCGCTCATGGCGCTTTACTGCGCTTCGAAATTCGCCGTTGAAGGCCTGTCCGACGGGCTGGCTGCGGAAGTGGGCGCGTTTGGGATCAAGGTGACCACGATCGAGCCCGGCGCCTTTGCAACGCGCTTCGGCACTTCCGCGATCATGCCCGACAACCCGATGGCAGAATATGAACCGCTGCGCGAAGGCATGCAGGAACTGATCGGCAATCTGCCCATGGGGCAGCCGGAAGACCTGGCCGAGGCCATGCTGGATCTGGCCGACGCCGAGAACCCGCCGCTGAAATTCGCCGGCGGGATCGACGCCTGGAAAATGATCAGCGACAACCTGGATTCCCAGCGCAAGGAGCTGGAAGACTGGAAGGCTGTGAGCACCAAGGCCAACTCGGTGGCAGCCGAGAGGGCCTAAATCAGGCCTTGTGAGGGCGCCTCAGCACGATCAACCAGATCGAAAGGGCTACGCCGGCAAGCGAGCAGGCAATCACAATGCTGAGCCCGCGTGCCGGCATGGCGCCGTCATAAAGCAGGCTGGCCACCCATGAGGCTGCAGCACCCCCGGCGAAGGTCGCCGCGCCGAACAGGGCGGCGGCCGAGCCGGCGCGGAGCGAATCCTGTGCCAGCCCGCCGGCCATCGTGTTGGCCTGAACCGGCGTAATGCTGCCCACCATGAAGAATACGACGGCCAGGAACGACCACATTCCGCCGATTTGCGTCACCGCGAACAATATCAGCAATGCGGAGAGGATCGTGGCGCTGCGGGCCGACATTGCCAGCATCTGATCGGTGTTGCGGGTCTTCAGCATGATGCGGTTGATCTGTGCGGCACCGACCAAAGCGACCGAGTTGATGCCGAATACCAGGCTGAACACGAAGGGTGACAGCCCGTATCCGTCCACCAGAACGACCGATGAATTGGCAACATAGCTGAAGAAGCCGGCGCTGTTGCACATGGCGGCCAGCAAGTAGCCCTGCAATGCGCGATTGCGCAGCAATGCACCATAGGCGGCGAAAGGATGTTCTTCGCGCGCATTGGCAGCCGTTTCGGCAGAACGGGATTCGGCGAGGCCGATTATGCCGCCTACGAACATAATGGCGGCAAAACCCGCCATGACCCAGAATGTCAGGCGCCAGTCGCCGACTTGGATCAGCAAAGCACCCAGCAATGGGGCAAGCACAGGGGCGAGGCCGCCGATCAGGGCGAGCAAAGAGAAGAACCGCGCGCCTTCGGTTGCATCCAGCAAGTCGCGCACCACCGCGCGGCCGGATACCATCGCGGCACAGGCCCCGAGCGCCTGCAGCAGCCTGGCGACAAGCAGGACGGCAAAGCTGTCCGTAATCGCCGCGACGGTTGCGGAAACTGCGAAGAGCGCCAGGCCGGAGAGGATCAGGGGCCTGCGTCCGAAACGGTCGGAAAGCGGTCCGGCGATCAGCTGCCCGCCCGCGATGCCGAACAGGAACATGGAAATGCTCTGTCCTGCGCGCTCCACGGAGACGCCCAAATCGCCTGCCAGCGGTGTGAGGGCGGGCAGATACATGTCGATCGCCAACGGCGCCAATGCGGTGAAGCCCGCCAGAAGCGCGATCTGGCCACGCGAAATACTCATGAACTCTCCCCCAGGGTTTCGGCATCGGTATCTTCTTTTGCCTAACAATTCCAGCCGTGATAGGCATAAGTGTCAAATTTGGTGATTGGGCGTGAAAGCTCTTGGCCGGAGGGGAACGGAACTGTGGCAGGAACGTGCAAGGCGGCCGTCAAGGTCGACATTGAAAAGACCGAGATTCGTGAATTCGAACTGCCGCGGATCGGCGACAATGACGGTATCCTGAAAGTCGAATCGTCCGGCGTGGGCGGAAGCGACCCGGAAATGTATCGCCGGGAGAATACTGCGCCTTGCATCATGGGGCATGAAAATGTCGGCACTGTCCATGCATTGGGTGATGCCGCCGCAAAGCGCTGGGGCCTCAAAGCCGGCGACCGGATCGCGTTGCACGAATATCTGCCTTGCTGGCACTGCGAATGGTGCCGCCAAGGCGATTTCAGGCTGTGCATGGAAGCCGATTTCTTCAACGTGAAGGATCGCTTCAACACGGTGCGTTACGGCACGTGCAATGCCGAGATCCCGCCGCATCTGTGGGGCGGCTTCGCAGAATATATGTATCTCGCGCCCAATGCGGTGATCCACAAGATCCCGGCGGATATGGATGCGCGCCATGCCACCATGGCCGTCCCGCTGGGTAACGGTGTTCAATGGGCCGTGCTGGATGGCGGAGCGAGCATCGGCAAGACGGTGCTGGTGTTCGGCCCTGGACAGCAGGGATTGGGCTGCGCGCTTGCTGCCAAGGCGGCGGGCGCGCTGAAGGTGATCATCGTGGGCATGACGCGCGACCGCACCAGGCTCGATCTTTCGCTGGAACTCGGGGCGGATATCGCCGTGGATGCCGAGCAGGAGGATCTGGAGAAGATCGTAATGGCCGCCACTGGCGGGCGCGGAGTGGACGTGGTGGTGGACACGACCGGCGATCCCGACGGCTCAATCGCGGCCCAGGCCATTGCCCTTTCGGCAAAGGGCGCGTGGCTCAGCCTCAACGGCCTTGGCGCGCAGGTTCCGGTCAACGAGATCAAGAAACGCTATCTCACGGTCCGCGCGCCGCGCGGCCACAGTTACAAGGCGGTGCAGACCGCACTCGACATCGTCGCTTCTGGAAGGTGGCCGATCGACAAGCTTTGCAGCCACGATTTCGGGCTTGATCAGGTGCATGAAGCGATCCTGGCGACTGCGGGCCGGGAAATCGAAGGGGCCATCCATGTGACGGTCAGCGCCGGCAAGTGATGACTCCGCGGTCTTGCAGCAAGAATTTTGCGGCTTGGGCGGAAAACCGTGGATTTTGGCGTGCGAATGATCCCGCTTGGTAGGAAAAGGTATGGTTCCCGCGACGGAATTGTAACAAGATAGCTATGTGATATTGCGAAGGGGGAGAGAAATTTGAACGGCAGGTTGGAAAGCGACAATTCATTGCCCAACGCTGTGGCGGATGAACTGAGGTCGCTAATCATTAGGGGGGCCTTGCTGCCAGGCGAGCATCTTGGGCAGACGCAACTTGCCGAACGTTTCGGCCGGAGCAAGGTGCCGATACGCGAAGCCTTGAAGCTGCTTTCTTCAGAGGGTTTCCTGCGGCACGACCGCAATCGCGGCTATTTCGTCGAGGTACTGAACCTGCAGGAAGCGCGCCAGCTTTACAGGCTGCGCCGTTGGCTGGAGGCACAGCTGCTTGAATCGGCACGCTGGCCCAATTCGGAAGAGATCGCGGATTTCCGCAGGCAGTTCGATGCAGTGGGCACGATGGACCCGCGCAAGGACTTCAAGGCCTGGGCGGACGCGCTGGAATATCTGCGTTATTCCATTTTCGATCTCTCACCGCAGAAGGTGCTTCTGCGCGAGGCCCAGCGACTATGGAAATTGACCGACCGCTATCGTGCGCTGATGCCGCGCTCGGAAGGGGAAAGCCCGGAACGGCAGCTCATCGACGCTTTGGAAGCAAAGAACCGTGAGCGATTGATTTCCGGATATAATCAGGCGCGCGACGAGGTTGAAGCAGCGCTGGAAGTCGGATTCTCAGATGGCGGCGATTAACGGAGCCGCCAGGATCAATCGAGGCCCCGGGCTATCATCGCTTCTTCAATCGCCTTCTGATATTTCTGGCGGCGTTCGCTGCGGATTCTAAGCAGATAGTCCATGTCACGGCTGCGCAGCGCCTCCACCATGTCATGCTCCTTCTCTTTCTTGCCCTCGTAAATCGGGAGCCTCGGGATTGCGAGCAATGTACGGTATCGGTCGGCAAGCGACCACAGCCGCATGGTTTCGGCGACGATCCGCTTCTTGGGGGAAAGATTGTAGAGCTTGGCGTAGAATTCGCGGTGCAATGGCCACCATTCCTCACGCTTACCCGAGATCAGCAATTTTTCGACACGCCGCGCATGGTCTTCCAGATCTTCAAGCATCGCTTCGTCCGGCCAGTCGATTGTCTGGAACAGGGCATCCTCCACCAGATCGCGCAGCCTTGCGAGCTGTCTGGCTTCGTCCAGCGAGACGGGCGAAACGAAGAAACCACGATTGGGATCGTGCTCGACAATGGCTTCGGAGGAAAGCAGCTTCAAAGCCTCGCGGATCGGAACCCGGCTGGCATGGAAGAATTCAGCGAGTTGGGTCTGGCTGAGGCGCATTCCGGGGGCGAATTGTCCGCCTGCGATCATTCCGCGGATCTGCTCGGCTATGTTGGAGGGGACATCCATCTGTTTCTTCTTTCCCTTGGTCATTTCACACGTTGCCACAAGCAATTGCCTTTGCCAGCACCATAGAGCGTAGGGCGCGAACCCAGATTGCCGGACATCTCGAAACCTATCCAGCTCTCAGAACCGCATAGTACACAGGCGCAGAATGAAAAACACACTTCACTTCTGCGCATTCCCCGGGAGGAAAGTTTGACCATCGATTGCCACGCCCTGGTCGCAAGCCGCGACACTGCCACTTATCCGATTGCGGAGGGCGTCCCCGCGCTCAAGCCGGGGGAACTTGAAGAATTCCCGCAGGCCGAGACGCTGCTGGGCAGTGTCGGCGACAAGCTGTCGGGCGCCGTGCTGGTCCAGCGCGGCCGCTTCTATGGAAACGATAATTCTCTGATTTGCGATCTGGCGGCCGAGAATCCGAATTTGCGGGCGCTTTGCTCGGTGGAAACGCGGGAAGGGGGCTGCGGCCGGATTGGGGGCGAATTGCTGGCACGGCGCAATGTCAGCGGGCTGCGTTTCATGGAGCCGGAAAAGGGCGCCGACATTGGCTGGCTCGCTGGCGAGAACGCACGCGATGCGTGGAGCGCGCTGGCGGAAAAGGGCGCCATTGCCGATGTGCATTTCTTTCCCTGGAACCGCGCCGAAGGGCTGGAAGCGCTTGCCGGCCTGCTGCGGGATTATCCGGATGTACCGGTATTGATCGACAATCTGGCCGCCTGCGGGATCGAGCAGGGGGCGCCCGATTTCGGCCTGGATGCTGCCATTTCCGAAATTGCCGAGCACGGCCAGGTGACGCTGAAATTCAGTGCGATGACATTGGGCCGGGCGGAGAAGGCGGAACTGGACGTCAGCGAGTTGCTGAGCCGTTTCATCGCCCTGGTCGGCGCTGAGCGCCTTTTGTGGGGCACGGATATCATCGCGCCGGGCACGACGATCCTGGAAGCGAACGAGCGGGCGCACAGCGCCCTGTCCGGGCTGGACGAAGCGACGCGCTATGCCTTGCTGCACGGCAATGCCGCGCAGTTGTTCAGTTTCTAGAGAGGCGGGTTACCCGTCTTTGCGGGTCTGCAGCTGGTGGTATTTGAACTGCTTGCGCGCTTCGTCGAGCCGCATTCCGCCGCGGCACGCTTCGCGAATGGCTTCTTCGGCCGTGGCGATTTCTTCGGCCGCGTCCAGCACGGCGTCTTCATGCTCCTTGGGAAGAACCACAACGCCATCGGCATCGCCGCGCAGCAGATCGCCGGGGCAGACCCGCGCGCCGCCGATATTCACCGGGCAATCCATCTTCTCGACCTGCACCCGGTCCTTGCCCGTGCGCATCCAGTGGCCGACGCTGAAGACCGGATAGCCCAGCTGGCGGCAGAGCTTCACGTCACGGCTAATCCCGTCGATCAGTGTGCCGCCCAGGCCCCGGCGATGTGCAATCTCGGTCAGGATGTCGCCCCAGATCGTCGCATCTTCGCGCCCGCCATTGTCGATCACGACAATGTGCCCTTCGGGAACATCGTCGATATAGTCGCCCACCGTACCCGGAGGGTTGGAGGCCGGGCCGCACAGCATGGTGTAAGCGCGGCCTGTCATTTCGAAGGAAGGATCGCGGCCGGCAATGCGGTAGCATTGGCCCACGACGCCGAGGCGATCGAGCGCGTCCGACAATGTTGCAGTATCCAGCGCGGCGGCGCGCGCGACATTCTTGTCCGAGCTCATGTCAGTCCTTCTTGAGCATATGTTCGTAATTGCCGCCCAGAACTTCGCTCATGGGCGTGCCTTTTGCCATTTCCTCGATCATCGCCGCTTCGCGCGCCACGATCATTTCGCCCGTTTCCAGCACGGCGTCGACATCGCCGGGCTTGATCACGATGACCGCGCTTCCGTCGGCGACGATGTAATCGCCGGCTTCGACCGTGACGGTGCCGATCTGCACCGGCTCGTTGGTGGACTTTTCGACCACGCGGGCACGGGCGGTGTAACAGGTCAGCTTGTTGGTGAAGATCGGGAAGTCCAGATCGCGGGCCTCGTCGATATCGCGCACCGGGCCGTCGGCCACAACGGCGCGCACGGCGGCGCGGCGGGCGCCGCGCGTCAGCAGGCCGCCCCAGCAGCCGGCATCCACGCCGGCGCGCTGTTCGACCACGATGATCGAATGCTCGTCAGAGGCTTCGATGGCGGTGGTTCCAAGATGCTTTGGCGGGCCCGGGGGCGGATCGCCGGTGCCCAGCTTCACCGTCACTGCAACGCCTGCAACGCGGCCTTCGCCGGATTCGCGGCGCAACCCGGTCACCTGGCCGGAGAGGCCGAGCTTGTCGAGCGCATCGGACAGGGCGCAGGTATCGATCGCGCAAAGCCGGTCAAGGGTATCTGCAAGCGGTGTCATTTGGCGGGCGGATCCAGCTTGAACAGTTTCATGGAGTTACCGAACATGATCTTATCCTTCTCTTCCTGGCTCAGCCAGTCGAAGCCTAGGATAAAGGGCGCGATATGGTCCAGCGTGTCGCCGGTGTTCGGGTCGATTGCCGAGCCGACGCCCGGGCATTCCGCGCCGAACAGGCAATTGTCCGCACCCACCGTCTTGATCAGCAGACGCAGTGCTTCTTCGGAATAGAGCACGGTATCGTAATAGATATTGCGCATTTCCTTGTAGAAATCGCCCTTGCGGCGCAGCGCGGAGGCATGGAAGCGTCCAGCGTGATAGGGGATCGCGCCCCCGCCGTGGCTGCAGACGATTTTCAGTTCAGGGAAATCCTTGAACACGTCGGAATGGAGCAGGCCATATACGGCCGTCGTCTCGTCGAGCAGGAAATTCAGCGTATAGGGCGAGAGCTGCGAGCGTGAGCCGGCCGAATGGATATGCGCGGGCACATCCAGTTCGCACAGTTTCTCATAGAGCGGGTACCAGTAGCGATCGCCCATGGGCGGGGATTCAGTGCCCGAATTCTCATAGGGATCGGGGTTCAGCAGGCAGCCCTTGAAGCCGAGCGAATTCACGCAGCGCTCCAGCTCGGGCAGGACATGCTCCACGGGTTCGCCGGCCACTTGCGGCAAGCCCGCGATCGGGGCGAAGCGCTCGGGCATCAACTGGCACTGACGGGCAATGATGTCGTTCGTTGCTTCGGTGAACCAGTCGACCAGGTAGCCGGGCTTTTCCGAATGCATCATCTGGAAGGGCCGCGGGCTCAGCAGCTGATAGTTGGTGCCCGCCTTGTCGAGCATGTCGAGATGGCCGCAAGGTGCCATCTCCTTCTTGTTCGTATAGGCGAGAATTTCCTCGTCAGAGAGTTCGGGAAAGCGCTTCCCGTGTTCTCCGCGGTGGGACAGCAGAAGCGACTTGTAGACCCATAGTTCGGCGGGTGCGCTTACATGGCCGTGACAGTCGATAATCATCTGAAGAAACTCTCCCCGGAAGGCTGGCTGATTGCCAGCGTGGAATACACTTTCGTATAACTATCTGCCAATTCCGGTCAAGCGCAGGACCGTTGCCGCTGCGTCCGAAATTCAAGGAATCCGGCCCGGACAGGCCGAGCCGGAATTGCCTTACCACATGCCGTTATCGTTGGCCGAGGTTTCCGGGATTGGCTGCTTAACATCCCAATGCTCGCTCATCTTTCCATCCGTAAAGCGGAAGATGTCGATATGCGCTTCCTTGGTCGGCGTGCCTTCCAGCTCATAGAGATAATGAACCAGAGCAAGATCGCCTTCGGCAATGATCCGCTGTTCGCCCAAGATCGGTTTGGGTGCGTCTTCGCGGCCCCATTCCTCTTGAAGATAGTCGATGGCGCCTTGCTTGCCATCAGCGATCACCGGGCTGTGCTGTTTGTAGTCCGGATGGATCCACTTCTCGATCGCCGAGATGACGTCGCCCTGGGCGACTTCATCCACATAGGCCTGATAATACTCCAGCGTCTGTTCCTTGCTGGAGCCGGGATCGGGAACGCCGCATGTCGGGTTCTGGATCGAATCCTCATGGGCCCGCACCGATGCGTAATCTCTCGCTTCGCCGCAGCCCATGCCGTTATCGTGCGGAATGCCGTCCGGGATTTCCTGCATGACATCCCAATGTTCGGCAATCTTGCCATCTTCCACGCGCCAGATGTCAACCACGATCGTGCCCGGCTTATCCGGTGAGCGATAGGCGCGATGCATCACGGCAAATAGATCGCCGTCCACAAGCAGCATGTCGGTGATATGCGCCCATTTCGAGGAATCGCCGTCGCTTTCGGATGCCGCCATATTCTCGAAATAGGCCCGGTGGCCTTCCAGCCCGTCCGCCATTCGCGGATTGTGCTGGATGAAGTCGGGATGCGCGTATGTGTCGTACGCATCACGGAATTCGTTATCGATGAATGCACGGGTCAGGAATTTGTGCGCTACCTCACGCGTCGCTTCCGTCTGCGCGGAATGGTCGACCTGTTCCGTACCGGCTTCTTCGGCCGCCTCGCCACCATTGCATGCTGCCAATGCCAACAGCGCCGGGGCGAGGGCGACCCCCCAGAATGAATTTCGCATTTTCCTCTCCCCTTTGGGTGTTTTAGCCGAGTTCGTGCCCGGCCAGTCGTTCAAGCTGCTTTACGATGGCCGAGTGGTCCAGGTCGCCTTCGCCATTGCCCTTCGCGGAGTTGAGCAATTGCTGGCAGAAAGACGTCTGCGGGAGCGAAAGCCCCAGCTCGTCACCACCTGAAAGCGCAAGATTCAAATCCTTGTGATGCAGATTGATGCGGAAGCCGGGATCGAAGGTGCGCTTGAGCATGCGTTCGCCATGCACTTCGAGCACCTTGGAACTGGCGAAGCCGCCCATCAGCGCTTCGCGGACCTTGGCCGGATCGGCACCGGCTTTCGACGCGAACAGCAGGGCTTCACCAACCGCGGCAATATTCAGCGCGACGATAATCTGGTTCGCCACCTTGGTCGTCTGGCCTGCACCGGCCGGGCCGACATGGGTGATGTTCTGGCCCATGATTTCGAAGAGCGGCTTGGCCTGGGCAAAGGCGGCGTCGCTGCCGCCGACCATGATGGTCAGCGTCCCGGCCTTGGCGCCCACTTCACCGCCTGAAACCGGTGCGTCGAGATAGTCGGAACCCTGTGCCTGGATCTTGGCCGCGAATTCCTTCGTCGGGATCGGTGCGATCGAACTCATGTCGATCACCAGCTTGCCGGAACCCAGGCCCTCGGCGACGCCGCCTTCTTCGAACAGAACCGCTTCGACTTCGGGGGTGTTGGGCACCATCAGGATGACGGTATCGGCCTTGCCCGCAATCTCGGCGTAGCTATCGCAGCCGGTTGCGCCAGCGGAGATCAAATCGGAGGCTCCGCCGCTCTTGTTGGATACGAACAATTCATGTCCTGCATCCAGAAGGTGGCCAGCCATCGGCTTTCCCATAATCCCAAGGCCGATAAATCCGATCTTACCCATTCGTTCAATCTCCGTGTCTAAAATGCCTACACTTTAGTTAGACATACTGTAAGGTGGTGGGAGGTTACAAGATTGGTGGCCAAAAATTGCGGCAATTGTGTAATTGCCAATCTTGTTAAACATCGCCAAAGGACTTCCAGCCTATGACCAAGGAAGTAGCAAAATCTGGACGCGGCGTACCGGCCAAGATCGCAGATGAACTGCGCTCTCTCATCGCGCGTGGCACCTTGGCGCCGCGCATGCGGCTGGGCCAGACAGAACTTGCCGAACAGTTCAATGCAAGCCGCGTACCCGTGCGCGAAGCCCTTAAGCTTCTGAGTTCGGAGGGGATCGTTGACCATGATCCCAATCGCGGTTTCTTCGTCACGCAGCTTTCGCGGGATGAAGCGGAACAATTATTCGCGCTGCGCCATCTCATCGAAGATGAGCTGATGCGGACCATCGAATGGCCCGATGAAGAACAGCTCGAAGAGCTGGAGGCCAGTGCGGAACGCCTGGAAGCCCTGCTGGATAGCGGAGACCGTTCCAGCTGGTGGGATGAGCACCGGGGATTCCACAAGGCGATTTTCGACCTTTCCCCGAAAAAGACGATCATGCGCGAAGCCATGCGGCTGTGGGCATTGACCGATCGTTTCCGTGCATTGCTGCCTTTGCCGCGCCGCCCCAGTGAAGAGCGGAAAGTGGTCAACAAGCATTCCCTGATTTCGGCGCTGCGCGCCCGTGATCGCAAGAAGCTGATTGCCGCCCGGCGCAGCCGCCGCGAGGCATTCGAACGACTCCTTCTGGATACGCTCGAAGCTCGCGGGCTTTAACGCTGCATTGGCGATCCGGTGGCCTTAAGCGGCCACCGTCTCTTTCCAAAGGTGCTCGCTGGCGAGCCTGGATCCTTCGACCAGCGAGGCAATCTTCGCCCAGCCGATTTCGTGCGACAGGCGTCCGCCGCCCATGCCGCAGTCCGTGCCGGAAATCACATTCTCGCGGCCAACGCAGTTTGCGAAGTTGATCAGGCGGTCGGCAACGACTTCCGGATGCTCGATCGTGTTGGTGCGGTGGCTGACCACGCCCGGGATAAGGATCTTGCCTTCTGGAAGCTTCACGTCCTGCCAGATCTTCCATTCATGTTCGTGGCGAACATTGCCGGCTTCGAAGCTGTAGCCCTGGGCTTTCACTTCCAGCATCAGATCGACAACGTCGCGGAACGGAATATCGTCGATATGCGGGCCGTTCCAGCTACCCCAGCACAGGTGGTAGCGGACCTTGTCCTCGGAAATGTTGCGCAGTGCGTGGTTGGTCGCATCGACGCGCATCTTCGCCTTCTTGCGATATTCTTCCAGCGTGATGTCAGGCACCAGCGTGGCCCATTTGTCGGGCAGGTCGGGGCCGTCAAGCTGGATGATGAAGCCGGCATTGACGATCGCTTCATATTCGGGGCGCAGAACTTCTGCCAAAGCGAAGAGGAACTCTTCTTCGTCGTTGTAGTGCTCGTCCCAAATGAAGTGATGCAGCCAGCCGGGGCTCATCATCGGCATGAAAGCGTCACGGTCGCCCAGGTTCTTCTCGTCCAGAATCTTGCGGAAGCGATCGATCTCGGCCTGAACGACATCCGTGTCCTTCGGCTTGAGCGCGTCGACTGCGACCATGCGCATCTGGTTGTTGGTGGGGGCGCCTTCCTTGAAGCGCTGCTTGTCCGCCGCTTCATAGAATTCGGGGAAGGTGCGGCGTTCGCGGCTGTCGAACACGGCCGCGCCGACTTCGCCGGGCTTGCATTCGCGGTAGATGATGCCGTCGATACGCTTGCCGTATTTCGCAAAGGTGTTGAAGCGGCCTGCTTCGCCGTCGGAAATTACGTCCACGCCAACACTGACCTGGCGTTCCACCATTTCGCGAATCGAGTCTTCCAGCATTGGCAGGTAAACATCGTCCGCGATGTCTTCACCGCGCGACTTGCGCTGTTCCAACTCGCGGAATTCCTTGTTCTGCGGCGAAAGACGGCCGGCATGCGATACGAGGATTTTCTCGTCACTACGTTTCATGAATCACTCCAAACGAAAATCATATCGAAAATTGTTAGTCATTTTCGTATTCATCCTGGGGCGGCAGGTCAAACGCTATTTGATAGGAAAGTGCCGCGGGGCAGGGGCTTCAAGCCGCAATCTGCCGGTCTCCCAACGCCTTGTTGCCCAGAATGAGATCGGCTGCCTTCTCCCCGATCATGATCACCGGGGCATTGGTGTTGCCGCCGATGACGCGCGGCATGATCGAAGCGTCTGCCACCCGCAGTCCTTCCACGCCGAATACGCGCAATTGCGGATCGACCACTGCGTCCGGCCCGTTGCCCATCGTGCAAGTGCTGGAAGCATGGTGGGCAAGGACGCAGGTCTTGCGGTGAAATGCGTCGATTTCCTCGTCCGTCTGCACGTTCTTGCCCGGCATCAGCTCTTCGCCGCGCAGCGATGCGAGAGGTTCGGTTGCGTAGAATTCGCGCATCTTCCGCACCGCGTCGCGCATGGTTTCCAGATCCCGCGTGTCCTTGAACATGTTGATATGGATACGCGGGGCTTCGGCCGGATCTGCGCTTCGCAGATGCATCGATCCGCGGCTCTTTGGCCGCAGCAACACAGCGAAAGTCGACATGGCGTGGCCGGCGCCCTTGCGAATGAAGGGGAACCATACGCGCGCATCCAGCCGCGTGGGATAGATGTTGGCCTTGATATCCGGGCGGTCGAGACCGTCCTTCGTGCGAATGAAGGCAAAGCTCGTCACGGGCAGCTGGGCCGATGTCGAATTGATGCCCAGTGCGAATTTGGTGATCGTGGTCGCAAGGCGGTCGAAACGCAGATTGCTCTCGAAGCCGATCGGCTGTTTCAACTCATAGCCGATCCCGGTAAGCGGGTGTTCCTGCAGGTTGCGTCCGACACCGGGCAGATCGGCTACCATATCGATGCCCAGGCCGCGCAACTCGTCCGCCGGGCCAATTCCGGACAACATCAGGATCTTGGCCGAATTGTATGTCCCGGCTGAAAGGATCACTTCGCGTTCGGCGCGGATGACCTTGCGCTCCTTCCCGTCCGCGATTTCCACGCCGACGGCGCGGCCGTTCTCCACGATGACGCGGGAGACCAGCCCGCCAGTGATGACCTGCAGGTTTTTACGATCCATGACCGGGCGAAGATATTGAGATGCGGTGCTGGCGCGCCGGCCGTTCTCCACGGTCACTTCAGGAGGTGCGAAGCCTTCTCCGGTTTCGGCGCCATGCTGATCGTCGATAACCTTGTAGCCCAGCTTGCGGGCCGCTTCGTTGGTCGCATCGGTCAGCGGGCCGGTTGTGTCGATCGGGGAAACGGTCAGCGGACCTTCCGCCCCATGATATTCGCTTTCGCCGCGCCAGCTGTTTTCGGAACGCCGGAAATAGGGGAGGACTTCGTCCCAGCTCCAGCCGTCCGCGCCCAGCTCCGCCCATTCGTCATAGTCGCCCGGGTGGCCGCGCGAATAGACCATGCCGTTGATGGAAGATGTGCCGCCCAGGCATTTGCCGCGCGGAAGCCACAGCTTGCGCCCGCCCAGGGCTTCTTCCGGCTCGCTCCAATACCCCCAGCTCAGGCGCTTCACGAACTGCAGCTGCATGAAAGTGAAGGGCAGCTTCATGAATGGGTGCCGGTCTTGCCCTCCGGCTTCGATCAGGATGACTTTATTGTCCGGATCGGCGGAAAGCCGATTCGCCAGGACGCAGCCTGCGGAGCCTGCGCCCACAATTACGAAATCGGCTTGTTCGAGATTCGGCATTCTATCCTCCCAGGATCGTAATACGCGATTGTATTACATTTTCAAATGCGGCAAGTGTGAGAGTGAAGGGAGCAGTACACTGAAGGCTACACAATTCTATATAGATGGCGCGTGGGTGGACCCACACGGAACGGAAATCTTCGAAGTGCGCAGCCCGGCAACGGGTGAACTTGTGGGTACGGCGGCACTGGGCGATGCAGTGGATGCGGACCGCGCTGTCGCGGCGGCAGCGCGGGCATTCGAAAGCTGGTCGCGCAGCAGCGTGGAAGAGCGCATGGCCGTGCTCCAGCGGATGCGCGACGCCTTTGAACGCAAGGCTCCGGAGATTGCAGCCCACCTTGTGAAGGAGACGGGGCTCACCACCATGATGGCCAATGGCCAGAGCCACATGTCGCTATCGCATTTCGATGGCGTGATGGATTTCCTGCCGACTTATGAGTTCTCCAGCAAATCGGACGAACGCGTCGAACTGGTCAAGGTGCCGGTTGGCGTCGTCGTCGCGATCACCAGCTGGAACGCTCCGGTCAGCCAGATGCTGTGCAAGGCCGTGCCGGCGATTGCTGCCGGTTGCACGGTGGTGATCAAGCCGAGCGAGCAGGCGCCGCTTTGCGGCATCATGCTGGCGGAAGCGATGGCCGAAGCGGGCATTCCCGACGGCGTGTTCAACCTGCTCAATGGCCGGGGCGCCGATTGCGGGCAGCGCCTGGCGGAGCATCCCGACGTGGCAATGGTTTCCATGACAGGCTCTGTTCCCGGCGGCGGTGCCATGGCGCAGGCTGCTGCGCCCACCATTAAACGCGTTCATCAGGAGCTGGGCGGCAAATCGCCCAATGTCCTGCTGCCTGACGCCGATTTTCCCAAGGCCGTGGCCAAGGGCGTGCTGGTTGGCATGATGAATGCAGGCCAGACCTGCGCGGCGCCGACACGCATGATCGTGCCGGAAGACCGCTTCGATGAAGTGGCCGAATTGGCGGTGGAAGCGGCAAACAATATTGTTGTCGGGCCGCCGGATCAGGAAGGCGTCACCTTCGGTCCGCTCTCCAACAAAGCGCAGTTCGACCGTGTGAATTCGATTATCGAGCAGGCGGTGGCGGACGGTCAGCCCTTGCTGGTAGGCGGCCCCGGACGGCCTGAAGGCCTGGAAACGGGCTATTACGTAAAGCCGACGATCTTCGGCCCGGTGGATGAGAATGCATATATCGCGCAGGAAGAGATCTTCGGCCCGGTGCTGTGCATATTGACCTATAAGGACGAAGCGGACGCAATCCGTATCGCCAATGCCAGCCGCTTTGGCCTGTCTGCCTATATCGAGAGCGCGGACCCGCAAGCAGCGCGGCGCGTCGCCGGGGCAATCGATTCGGGATATGTGAATATCAACTACCCGGCATGGAGCCCGGCCGCTCCCTTCGGCGGCTTCAAGCAATCGGGTAACGGCAAGCAATATGGTGTCTGGGGTTTCGAGGAATTCCTCGAAACCAAGGCAATCGTGGTTTGAACGAGAGGTAATTATGGCAAGCGGAAAGAACGCAGCAGTAGTCACGGGATCGGCAGGTGGGCTGGGGGCAGCCTTTGCCGAGCAGCTCGCGAAGGATGGCTATTCAGTCGCTGTTGTCGACATCAAGGATGGTACGGACACCGTAGAGCGCATCCGTGCCGCAGGCGGCACGGCGGAGAGCTTCGCTTGCGACATGACGAGCCCCGAAGCCGTTGAGCAGCTGGGCAAGGATGTGGTGACGAAGCTGGGCGTGGTAGACGTCCTGGTGAACAATGCCGGCCGTTATGACAATTGCGCCTTTGCCGACATGACATATGAAATCTGGCGTACGGCCATGGCGCTCAATCTCGATGGCATGTTCCTGGCCTGCAAGGCGTTTGCACCGGGCATGCGTGAGCGGGGTTGGGGCCGGATCATCAATATCGCATCCAACTCCACCTTCCTGGCGCCCCCGGGAATGGCCCAGTACATCGCCTCGAAATCCGGTTCGATCGGATTGACGCGCGCACTGGCAAGCGAACTCGGCGCCGATGGCGTAACCGTGAATGCGATCGCTCCCGGACCGGTCAAGACCGACCAGCTGCGTCATGCCTATGCCCGCGATTTCGCAGGCGGCGATGCGTCGGGTTTCGAGGATTTCATGACCGCCATGGCGCAGAACCAGTCGATCAAGCGCTATGCCACGCCTGAAGATGTGACCGGGCTGGTGTCATTCCTGGCCAGCGAGACTTCCACCATGGTCACCGGCCAGACCATCGTTTGTGACGGGGGCTGGGCCAGGGTCTGATCGATCCCGGGCCCGCGCCCAAATCCTAATCCGGAATATTGAACGGCAGGGCAGCGCGCCCTGCCGTTTTTTCTTGCTTAGTGCGTCTGGTGTGAGCGGGGGCCTTCATAATCGTCTTCACCCCTGCGGCGGGCGATGATGTCATTGACGACGAAGGCCTTGATCGCGGCGATCTCACTTTCGCTGAGCTGAGCCGAGAAGTCACCCATCCCGCCATAGGCCAGTGCGCCATTCGCAACGATAGCGTGGAAAGCGTTGATCGTTGCAGGCTGCATGTTCCACAGGTCGGGATAGACGCCCACTGCTCCGCCCAGGACGTGGCAGCGGCTGCAATGTTCCAGATACAGCTCCCGGCCACGTTCGAAAGTGGCATCCGAAACCCTGATGGGGGAGGGCATGGGCGACTGTTCGGCGGCGGTGCGCTTGGGCGGCAGCGGGATTTCCCCGCCGTCCAGCTTGAGCACGATCAGCCGCTGATAGTTCTCATATTGCGAACCGACTACATCGGGCGAGAAGAAGCCGCCCTGAGGGCCGCCGGCGCCCGCCATGATGGCGAGGTATTGAACGCCGTCCAGCTCGTAGGTCATCGGCGCAGCCATCATGACGGTGCCGATGAAGATATGCGCAACCTGCTCGCCTGACGCGGCGTCATAGGCATCGAGATAGCCCGCGGCCGTGCCTTGGAATACAAGATCGCCGGCGACCATCGTGCCGCCATTGATGAAAGTCAGTGGCTCCGTCATCCAGCGGGCTTCGCCCGTCTTGGGATCCCAGGCCTTCAAGCGGCCGCCGAAGGCACTCTGTTCGCGCCCGGCGAGGGCTTCTTCGGAAAATGGCGGGAAAGCCCCTTCGGCAAGCTGGTTGTTATAGCCTGGTTTGAAGATGGCATCGCCCTCTGCCTTGGTCTGCATTCCAGCTTCGTAGACCGGGATGTAGGCCAGGCCCGTACGCGGGCTATAGGCCATGGGCTGCCATCCGTGGCCACCGGCGCCACTGGGCCAGATCAGCACCGGATCGTCCTTATACACGACATCCGGGTTCATGATCGGACGCCCGGTTTCCATGTCGACGCCCTTGTTCCAGTTGATCCTGGTATAGGGATCGGCCCGCAGCAACTCGCCGTTTTCCCGGTCGAGTACGTAGAACATGCCGTTCTTCGGGGCCTGCATCAGAACCTTACGGTTTTCACCGTCGATTTCCATGTCGGCCAGCACCATCGGAGCCGTGGCCGTGAAGTCCCAGCTGTCGCCCGGTGTCTGCTGATAGTACCACTTCATCCGCCCGGTCTTGGCATTGACCGCGACAATCGAGGTAAGAAACAGCTGGTCGGTGATTTCGCCGCTGGCACTGCGCTTCCATGCCGGGTGCGGACCGCCATTGCCGAAGCCCAGATATGCGGTGTCCGTTTCCGGATCGTAGGCAAGCCCGTTCCAGGCAGTTCCGCCCAGGCCCAGGTGCCAATAGGTGTCTTCCGGCCAGGTTTCGCGTGCAAGCGTGACTTCGGGCGTCTCGTCGGGGCCAGCCTCCGGATCGCCGGGGACCGCCCAGAAGCGCCATTCCTGCTCGCCCGTCTTGATATCATAGGCGGTGACATAGCCGCGTGCGCCCATTTCCGCGCCGGCATTGCCGATCATGACAACGTCGCCTGCGATCTGCGGAGCGCCCGTGCTCGAATAGTTCCAATGCCGATCGTAAAAGGTGTCGACCTTCCACACCTGTTCGCCGGTGTTCATGTCCACGGCATAAAGATATCCGTCGAGCGCGCCGACAAATACCTTGCCGTCGGCGATCGCAATGCCGCGATTGACGACACCGCAGCAGGTGTTGATCGCATATTGCCCGTCCGCATCGGTGTCGAACATCCACACCTGTTCGCCCGTGCGGGCGTCGATGGCATAGACTTCGCCCCAGGGGCCGGAGAAGAACAGTTTCCCGTCCAGCATCACCGGCGTGCCTTGCGGCGCATAATGTGTACGTCCGCGAATGAGGAAGTCGGTGAACTCGAATGCCAGGCCGAGTTCGTCGACATTGCCGGCATTGATCCCGTCCAGCGGACTGAAATAGCTGTCACCCATATCGCGGCCGGGGCGGGGCCAAGCACCTGCTTCGTCCGGCGCGCCCAGAAGCGAGGCATCGCGGGGGTCGGAGCCACCGGAACAGGCCGAAAGCAAAAGGCCGAGCGCAGCAGCGCCTGCCGTGACGAGACGTGTCAAAGAACGGGACATTTCGCTGTTTATCCTACTCGGCCGCGATGACTGTTTCTTCAGCCTGTTCGGCATCCAGAAGCTCGCGGATGATCCTGCGCGCCATGACCGGGGCGGCGTCAGTCTTCAGCAAGACGGGATTGAGCGAGTCGAGATCGCCGGTATTGCCCATGCGTTGCTGCACGGCTTCGATCATCGGTTCGTCCTGAGTGCGGAATGCAATGTTCAGCACATCCATCAAAGCGTGATCGATTTCTTCTTCGTCGCGCAGAAGGTTGCGCGCTGCAGCGAAGAAATAGTGGCAGGTCGTTTCCGTCTCCGGAGTGATGCAATGCGCCTGCGGGAAGCAGAAGCCTTCCAGATCGTCTTGGCCTTCGAATTTCGAACCATTGTCGAAATTGATCAGCGCGGGGGCATGCCAGTGCATGTGCGTGCGCGTTTGGCAGGGTTCGTTAGGGAAACCGAACAGGTCGATCGTGGCCTGATTGGGGGGCAGGCCGTTGCGCATACGGTGATAGTGTACGGTGTTTCCGTCACGCTCCGTCTTGGTGGTGGTCGCGGCCAATTGCTGCTCCGGCGTGACGCCAGGCATCTTGAAGCCGGGATGCAGATAGGGCGCATGCGTGAGGTCGAGCAGATTGTCGGTCACGAGCTGATAGTTGCCCTTCACATAGAGGACACCCTTGAGCACCTTCCATGTGTCGTCATCTTCCAGGAAGTGGAAGTGCGGCAGGAGCGAGGGATCGGCCAGTTCCGGATCGCCCGGCCAGAGCCAGACGAAGCCATACCGTTCGAAGATATGGAAGCTGTCGATATCCGCAGCCTTCAGTGCCTTGCCGTCATTATGCGGGTTGGCCGTGCATTTGCCCGAACAATCGAACCGCAGGCCGTGATAGCCGCACTGGATTTCGTCACCCACCAGCGTGCCGATGGAAAGGGGGGCAAAGCGATGGGAGCAGCGATCGAGCAGGGCAACCGGTGTGCCGTCTTCCTTGCGATAGAAGACCATCGGAATATCGAGTATGGTACGCGCGATCGGCTCACGGCCGACTTCATCCGAAAAGGCAGCGGCATACCAGCAGTTTTTCAAGAACACGCTCAAGACATCCTCCGTTTGCGTTCCTTTTGGCCTTCGTCCCATTCGGGAGGCATAAAAGGCCACATTGTTTCCCGATAGGATTGACTAACAACATTTGCTACCACAAAGTTGAGCCTCTTGGGAGAGCAAAATGGCAGAAGTGGTCCTGGACGGGACAAAGGGCGAAAAGCCCGAAAGTGGGGGGAAGGTCGAAAGGCGCCATATTTTCGCGCTGATCATCCTGTCGGGCATCTTCGGAATCAATACCGTCGACCGGAATATGTTCGGGCTGCTCTTGCCGCAGATTCAGCAAGACATCCCGATGTCGGACACTGTCCTGGGTATCCTGATGGGGCCGGCATTCGTGATCGTCTATTCAGTGGCCGGTGTCCCGCTGGCATGGCTGGCGGACAGGACCGGACGCCGCAATATCATCGTCATCGGTCTGACCTTCTGGAGCGGAGTGATCGCGGCCACGGGTTTTGCGACCAACATGATTCACATGCTGGTCGCCCGTATTGCCTTGGGGGTCGGGGAGGCGAGCAACCTGGCGCCCAGCTCCGCGCTGATCGGCGACATGTTCCGGGAGCGGCGGCGGGTCATGGCGATGGCCGTGTTTACTGCCGGTGGACCGCTGGCAATCATGATCTTCTACCCGATCCTGGGGTGGGTGGCTTCGACCTACGGCTGGCGGCCTGCCTATCCGATGATGGCTGTGATCGGCATCATCATGGCATTGCTGACATTGATCGTCGTGCGGGACCACAAATCGAGGAAAAACGAGGGTGAGGCCGCTCAAGATGAATCGGCGGCCGATGCCGTGCAGGAAGAAGCACCGACCTTTGGCGAAACGGCCCGCACCGTGCTGGGCACGAAGAAGTTCCTTCTATTCATCATTGGCGGGACGATGGTCGGCCTCAACTATTCGGCGCTTCTGGCGTGGCTGCCGACCTTCTTCCTGCGCGTGCACGATATGGACGCTCAGGCAACCGGCGTGTTGCTGGGCACCTATAAGGGCCTGTTCGGCGTCGTAGCGGCGATAACGGGCGGGCTGGTCGTTACCTGGCTGATGCGTTTCGACAATCGCTGGCTGGCCTGGTCGCCGGCACTGCTTTGCGCCGCCATGGTCCCCTCCCAGATGATGCTGCTGCTGTCCGATTCGCCGATCTTGTGGCAGATCGGGCTTGCCGTGGAGACGATGGCACTGGCATGCATCAATCCGTGCCTGTTCGCGCTTCTGGTGACCTTGCTCAACCCGAAGATCCGGGCAACGGGCACGGCGCTTTACCTCCTGATTTTCAACCTGGTTGGGCAGAGCCTTGGCCCGCCCTTGATCGGCGCGTTAAATGACGGCCCGCTCGCGTATATTGGCGGTGAGGCCATTCGCTTTTCGCTGCTTGCAGCTGTGGTTGCGATAGGGCTGGGAGCGGTATTGCTGTTCCTGCTGTCCTTCATGATTGACCGGGAACAGGCGAAAGAAGAGGAAACTTCCGCATGAGTTCCAAACGACGTTATCTGCCAAGCTTGCTGCTTGGCGCGGCAGCCTGTTTGCTGCTGGTCGGTGCGGCAAGCGATACGGGCACGCCGCAGCCGACAAAGGTTTCCTGGCGCGTGCCCGAGGCCGACCTGGCGAATGGGGAGGCGATCGCGCAGACCTGCATGACCTGCCATCAGACGGGCGCGCCTCAGCTCGATCCGCCGACCGCCAAGCTTTATCGTCAGCGCAGGAGCTATGTGTTCTTCGCGCTGCTCGAATTCAAAGACGGCACGCGCGAGAACGCCTTGATGCAGCCTTTTGTGGACGCATTGAGCGAGAAAGATATGCGCGATGTCGCCGCCTATATTGCCGGCGAAGAGCTCAATCAGCCCCCCAGGGCCCGCAGGGATTTGCCAGGTTATGCAAAGGCGGTGCGGGATTGCGCATGGTGTCACGGAGAGACCGGGATCGGCGAGCTGGAAGGCATGCCCATTCTTACCGGTCAGGACCCCGAATATCTGAAGGCGGCGCTTGCCGAATTCTTGGACGGTACGCGCAAGGAACCAACAATGAGCAGCGTCATCAAGGACGTCGATCCCGCCGATTTCGACGATCTGGTCGAATATTACGCTGCCCACGAATGGCTGGAGCATAATCCATGAGATGCGCTGTCGGAACCGTATGTCTCTCTGCCTTGCTGCTTGCCGGATGCGGTGGCGGCAATGAGACTGAAGAGGCGGCCGTATCCGGGCCGGAAATGATCGACGTGGCCGCGGGCAGCTTCATCATGGGGGCGCCGGAGGATGCGGACAGCCAGCAGGGCAAGCCGCAGCACGAAGTTTCCGTTCCTGCTTTCCGGCTGGCCAAGACGCAGGTGACCTTCGAACAGTATGACGCGTTCGCCAAGGCGACCGGGCGGCCGCGTCCCCAAGATGACGGGCTGGGCCGCGCCGACCGGCCAGTAATCAACATCGATCGTTCGGACATGCTCGCCTATATCGCCTGGCTCAATGAAACGAGCGGGGAGAGCGGCTACAGGCTGCCGAGCGAAGCGGAGTGGGAATATGCCGCGCGCGCCGGCACCACGACCAACTTCTATTGGGGCGACGAACCCGATCCGGATCTGGCGAATACGCGCACCAATGGCGGACGCGATTCGTTCGAGCTCACTTCGCCCGTGATGACCTTCCCGGCGAATCCCTGGGGGTTCTACGACATGGCAGGCAATGTCTGGGACATGACGGAAGACTGCCTGTTCCCCGATTACGTCGACGCGCCGACGGATGGCAGTGCGCGGACCAAGCCGGATTGCGATCGCTTCGTGCTGCGCGGCGGCGACTACAGCAGTTCCAGGCGCGGCCAGAAGCCGACTGCGCGGGTAGCTACCGGCCCGATGTTCCGATCCACAAGCATGAGCTTCCGCGTCGCGCAGGACATTCCCCAGACGGAAGATAGCGGCGTCGAATAGGGGCGCCAGGCCCTTGGCCTAAGGCGCCCTGACTCTCAGCCTTTTTGCGGCGCGATCTGCGACCTCAGCTCTTCTTCTTCATCAGGTCGTCGCCGTCTCCCTGACGCAGGATCAGGAAGCTGAGCGCCGATATGCCCATGATCGCGGCCAGCACGAGCGTCGGCATTTTGAAGTCCGCACGCACCGGCTCCGCTCCGCCCGAGGCGAAACCGAGCAGGATGGCGGTGAGGCTGATGCCCATCGCCATGGCAAGCCGCTGAACCACGGCGGCGACAGACGTCGCGCGGCCCAGAGCGTCTTCCGGGAGACCCGAGAAATTGAGCCCCGCCAGTGTCGAAAGCTGGATCGAATGGATCAGGCCGAAGACGAACATGAAGCCGCCGAGGATCCAGAAGGAGTCGCCGGGCATGAAGCTCAGCAGTCCGACCAGCAGGACGCCCATGACGGCACTGTTGAAGATCAGCAGTTTCTTGATCCCGAGCCGCTTGAGCAAAGGATCGAGCCCCAGGCGCAATGCAATTTGGCCGAAGGCGAGCACGGCCATCAGATAGCCGGCGACAACTGCGGATCCGCCCAGGCCAAGCTGGAAGAACAGCGGGAAGAGGAACATCGTAGCGCCCAGCACCAGTCGGGAGAAGCTGCCTCCCAGCACGGCAACGGCAAAGGCGCGGTATTTGAACAGCCCGAAGTCCAGGATCGGGGTTCCGCGCCGCGCATGCAGTGCGTAGGCCACCATGCCGGCCAGGCCGACGGCGAAGGCGATGAGCGTTTCGTTCGAGAATGTCGCGCCCGCTGCCAGAATTTCGAAGCCGGCTTGCATGGCTACCAGGGCCACTGCGACCAGAATGAACCCCAGCCCATCGAAACTGGTGCCACCCGTGACAGGGTGAGGTTTGAGATAGTGCAGGGCAAGGCCCACGCCGACGACGCCCAGCGGGATGTTGATGAAGAAGATCCAGCGCCAATCGAGATAGGTTGTGATCCAGCCGCCGACGATCGGGCCGAGCATGGGGCCCAGAAGACCGGGAATGATCATGTAGCTCATCGCGCGCACAAGTTCGTCACGCGGAAAGCTGCGCGCCAGGATAAGGCGCCCGACCGGGGTCATGAGCGCGCCGCCCATGCCTTGCAGGAACCGGCCGATGATCAGCTGATAGAGATCCTGGCTTATGCCGCAGACGAGCGAACCGAAGACGAACACGGCAATGGCGGCGATGAATATGCGCCGCGCTTCGAACCGGTCCGCCAGCCATCCGCTGGCAGAAAGCCACATCGAGACACTGATGAGATAGGCCGTCATGGAGACGCCGATCTCGTTCGCCGTCACGCCCATGGCCGCCGATATCTGGGGCAGGGAGGTCGCGATAATCGTGCTGTCCAGCCCTTCCATGAAGAAGCAGGCACCAACCGTCAGCGGAATGGCGCGCGAGGCTGAAAACGTATCCGGCGTCTTGTCGCCGACGTCGGGAACTTCCCCTTCGAATGTCGAAGCGGAATCGCGATCCGCTTGCCTATCGCTATCGTTAGAAGAAGCCCCGTTCATATGCGTCAGTTGGCCTGTTCGGCTTCGATCATGCCAGACAGAATGCGGCGCGCTGCGATAGGCGCGCCATCGGACTTGAGCAGAACCGGGTCGAGATCCATGATCTCGGTGGTATCGCCCATGCGCGACTGTTGCGCTGCGATCATGGGTTCGTCTTCATTGTGGAAGGCGTTGCGCAGGATACCCAGCAGCGTTTCGTCTGCTTCGGCCTCTTCGAGCAGCATGTTGCGCCCTTGGCCGAAGAAGTAATGGCTTGTCCGCTCCGTTTCCGGAGTGATGGCGTGAATCGCGGGAAGGCACAGGCCCTTTTCCTCTTCTTCGCCCACGCGCGCAGCACCTGCATCGAAATAGATGAGCGAAGGCGGCAGCCAGTGCATGTGGCTGCGCGAATCCATCAGCTTGTCCTTGAAGCCGAACAGAGTGCGGGTCGGCCCGTTGGGCGGGCAGCTCAGGCGCCAGCGTTTTGCAATGACACGCCGTTCTTCGCGCACAAGCTCTGTTGTCGTGCGCTTGAGCCGCTCTTCAGTCGTCATTTCGGGAATGGCGAAAGCCGGATGCAGGTAAGGCGCGTGCGTGAGGTCGAGCAGGTTGTCGACCACCAGCTGGTAATTTCCGTTGACGTGAAGATAGCCGGTTACGGTCGTGAACTTCTCGCTTTCCAGGAAGCCGAAATCTTCCGGAAGCTGGCTTTCGTCGGCAGGCTCATCGCCCATCCAGATCCAGATCATCCCATAGCGTTCGAGCAGGGGATAGGCCTTCACCTTGGCCGCGCTGGGCAGTGCCTTGTAATGCGGGTTGTAACTGCAGGCACCATCCGTGCCGAAGCGTAGCCCGTGATAGGGGCACTGAATCTGATCTTCGACCAAGCAGCCCATCGAAAGCGGCGCGAAGCGATGCGGGCACCGGTCTTCCAGCCCATGCACCTTGCCATCCGCCGTACGGTAAAGAACCACATGCTCGCCAAGATATTGGCGGGCAAACGGTTCTTCACTCACTTCATTCGACCAAGCGGCAGCGTACCAGCAATTTCTGAGGTAAGTCACATTTTGCTCCGGAAATCAGAAGAAGCTAGATTGTAACACCATATTGACTAACAATGCAACGGAGTTCGTATGCCTAGCTTACGGATTTCTTGGCCGTAGATCGTACAACTCGTAAATTGGCTTGGGATCGGCGATGTATTGGCCAACCATGGTCAAAAGCCAGATCACCATCGCGGTGCCAAGGATCGCCGAAAGTATTGTCAGCACAGGCTGAACCTTCTGCGAAAAATTCCCGAGTGCCTCTGCCACGGCGTCGCCTTGTTCCAGCGGACGAGTGGCGGGTTCCACCGTGGCCTGCGCCTTCCAGTTCACCATCGGGCGGAGGTGGTGGTAATAGGCGATAAGCAGGGTGGTGTTCATGACCAGCGACCCGGTGCCCATCAGCGTGGAGCGCAGCTTCAGTTCCGGACGGAACACGTCGACAATAAAGACGGGGATCGTGACCGCCATGGACGCCACGAGCGAAAGCGGCACGAAACGGTTCGCCAACAACAGCAAGCCGCCGATCAGTTCGGTTGCCTTGGCTGCCTGAAACAGAACGCCTTGTTCGATCATCCCGCCGACAACGTCGGGCGGCGGCATATAGTCCACGAAATCGGAGCTGCTGGGGTAGGGCGTGATGATCTTGTAGAACCAGTTGAGCCCGTTGATCACATATACGAGCCCGAGCAGAATACGGACGTAGGCGGTTAGTTTCTCAGTCATTTTAGCTCTCTCTTCCCCATCCCGGGGTTGAACACTGAAGCGCCTGGCAGCCGCCTTTGCGACGCCAGAACCGTATTAGCCATCTTATTGCGCAGCCTTGCCGGACCGGCGCAGGGCGCCAATCTTGTCGAGCTGCAATGCATCCCACTCTGCTGGCAAGAGCAGGAGCAAGGCGATCATGGAAAGACGGAACACCAATTGCTGGATGTCCCAAGCAGCCGCCTCAAGGCCGTGGCCGAAATTGACGATTACGAGAACCGACAGGATCGCCCACAAGGCCCAATCACGTTTGACGCCGAAGACGAGCATCAGGCCGGCGATGAATTCCACGACGGCGGCATAGATATTGGTCGCCCACAGCATCCACATCGGGAACCATGCTTCCAGCGCTTCGAACCATCGCATCTGCGAATGAAGCCCGTCGATGAAGAGTTTGAACATGCCAAGCTGCCAGGTCAGGCAGCCGATGACCAAGCGTACGCCAAGCAGCCCAATCCTGCGGTTCCAAAGGTCAACTGTGTTCATGTTCTTGCGCCCTCTCTCAGGATTGCCGGGTGTAACGGCTCGGCAATCGACTATGCTCGGGATCGGTCCCGACCTTATTCATTGCATCGCTGGCGGTTTCCCAAAGGGAATAGTCTTCCTGACGGGGCAGGCAGACCAATTCGCCCAATTCGAGGCCCGCGAGTGAGCCTGTGACCACATCCTCTGCAGATTGGGCCATGCCTTCGGGGAAATTGTCGAACAGGCCCATATCTTCTGCTCCGCCCAGATTCGTCCGGGTCAGGCCCGGCACAAGCAACTGGAGAGTGATGCCGCTATCGGCCAACTCCTGGGCCAGCGCGCGGGTGAATTGGGCGACGAAGCCCTTCGTCCCGGAATAGACGGCTGCGCCCGGGATCACGGCGAAGGATGCGCCCGAGGCGACATTGACGATTATGCCTTGCCCCTTGGCCTGCAGTGCCTTTGCCGCGGACTGTGTGAGCCGCGTCAGGGCCGTCACGTTGATGGCGATCATCCGTTCGAGGTCGCCGGTTTCGGTTTCGACAAAACGCGACATGCCGCCCATGCCCGCATTGTTCACCACCATGCCGATATCGCCCTGCGCGATGCGCTTCTCCAGCATGGAGACGTCATTGCTGTCGCTCAGATCTGCTGCGATGACTTCGGCAGGCTTGCCGTCCGATGCGGCTATCTCTTCGGCAAGCCGATCGAGCTCTCCCTTGCGGCGGGCGACAAGAACAAGCTCATGACCGCGGTCTGCCAGGCGGCGCGCATAAGCCATGCCGATACCTGACGATGCTCCGGTGACCAGGCTCTTGCCGTCAATATTGGGTGTCATGCTTGCCGCCTCTCCGCTTTTCCGTGTCTTTCAGGTTCTGTCGGTCTTCCCAAGTCTGATGGTTTGATACCTTTTTCCGTCACTTGTCAGGGGCGGGGTAGCAAAGGCTGGACAATCTTGTCCCAGTGCCCGCCAGTATGCAGGTCCTTCATCAGATCCTGGGCCATCAATTCATGCGGGAAACCAAGTTCGACCGCGCTTGCCTTGTCGAGCAAGGCCAGCTGTTTCTCGTCGAGCTCAATCTCCAGTGCTGCCAGATTGTCGCGCAGCTGCTCGGGCGTCCTCGCGCCCAAAACCGGAATGAAGCTGGTCCCCACCGGTTCTTTCGCGCAAACCCATGCGATCGCAATCTGTGCGGGTGTGACGCCATGGTCGGCCGCAACGACGTCCAGCGCGTCCAGAATTTCGTCTTGCCGCGATTCCGGAATAGCCCGGACCGGACCGCCGCCTTCGGTTTGCCTGCCTTTCGCGTCTTTCGACCGGTATTTGCCCGAGAGCGTCCCTCCGCCCAGGGGCGACCAGATCATGGTAGCCAAACCATAGGCCTGCGCCATCGGCAGGAATTCTCTGTCGGCCGTGCGTTCGGCCAGGCTGTATTCTATCTGGATTGCGGAAACCGGTTCCGTTCCGCGCAGCTCTGCGGCTGTAATGGCCCGCGATACGCGCCATGCCGGGAAATCGGACATTCCGATGTAGCGAGCCTTGCCCTGGCTGACGACGTCTTCGAAGCCGCGCATGATCTCGTCGGTCGATGTCAGCAGGTCCGGCATGTGGACCCAGAAGATGTCCACGAAATCGGTTTGCAGGCGGCGGAGGCTTCCTTCGATAGATGCCATCATCGCCTTGCGGCTGTTGCCGGTCTTGGCGATCGATCTCGCGCCCACTGCTGTCGTGTATTTCGTCGAAACGATGAACTCGTCCCGGTCGTAAGCGATCAGATCGCCAAGGATCGTCTCGGCTTCGCCATTTTGATAGCCGTCTGCACAGTCGAAGAAGTTGCCGCCCGCGTCCACATACATGCGAAACAGGTCGGAAGCCTGAGCCGGAGTGCAGCCCCAACCCCAGGCAGTGCCGAAGGTGCCTGTGCCCAATGCCGCTTCGGAAACCCGCAGGCCGGTCTTGCCAAACACCTTGTAACGCATCTCACTCCCCCGTTTTGTTATACATTATCTCTAGTCTATAGAAGAAACCGCCCCTTTTCGCGATGGAAAAGGGGCGGTCCCGAATAGCTTAGATCAGAAATCTTTTCTGATCGAAACTGCCCAGCGGCGTGGAGCGCCAGGGAAGGCGTAAACCTGTCCGTTGAACAGTACGTTGTCGATACGGTTCTGGTTGTAGAACTTATCGGTGAGGTTGGTCACTTCCAGTGCGGCTTCCCAATCACGGTCCGGCGAACGAAGCGTGAGCCGGGCATTGGCCAGGGTACGTGCATCCACGTTGTTGGCCGGGCCATTGACCGGATCGGTGTAGAAATCCGACTGATAGGTCACGTCGATACGCGGTGTGATCGACCAACCGGCAGCGGTACCGATTTCATACTGCGCACCGGCGCTCCATTTCCAGCGCGGGGAGAACGGTGCAACCATGTCCAGCGTGATGTTGGTGTCGATGAGCTCATAATATTCGAAATCGACATGGCTCAGCGACGCGTCGATGTTGAGGCCGTCCACCGGTTCGGCGAAGAGCTCGGCTTCGAAGCCCTTGATGTGCGCGCTGCCGACATTCTGCGGACCGGCACAAGGGAAGGGAGTCGAAGGCGGCGGGCAGGACAGGGCCTGAAGCTGAATGTCGGTGTAGTCGCTGTGGAAGACCGCCGCATTCAGGGTGACCCGGTTGTCGAGGAAGCGCGACTTGATGCCAGCATCCCAGGTTCCGATATATTCGGGACCGAACGGATAGACCTGGTCTGCAAAGAACGGCTGTCCATTGGTGCCGCCGCCTTTGAAGCCGGTCGAATACTGCGCGTAGATCATCACGTCGTCGGCAACGTCGTAGGCCACGTTGACGCGGTAATCGACATTGTCGCCTTCGTAATTGCCCTCAAGCCCGAAGAGGCCCGGGATCGGCGTTTCGTTGCCGTCCGGAGCGGTCCGGTAGAAGACATAGTCCTTCTGCTCTTCGGTGTAGCGGATGCCGCCCGTCAGATGCAGACGATCGATCGGATCCCACTGCAGCTGTCCGTACAGAGCCTTGGAAAGCGTGTCGGTGTCATCGTCATTGAAGAACAGGTTGTTGATATACTGGATATCGACGCGCTGTTCGCCGTTGAAATGTGCATCAAGCAGATATCCGCCGAGCGTTGCGTGGATCGTATCATTGATCTCGGCATTGAGGCGCAGTTCCTGGGAGAACTGATGGCCCTGGTAACCGACCTGCAGATTGCTGATCGGGATCGGCGTACCGTCACTGTCATTGGCAATGTACGACTTGAAGCCGCGATAGGCCGTAATCGACTTGAGCATGAGTGAATCGCTCAGATCGATATCGATCGTGCCTTGCACACCCCATACGTCGGTTTCGGAACGCGGATCGAAGCAATAAGCGCCCGTGCCGCCATAAGCGTTGCGATTGCAGTAATCGGCGTAGGTTGTGTAGGTTCCGCCGGTGGCGAATGTGTCGTCGGCGATGAACCCGGCGACGGATTCAGCGGGAACAGCAGCCGGATTGGGAACGGATTCCAGCTGGTCAGCGGAAGGATCCGAGTTCTCGTCGACATAGTCGGCGCTGATGTTCACTTCGATCGCGTCGGACGGCACCCAGCGCACAGCGACACGGCCGGCCACATAGGATTCGCCTTCGTTGTAACCCAATACGCAATCGTCGGACTGGCTGACCTGAGCCGGGAAGCCCGATCCGGGGTTCTGGCACCCATAGTCGAGGCGCTTGATGTAACCGCGCTCGGATTTGGCGGCGACGTTGATGCGCGTGTAGAGATTATCGGTCAGCGCGAAATCGCCGGCTGCCCGACCTTCGATGCGGTCAAAGCTGCCGTAGGTTGCCTGCACGTAGCCCGAACCGTCGCCCTGCGGCTTCTGGCTGAACAGCTTGATGGCGCCGCCGACCGAGTTCTTGCCTGCGAGAGTGCCCTGCGGTCCGCGGAGCACTTCGACGCGGTCAAGGTCGAGAAGGCGGAACAGGCCGCCATGCATCGAAGCGATATAGACGTCGTCGACATAGGTGCCGACACCAGGCTCATAGAACGGAGCGCTGTTATACTGTCCGATGCCGCGAATATAGGCGATGAGACCGCCGCCGCGCTGTCCGACGCCCTTTTCGAGCGACACGTTCGGCGCCTGTGCGGCAATATCGGAAACATCGGTCTGGCCGCGGGCATCCATGATCTCGGATGAGAGCGCTGTGATGGCGAGCGGTGTATCCTGCACGCCGCGTTCACGGAATTCGGCGGTCACAACGATAATATTGTCATCCGCATCGGCCTGGGCCGTTTGACCGTCTTGAGCAAGCGCGGGGCTGGCGCAAGCGATGGCCAAGCTCGAGGTTGCGGCAAGCGCGAGAACACGCCCCTTGGCAGAGGCGAAACCGGAAAATTTCATGATGATTTTTCTCCCTGGCGCCTCTTGGGATGAGGCACGATTTGATCTTCCGCCAATCGTATACTTTGATCAACTAACGATTTGCAACAGCTTGAGATTGTCTGTCTTGGCGGGGGACTGCGACACTCAAAATGGCCCGATCAGCAGTAAACGATGCGGCCAAAGGTCCTAAATAAGTATCTTAAAAACAGATAGTTATATGGATTTCTTTGGGGGAGCTTATCAGAGCCTTCCTGTCAGCCAAATTGTTGGTCGGAGCGTCTGGCGGCCAACCGGACGGTTTGGGGTGATGTATTTTTGCTACATCGCCTTACGGGCGAATGATGTGACTGAGTCTTAGATTCTGTCCAAAAGGAAATCCGCCCCGGCCGCTATTCGCGGGCGAGGCGGATTCTTTCCTTCGGACTAAGCCATAGCGAGGTCAGAAGTTGCGGCGGACCGATGCGTAGAATTCGCGCGGTCGGCCTACAACAGCTTGCCCCTGGCCGTTGATCGACGATGTTTCGAATATGTTATTCAAATAATATTCGTCGGTCAGATTGGTGACACCGGCCACGAACTGCCAATCACCATTGCCCGTCTCGTAAGTGATGTTGGCGTTCAGCAAAGTGCGCGCTTCGATGAAGTTGGCAGCCTTGTTGTCGGGGTCGGTAAAGATATCATCCCGGAAATCGGCATAGATCTGCGGGGTGATTGTGCCTTCATTGTCGAGCAGGAACTCGTAAGCCAGGCTGGCCGACCATTTCCATTTCGGCGTGAAGGGGGGCACGTAGTCTGCAGTGTAGCCGGAAGCCGTCGCATTCGCATCGAGCCTGGTATATTCGAAATCGAGATAGCTGACCGAGCCGGACAGGGTCAGGCCGTCGACCGGCTCGATCGTGGTTTCGGCTTCGACACCCTTGATCTCGGCGTCACCAGCGTTGAACGGCGCGGCCGAGAAGGGGAAGAAGTCGGGATCGCCCGGCGCGCCGGGGAAGCCGTTGGCATCGATCAGGATGATGTCCGAATAGTTGTTCCAGAAGCCTGCGACGTTCAGACGAACGCGCCGATCCAGGAAGTCGCTCTTGAAGCCGAGTTCGTAAGCGTTGACGCGCTCAGGCTGGAACGACTGGACCTGGCCAGGGGTGAAAGGACGCGGATTGATGCCGCCGCCCTTATAGCCCGTGGAGAAGCTCGCATAAGCCAGCAGGGCGTCGGAGAAACGATAGTCGACGCCGAGCCGGTAGTCCGTCGAACTTCCGCTGTACTCTCCAGAGGTGCCGTCAATCGCACCAACGGGCGGACCTGCCGTGCCACCTGTCTGCGGATCCTTGCGGGAAAAGACGTAGGTCTTCTTGTCATCCGTGTAGCGGATGCCGCCGGTAATGCTCATATTCTCGATCGGGTGAGCGATAATATGCGCGAAGACGGACTTGCTCTCACTATCGACCGGGTCGTTCTGAATGTGGTTCAGTGCCGGGAACGAATAGACCCGGCCGCCGACAAAGCCACTGCTTTCGAAGTAGAAGCCGCCGACCGTGTATTCCAGCATGCCGTCACCGAATTCGCCGTTGAGGCGAAGTTCCTGAGTGAACTGATCGTAGGGCTGATAGCCCGTGGTCAGAGCAATACCAAGCGGAGAGCCGTCACCGTCAAGGACGTAATTGCCTTGGAGATCGAGATAGGCGGTGATCGAGGTCAGCTTCAGATTGTCGGCGAGATCGATGTCGATCTGACCTGAAATCGAAGCGGAATCGGTTTCCGTAAGCGGTTCTTCGACATATCCAGCCTGAGGTACCGTAAACGTGCCGTAGAAGTTGTAGCTGCCTTCGGTAACATAGCGGCTGTCATACGGAGTTTCGAGCCCGGGATCCGCGGGCGGAGACGACAATGTTTGGACAGTCGCGGGCGACTGCGAGTTGTCGCGGATCAAGGTGCCGATCAGGTTGATCTCGATATTGTCGCTCGGCAATGCGCGCAGAGCGGCACGGACACCGGAGGTTTCGATTCCGCCCAACGTTCCGAGGATGCAGTCATTGTCATCGTCGATAACGGGGAGGGAGCCGGCCTGTGTCGGGTTGGCGCATGCGAAATCCACTCTGTTCACATGGCCGTCGCGGCGCTTGGAGAAGGCCGAAACGCGCATGAACAGATTGTCGGTGATGCCGAGGTCGAACGAACCGCGAACGTCGATACGCTCATAGCTGCCGTAAGTGGCGGAGATATAGCCTTCGCCCGTACCTTCCGGCTTGCGCGAGTAGAGCTTGATGGCGCCGCCGATCGAGTTCTTGCCGGCGAGGGTGCCTTGGGGACCGCGCAGCACTTCTACCCGGTCAAGGTCGAGCAGGTCGAACTGTGAACCTACCAGCACGCCGTGATAGACGTCGTCCACATACATGCCGACGCCGGGTTCAAGTGCGAAGTTGGTGTCATACTGGCCGATGCCGCGAATATAGGCGGCAACGCCGGTGCCGTATGCGCTGGAACCCTGCTGAAGCGTGACGTTCGGGGCAGTATTGGCGACCTCGACGACACTGTCGGCAGCCTTGTTCGCAAGTTCTTCACCAGTAATCGCGGTGATTGCGATTGGCGTGTCCTGCAGGTTCTGCTCACGGAACTGTGCGGTAACGACAATTTCCTGCGCCGCGGCCGGCACAGCGCCGACAATAGCGGCCGCCGAAGTGCCGATTACAAGTGTCTTGGAAAATGTGCGGATTGAATGATTGAATGCTCGAGTCACCGAATAACCTCCCTATGCTCGATTTGTTATGCCGCAATCGTATACCTGTTTCGTATAACGATTGACAAGAGTGTAGTTTCTTTGGTTAGGCGACCGCTGAAACGACGGGATTCCGACCTGTCTTTTTTCCACCGACAAGAACTGGATGAATGCAGATATGAAGACGCGAGCCGCAGTAGCCTTTGAAGCGAAGAAGCCGCTTGAGATAGTGGAGCTTGATCTGGAGGGGCCGAAGGCGGGCGAGGTCCTGGTCGAGATCATGGC
>JAUIFP010000016.1 GCA_030430365.1 Alphaproteobacteria bacterium | reverse complement strand
TGTCCTTCAGGCTGAGCGCGGCGGCAAAGCCGAAATCGAATGTCCGCGGCAGAACCGAGCGGGGCCATTTGTCGCGGGTGGCGGAATTGATGCCGGTCGACTGGTTGAGCACTTCGATCATGCGCGCGGGATCCAGCCCCGCCTTGATACCCATCGCCATGCCTTCCGCGGTTACGCCGATGGCAACGGCGCCCAGCAGATTGTTGACCAGCTTCATGGTTTGCCCGGCGCCCGGCGTTTCACCCATGTAGAAGGGCTTGCCCATCCGCTCCAGCAGCGGACGGATCGTCTCGAAAGCCTCTTCCGGCCCGCCGACCATGAGGGAAAGCGTGCCTTCATTCGCGCCCTTGATGCCGCCGGAAACCGGGGCGTCGATCGACGCGATCCCCTTGGGCTGAAGCGCCGCTGCCAGCTCCTGCGCCAGGCCCGGGCCGGAAGTGGAAAGGTCGCAGACGATCTTCACCTTCCCGCCGGCGGCGATCCCGTCATCGCCCAATATGGCGGAGCGCACGATGTCGGGCTTGGGCAGGCTGGCGAAGACGATATCGCATTCATCGCCCAGCACCCTGGCCGACCCGGCAGCCTCGGCGCCCTGAGCGACCAGGGCCTGCACCGCGTCCTGCGAGATATCATGCACCAGTAGGCGGCCGACGCTCTTTGTCTCCGGCCCCAGCAGGCGGGCGGACATGCCCGCGCCCATGCGGCCGAGGCCCAGGAAGCCCACAGTCAATTCGGCAGTCGTCATACTTTCTCCGCAATGGGTGTGTGTGGCGGCAAATCCACGCGCGCGATGTCCTTCTCGGAGGGAAAACACGCCAGAACGAGCGGATCGTGGCCGGGAATGAAATGGTCGAGCGAGCCGCCAGCGAGCTCCAGCGCGCGCTGCTGCGCGCGGACATAGCCGGGTTGATCGACGAAGATCGGGAAAGACAGCTTGCGCGTGATGTTGGCGTAGAGATGCGCCGCATCGCTGGCGAGCACGACGGTGCCGCGCTCCGTCTCGCAGCACACCACCATCAGCCCGGCCGTGTGCCCGGCGGCGAGGCGCAGCACGATGCCGGGCGCGAATTCGCTATCCCCGTCATGGAACACCACCCGGTCGGCAAACAGCTTGCGCATCAGTTGGGCGATGGGTTCGCCGTCGAAAGGCGCGCGCGTTTCATGATCGCACATGGCGCGCGAAGTGCAGCCGGCCACTTCGGCATCCTGGACATGGAATTTCGCATTGGGAAAGGCGCCCAGCGAACTGGCATGATCGTAATGCATATGGGTGAGGATCACGTCCTCGATCAGCAGGTGGTCTATGCCCGCATCGCGCAGCCCCTCCACCACCGGGCGGATCATCGTGCGCCCACGGGCTGCCGCCGCATCCTCGCCAAAGCCGGTATCCACGATCACCGGCGGCCCTTCGGCCCGGTGGATCGCCCAGATGAAATAGTCCAGCGGCATGTCGAGATCGTGATCGTCGACCGCCCCGGCGAAATTCGCCGCCGCCTTGCGATCGTGCCGCGCATAGCGGATCGCATCGATACGGGTGACGGGCGCTGCCATTCGGACCTTTCTGTTGCCGGTTCAGGCGAAAGCGAGCTTCACCGGCTGGCGGATCGGGCCGTGGCCGACCGTGGTCATCCAGGGTTCGCATTCCCCCGCCAGTTCGATGCTTTCCACTTCGCGCACGATATTGCCCAGCAGCGCGGTCGCCTCCATCTGCGCCAGCACGCGGCCGACGCAGCCATGCACGCCGTAACCCCAGCCTAGCGAATGGCGCGTATCGCGGTCCAGCTGATAGTCTTCCGGTGCATCCCAGAAGCGCGGATCGCGATTGGCCGCCGCGAACATCAGGCCGACCTTGGTGCCAGCCGGCACGGTATAGCCGCCAATGTCGACATCCTTCACCGCCATGCGCCCGGCCATGCGGCTGGGCGCGTCCCAGCGCAGCGATTCGTCGAAGGCGTTGCGCAGCTTCTTCGGTTCGGCCCGCAACCGGGCATATTCGCCGGGATAGGTGGCCCAGGCGCGCAGCGCATTGGCCATGGTGAGATAGGTCGTGTCCGCCCCGGCGGACAGCACCGTCTGCAGCAGCAGCTTGGCCTCCGCCATCGTCACCTGCCCGCGATCGGCGGCGCGGAAGAATTCCGCCCCGATGCCTTCGGGATCGAGCGCTTCGCGCGCGCAGGTGGTTTCCAGCCATTCGATAACGCCGGAAAAGTCAGCCTGCATCGCTTCGTCGAACAGCTCCCCGGGCGGGCCCATCGTGGCCCAGACCATCTGCGAGAAGCCGTGCATGTGATGCCGGCCTTCCTGGGGCAGACCCAGAATGTCGGGCAGCACGCGGAAGATATAGGCCTGGGTAATGTCGCCCACGGCATCCACCGTTTCGCCTTCCTTGGCGCGAAGCTCGTCCACGAATTCGCGCGCGGCGGCCTCGAAGATCGCCTTCACCCGTTCCAGCGCGCGCGGGGAAAGCGCATCGGCGATCACCTTGCGCACCTGGGTGTGGCGCGGCGGATCGTCGGTCAGCAGGATTTCCGGCCGCGGCGAATTGGGATCGTGCCACGGCCGCGAGGTGGAAGAGAATGTCTGCCAGTCCAGCAGGCCCTTCGTCACATCCTCGTGCCGGGCGATCATCACCACATCGTCATGCAGGCGCACGGCGGGGGCGAATTCTCGCACCTCGTCATCCACTTCCCGCGCGCGGCGCACCGCGTCGGGGGTGAAGATGTCATAAGGGAACAGTGGGATTTCCTTGGCCATATTCGCTCTCCCGCCTTGCCTGCTAAATGCCGTATCCGTCGAAGCGCGTATCGTCCGCGCCATGCTTGCGGATGTGCCCGGCTGTCGGCTCGGCGAAATGCGCGCCGATCACCAGCACGCCGCTATCGGCATATTTGCCCACGAAGCGCATGCGGCTTTCACGCCCTGCATCCTTGTCCATGTCGAAGGTCGCGGTGCGGTGCGGCATGGCGCACTGGATCGGGTGATGCATCAAATCGCCGGTGATCACGCCGCGTTCGCCATTCGATTCGATGCAGACATGAACATGGCCCGGCGTGTGGCCGTGGCTCGGTTCGCAAAACAGTTCTTCGCAGATCCGGTGATCGGGCTCGATGAAATCGGCCATGCCGGCTTCCACGATGGGGTCGACGCATTCGATCATGTGGCCGGGATGGTGCGCCCCGTCATTCCGGATTTCCTGCCAGGCGTCATATTCCTTCTGCCCGAAGAGATAGCGCGCATTGGGGAATGTCGGCCTGTATTCGCCGGTTTCGGGATCCTTGTAGGTGTTCCATCCGACATGGTCGAAATGCAGATGGGTGCACATCACGATGTCCACATCCTCGCGGGTGATGCCCAGGCTTTCCAGATCTTCCAGGAAACCTTCGGGCAGATCGCAGAACACGTCGAATTCGCGCTCTCGCCCTGCCCCGATGCAGCTGTCCACCACGATATTCTTCGTCGGCGTCTGAACCACGAAGCCCTGGAAATTCATCCGCTGCTGTCCTTCGGGCGTGGCGAAATGCGGATGCAGCCATTCCAGCGCGATGACTTCTTCCGGCGTGGCGTCGGAAACGGTCATGTTGATGTTATCCTGGAAATCCCAGACTTCCACGATGCGGGTCACCGTGACGTCGCCGACTTTCCAGCTGCGCATATGTTCCTTGGCCAAATGTCCTCTCCTCAGGCGGCCTTCGCCTTGTTCGGCTTGTATCTTGCGACCGATTCATCGGGCAGCTCGGCTGCGGGAAGCTGCGGCTTGCCCAGGATGAAATCGGCGGCGCGTTCGGCAATCATCACGCAGGCGGCATTGGAATTGCCGCCGACCATGTAAGGCATCACGCTGGCATCGGCGACGCGCAGCCCTTCGATGCCTTTCACCTTCAGCTCGGGATCGACCACGCTCATCGGGTCGTCCAGCGCACCCATTTTGCACGATCCGCCCGGGTGATGGACGGTGTAGCCGGTCTGGCGGATATAGGCGTCGAACTCATCGTCGCTCGTCACGTCCGGGCCGGGCGCGATTTCCACGCCGTTGTATTTTTCGAACGGCTTGCTGGCGAAAACCTGCCGGGCGATTTTCAGCGCGCGGATCAGCGGCTGAATGTCGTCGGGATGTTCCAGCAGATGCGGATCGATCAGCGGCGCAGCGGTGGGATCGGGGCTGGCCAGGCGCAGCGTGCCGCGGCTCTTGGGATAGAGGCCCACCGGGCTGATGGCATAGCCATGGCCGATCGGGAAGGGGATCTTCGGATGGGTCAGGCGCTTGGCCGGCTGGAACACGAACTGCACGTCCGCCCGGCTCAGCGAAGGATCGGTGCGCAGGAAGGCGACGCTTTCGAAGACATTGCCGGCCAGCGGCCCGGTGCGCGTCAGCAGATATTGGAAGAACTGCGCGATGTCGCGCGGCATCGCCTTCCAGGAAATGCCGTAACTGGTGGAATCGCTGGTTTCCATATGCATCGGGGACGCCACGTGATCGTGATAATTTTCCCCCACTCCGGGGAGATCGTGCACCACGTCGATGCCCATATCCTTCAGATGCGCGGCAGGGCCGATGCCCGAAAGCAGCAGGACCTGCGGGCTTTGCACCGTGCCGCCGCACAGCACCACTTCGCGCCTTGCGCGGATCACCTTGCCGTCCACCAGTTCGACGCCGGTTGCGCGCCCGTCCTCCACCAGGATGCGGGCGACCAGGGCGTTGGTCTGCAGGTGGATATTGCCGCGTTCCATCGCGGGCTTCAGCATGTTCTGCCAGGTGCTTTCGCGCCGGCCGTCGCGGATCAGGCCCTGGCGGCGGCCATAGCCTTCGGGATCCGGCCCGTTGAAATCCTTGCATTCGGGAAATTGCAGGGAGGCCAGCCCGTCCATGTAATCGTAATTGAGCTGGTTGGGCCCTTCGACATGCTTGACGTTGATCGGGCCGTCCCCGCCGTGGAATACGCTGGCCGGGTGGTTTTCATTGCGCTCGGTGCGGGTGAAATAGGGCAGCAGCTCGGCATAGGACCAGCCGGTGCAGCCCATGTCGGACCAATCGTCGAAATCGGTGGGATGGCCGCGGAAATAGACCATGCCGTTGATCGAACCCGATCCGCCCATCACCTTGCCGCGCGGCACCGGGATGGAACGGTTCGCCATGCCCGGCTGCGGCACGGTGGCGAAGTTCCAGTTGGTCTTCTTCAGGCCGATCGCGGCGGCCACGAAGCTGGGCACATGGAAGAAGGGATGGCTGTCATGCCCGCCCGCCTCGATCACGCAAGTGGTGCGGTCCTGCGCTTCGCCCAGTCTCGCAGCCACTGCCGCGCCCGACGAACCGCCGCCCACAACGACATAATCGAACTCACCCGCATTCATGCCCGGCCTTCTCCCAATATGGCTTTTGACCCTAGACTGCGCGCGCCATTGGCGGCTTGGCAAGGTGCGAAACCGGCTTGCTGGGGAGCGAAGGCGGCGCGCCCGCCCTTGCCCGGGCGCGAATCACAATCTGGTTCTTGAATGGAAATATAAATAACCAAAACGGTTATCAATGTCAAGGGGAACTTGCCGCTCCGGTGGTTCGCGCCGCATCAATTGCCCTGCATGTCGTTCGGGGCACTGGTAAGCGCTGCGCGGCGGCGCTAGACCCCCGGGCCGGAACAGGCGGGCGTGGCGGAATGGTAGACGCCGGGGACTTAAAATCCCCTGAGCTTTGCTCGTGCGGGTTCAAGTCCCGCCGCCCGCACCATTCCCCGTGCCGCCGCCCCATAGGGTTCATCGCTTCTTGGCGGCGCGATTGCGCGGCAGGCGCAATCAAGGTCACCGAAATTTAGGTATTTCCGGTTAGCTTTCTGCTGGCCTTCGGCGAGTGCGGGCGGGTTCGCCCCCGCCGCCCCACGCTTCGGGCGAAAAAGCAGGGCGCAGGCAGTGCGGAAACGCACAGGACGGATTTATGAATAAGGCGGTTCACAAGGCGGATCTCGAATTCACGGACGAACGGAAAATGGGCGCGCGCGCAGAGCCGCGCTACACGCTGCTCATCCGCACCGCGAAGCTGATCTGCTCGAGCGGGGAATATCTGTGCATCATCCGCGATGCTTCCTCCAGCGGGGTGAGCATCCGCACCTTCCATTCTCTGCCGCGCGGCGTGCAGCTGACGCTGGAACTGCCCAATGGCGATCAGCATCCGATCGAACGCGTCTGGGAAAAAGACGGCGCGGCGGGTTTCCGCTTTCCCGTCCCCGTCGATATCGAACGCCTGCTCAGCAATAAGGGCCGCTACACCAAGCGGCCGGTGCGCCTGCGCCTGCAATTGCCGGCGCTCATCTCCAGCCACGGCCGCACCGCCGGGGTGGTGATCCGCAATATTTCGCAGCAGGGCGCGCAGATCGAAAGCCCGCTCCATCTGGCGCTGGCGCAGAAGCTGCGCCTGGAAGCCGACAATCTGCCCTCCATCCAGGCGGGCGTGCGCTGGCGCAGCGGATCGGATTACGGGCTGGCATTCGACGACACCTTCCAGTTTTCCGAACTCGCCCAGCTTGCGGCAGAGCTTCAGGGGCACTGCGACGTGGACTGCGGAACCTGGGGCGAACACCCGTTCGACGCCAGCCTTTCTCCCCGGCGTTGAGCGGCGTTTTGGCGCGGCACATTAACTACCCGCTAACCAATTTCGTTCACTCCCGGTGACAAGGCAGGCATTGGGGGCATGCAATGAATGAAGTGAAGTGGCGCTCAAGCGGACGCGAGGTCGAAGCCGACGTCGCGATCATTGGCGCCGGGCCGGCCGGCCTGACTGCCGGCTATCTGCTAAGCAAGCAGGGCCTGTCCGTCGCCATCATCGAAAAGGATGAAACCTATGTCGGCGGCATCAGCCGCACGGTGGAGCATGACGGCTATCGCTTCGATATTGGCGGCCACCGCTTCTTTTCGAAAAGCCAACAGGTCGTGGACCTGTGGAACGAGATCCTGCCCGACGATTTCATTCAGCGCCCGCGGATGAGCCGCATCTATTACGAAGGCAAATTCTATTCCTATCCGCTGCGCGCCTTCGAGGCGCTGCGCAATCTAGGAATCCTGCGCTCCACCGCCTGCATGGTGAGCTATTTGCGCTACAAGCTGTTCCCCCTGAAGGAAGTGAACAGCTTTGAAGACTGGACCACCAACCAGTTCGGCAAGAAGCTCTATTCGATCTTCTTCAAGACCTATACCGAGAAGGTGTGGGGCATGCCCTGCGACGAAATGAGCGCCGACTGGGCGGCTCAGCGGATCAAGGGCCTTTCGCTGTGGAGTGCCGTGACCGACGGGCTCAAGCGTTCGCTGGGGCTCAACAAGGGCCCGAATGACGGCAAGGTGAAGACCTTGCTTGAAACTTTCCGCTATCCGCGGCTCGGCCCGGGCATGATGTGGGACGCCGCGCGCGACAAGATCGAGGCTGCCGGTAGCCAGGTCATCATGGGGCACGCTTTGAAACAGCTCGCCAGCGATGGTGAAGGCGGCTGGCGCATGACCGCCAGCGGCCCCGACGGCGAATTGGTAGTGAAGGCGAAACATACGATTTCTTCCGCGCCGATGCGCGAGTTGGCCGCGCGGCTGCATCCGCTGCCCGCGACCACGCTCAATGCCTCGCAGCTCAAATATCGCGACTTCCTGACCGTCGCCCTGATGATCAAGTCGGAAGACCTGTTCCCCGACAACTGGATCTACATCCACGATGAGAAGGTTCAGGTCGGCCGCGTGCAGAACTTCCGCAGCTGGTCGCCCGAAATGGTGCCGGACGAAAATGTCGCCTGTGTGGGCCTGGAATATTTCTGCTTCGAAGGGGACGGATTGTGGTCTTCCTCCGACGAGGATCTGGTCGAACTCGCCAAAAAGGAAATGGCGATCCTAGGCCTGGTCGAACCGGAAAAGGTGATCGGCGGCGCCGTCGTGCGGCAGGAAAAGGCCTATCCCGTTTATGACGAGGGCTATGCCGGGAACGTCGCGGCGCTGCGCAGCGAGTTGGAAGAAAAATTCCCCACGCTGCATCTGGTCGGCCGCAACGGCATGCACCGCTACAACAATCAGGATCACGCGATGATGACGGCGATGCTCACGGTAGAGAATATCGTGGCCGGCAGCCGCATCTACGACACGTGGTGCGTCAATGAAGACGCCGAATATCACGAAGCGGGCAATGAAGGGGCCGAGAAGGCCCTGCCCGAAAGCGGCGTGCGGCGCGGCAACATCACCGAAGATCAGGCCGCGGCATTGGGATCCGTGCGCAGCGTGCCGGAGCGTGCCGCCAAAAGCGGCCGCGAGGCCGCCTGACGAGATAAGGCAATGGAGGCAATGGAGTGATCTCCGTTCTCACTCGGATCCGCGACATACGCTTCATCCGCTATGTGCTGGCCAGCGTGGGCGCATTGGCGGTGGACATGGGCAGCTTTCTGGCCCTGCTGTCCATCGGCATGTTCGCAGCGGCGGCTTCCGCACTCAGCTACAGCCTGGGCATCGCCGCGCATTGGCTGCTTTCCAGCCGCACCGTGTTTACCGACACGGTAGCGGATCGCGGAACGGCGCGGACCAAGCAAAAGGCGCTGTTCGTGATCTCCGCCCTGGCGGGCCTGGCTCTGACGACCGTGATCGTCGGCACCGGTGACCTTGCGGGCTTCGATCCGCGCATTGCCAAACTGGTGGCCATCGCGGCGAGCTTCGCCCTGACCTGGCTTTTGCGCAGCAAGATCGTCTTCCGCGCCTCCGGCCCGGCAGACTGATCGTGCACGGGTTTTCGGCAGACCGGCACACGCCCTGGAAGCGCATTGCGCTGATCTGGCTGCTGTTCGCCGTGCTGGTTTTGCTGATCGATATTCGCAGCGTTATTGAATGGCGCTTTCCGGATCCCGACGACACGCTGCGCCTGGTTCAGGTTCGCGACCTGCTGGCGGGGCAGGGCTGGTTCGATCTTCATCAATACCGCATCAACCCCACCGACAGCCCGGTGATGCACTGGTCGCGCATCGTGGATCTTCCCCTCGCGATCGTCATTCTGGCGCTGAAGCCCCTGTTCGGTCAGCCGCTGGCGGAGCAAATTGCCGTACTGGCCATCCCGCTGCTTTCGCTGGGGGTGATCCTCGCGCTGGTCGGGCGCTTGGCATTCCGCCTGTTCGACCGGGAGATCGCAGGCCTTGCCTGCCTGGCATGCGGCCTCTCGCCGGTGCTGATCTGGCAAGTGCAGCCGCTACGGATCGACCATCATGCCTGGCAGATCGTCACCGTCCTGTTTGCCGTCAGCGCGCTCATGGTGCGCAGGCCGCTGCTCGGCGGCGCATTGGCCGGTCTGGGCATGGCCATCGGCCTTTCGATCTCGCTCGAAGTCTTACCGATTGCCGCAGCGATCGGCGCGGTGCTTCTGCTGCGCTGGATTCGCGATCCCGCCCAAAGCCAATGGCTGGCCAGCTATCTTGCCAGCCTCGCCGGTTTTCTGGTGGTGCTGTTCGGCCTGACGCGCGGCTTTGCCGATTTGACGCAATATTGCGATGCTATCTCGCCGGCATATCTGGGCCTGTTCCTGATCGTGGCGCTGGGCTGCTCGGTCATTGCCCGGAAGAAGAAGGTTCCGCCGGGCGGCGTGATCGTCCTGCTCGCTGGCACGGGCATGGTGGGCCTGGGCTTTTTCCTGTTATCCGCGCCGCAATGCGCAGCCGGGCCGTTCGGCGGCCTCGATCCGCTGGTCCGGGACTATTGGTACGTCAATGTCCATGAAGGGCGGCCCTTCTGGCAGCAGCCGCTGGCGCAGCTGATTCCGATTGTGGCCCAGGGCTTCGTCGCGCTGGGCGCTGCGGTTTGCATCTGGCTCGGCTCCAAGGACAAGATGCGTTCCTGGTGGCTGGATTATACATTGCTGCTGGGGGCGGCGCTGATCACCGGATTGCTCACCTGGCGGTCCATGGGTTTTGTCTCCGCGCTCAGCGCGGTTCCGCTGGGCTGGCTGGCATCGCGCCTGCTGGCGGCCATGCGCGAAACCGGCAATCCGGCGCGCAAGCTGGCGGTCGGCATCGCTCTGGTGCTGACGCTGCAGCCGTTTCTGGCAGTGCAGGTGGCACAGATCACGCTGGCGCATTCGCGGGCCCAGGCCGCAGAGGATACCGGAAACAGGATCAAGCAGTCGGAATGCGATCTTTCGCGGAACGTCCCGCAGCTCGCGGCACTTCCCAGATCGACCCTGTTCGCCCCGGTCGATATCGGGCCTTCGATCCTGTATCAGACGGACCACAGCGTCGTGGCGACCGGCCATCACCGCGCCGAAGCGGCGATCCACGATGTGATCCTCGCCTTTACGAGCGCGGAAGACCAGGCGCGCGAAATCATCGGGCGGCACCAGGCCGGCTATGTCGTGGTGTGCACCGATCTGATCGAACCGCACAATTTCGAAACCGGAAATCCCGATGGATTGATGGCGCAGCTGCTGGCCGGTGATTCGCCTGCCTGGCTGCGTCCCGTAAAGATCGACGCGCCGGAGGAATTCAAGGTGTGGAAGGTCGTCGACTAGGCGGCAGATCTGCCCTGCGGGGGCATCAGGCCGGGCGGAAAGTCATCGCCAGTCCGTTCATGCAATAACGCTTGCCGGTCGGCTGGGGCCCGTCATTGAAGACATGGCCCAGATGGCCGCCGCAATCCGCGCAATGCACTTCGGTCCGTGGATAGCCCAGCTTGTAGTCCGTATCTGTCCCGATCGCCCCCGGCAGGGGTTTCCAGAAGCTGGGCCAACCGGTTTTGCTGTCATATTTCGTTCGGCTGGCAAACAGCTCGTTGCTGCATCCCTTGCACAGGAAAGTGCCCTTGCGGTGCTCGTCATTGAGCGGGGAGGTATAGGGGCGCTCCGTCCCCGCCTCTCGCAGGATATGGTATTCAGCCTTGGTCAGGCGCTCCCGCCATTCCGCGGCGGAATAGGTCACGCGGTATTCTTTGGCTGCGGCGGGCGAATCCCCGCAGGCGGCCAGTATCGGCAAGGCGGCGGCGGAAGAAATCCAGGCCAATGCCTGGCGGCGGCTGGGGGCGGTGTTCTTGCTCATGACATGGTCCTCCACCTAACTATACGCATGAACCGGGCAAGAAGTTACGCCTTGCTTGTTTCCCGCCGGCGCGATCCGGGAAGCAGGCCGCGCAGAAACCCGCGTCCTTTCACCTTTTGCGGGCCCGATTTCATCACCCGTTTGCGGAACAGCGAAGCCCCGACTTTCACGAACAGCGCAACGGCCGCCGCCTGCCAGATCAGCGCCAATGCATGCGGCCACAGCGCATCGTCCGTCGCCGCGCGGGCGAGCATGGCGTAGGGCGAGCTCAGCGGGAAGGCCACGGCGGCCAGCTCCAGCGGCTCTCCCTGCCGCGTCAGTGCGAAATTGGCGAAGAAGAACACCAGCAGCTGCATCATGGTTGCCGGCATGGACAGCGTCTGCACCTCGCGCACGGTGGCGGCCATCGATCCGATGGTCAGGAAAATGGATCCCAGCAGCAGATAGCCCATGGCGAAATAGATCGCGCTGAACAGGAAGAACAGCGGCCAGCCGACGCCCGGCGCCGCCATGCCTTGAAGCTGCGCGCCCAATTGGCCTTGGCTGCCCGCCAGCATGATCAGCCCGCCGATCACCGATCCCCAGACGGCGATCCCCACCAGGGACACCGCCAGCATCGCGAACAGCTTGCCCATGAACACCGCGTCCATCGGGATGGCTGCGGCCAGAATCTCGATAATCTTGTTGGCTTTTTCTTCCACCAGATTGGACAGGACCATGCCCGCCAGCAGCATGATCAGCAGAAACAGCAGCGCCATGCCCGATTGCGCCGTGCGGATGCGCGTATTGCGTTCCTGGGCGCCGCTGGTGGCGACTTCATTCAATGTCACCTCGGGATAGTCGGTGGGCGCCTGTGCGCGGGCCTGGGCCGCGATCATGGATATCGGCCCTTCCCAGCGCGACAGGCGCTCCGGCGTGGCAGTGAGCGTCGGCGTTTCGAGCGTTCCCGTCACGATCGCAGCGATATTGCCCTGCCGCTCATCCATGGCCCCGCGCGCGTCAAATTCTTCACCGGGCTGGAGCCGTCTCAGAATGGTCATGTGCGGCAATGACAGGCCGAGTTCCGCCCTCAGGCTGTCATTGGCAGCGATCATGGCGTCCGCGTCGCCGGCCTCCATCGCGATGCCGATCTGCGCATTGCCGGTTTCCGCCGCGACCTGCTGCCCCACGCCGCCGGCCAGCACGCCGACCACCAAGGGGAATAGCGGCCCCAGCAGGAAGAAAATGAAGGCCCGGCTGAACAGCACGGCCACGAAATCGCGGCGCGCGATCACATAGGCGGCGCGCCACAAAGGCAGGCGTTCGGCCTGTGCCATTTGCCCGGTCATGCGGCGCGCTCCTCACCGGTTTCCGCCTCGAGCGCGCGGGCCGCGGCCTCGCCGGCAATCGAAACGAATGCGTCATGCAGCCCGGCCCGCTCGATGGAGAGCGAAGTGATGCCCGCTTCGCCTTCGATCAGCGCCCTGAGCAGCGGCTCGACACCGGTTTCGGGCAAATTGAAATACCAGGCCTGGCCTTCCTGCCGGGCGTCCTCCGGCAATGCAGAGCGCCACGCGCCGGTTTGCGCCCGCGTTTCCAGCCGGACCTGCGGGGGAATGCGGTCGCGCGCGACATCTACGCTGCCTGCGAAAGGGACCTTGCCGCCGGCGATGATTGCCACCTGTTCGCACAGGCGCTCCGCATGGGCGATCACATGGGTCGAAAAGATCACCGTCGTGCCTTCATCCGCCAGCGTGCGGATCATGCGCTCCAGCTTGCCCTGATTGAGCGCGTCCAGCCCCGAAAAGGGTTCGTCGAACACCACCAGTTTCGGCTTGTGAACCAGTGTGCCCAGCAGCTGCACGGTCTGCGCCATGCCCTTGGAGAGCTGGCGGATTTGGCGATCCGCCGCATAGCCAAGGCCGTGGTTCTCCAGCAATTCGCGTCCGCGCTCGCGCCCGACTTTCAGCGGCATGCCGCGCAGCGCGCCCAGAAAGGCTATCGCTTCATAGGCTTTCATCGACGGGTAGAGCCCGCGTTCTTCGGGCAGATAGCCGACCAGCCGGGCAACCTCGTGCGGCCGGTCATGTCCCAGCAGGCGGCGTTCGCCCTCATCCGGATCGATGATGCCCAGCAGCATGCGCAAGGTCGTCGTCTTGCCGGCGCCATTGGGGCCCAGAATCCCGTAGATCGCCCCTTCAGGGACGTAGATGTCCACTCCGTCCACCGCCAGCGTATCGTCGAAGCGTTTGACCAGGCCGCGCGCTTCGATCGCGAGCGGCCGCGCATCGTCGGCCGGGGCCAGCTGGGTCACGCGGCGCTCGTCGATTTGGCTATCCATTCACGCGAGTTAACTCTCGCATGTGAACGGGAGCAACACGAAACATGGTTAACCGGATGGATAGGCTGCACCGGGGCGCCGCTGCGCTGCCAGCCGATGCGCCGGGCGATTACAGCATTTCCTTGAGCGGCGTATCGGTATCCATCAGCTGTTCGGGCGGGATCACCTTCCCCGCTTCCACCAGCTTGCGGCCCTGCACATAGTCCTTGACCTGGTTGACGCAGTCCAGCGCGATGACCTTGCCTTCCTTCAGATAGATCACCGAGAAACTGCGGTTCGCAGGATCGCCTCTCAGCACTGTGGCGTCATGGCCCAGATTGAGGCCCGCGGTCTGCAGCTTCAGATCGTATTGATTCGACCAGAACCAGGGCAGCGCGTGATAGGGCTGGGGATCGCCGCAGATGGACTTGGCAGCTGTGGTGGCCATGTCATTGGCGTTCTGCACGCTTTCCAGGCGGATCACGGCGCCTCCGGCATAGTCGTTGGCATGCGCCGCGCAGTCGCCGATGGCGTAAACGTCATCCAGGCTGGTGCGGCAATATTCGTCGACGTCGACCCCGTTGGCTCCGGCAGCCCCGGCTTCGATCAGCGGGCCGATCGCGGGAACGATGCCGATCCCCACCACCACCATCTGGCAGGGGATCACTTCCCCTGTGGCCAGCTTGACGCCGGTGACCTTTTCGCCATCGCCTTCGATCGCTTCCACTGCCACGGAGGTGCGCAGATCGACCCCGTGGGCGCGGTGGTCCGCCTCGTAGAAGGACGACAAATCCTCGCCCGCGACGCGCGCCAGAACGCGGTCCAGCGCTTCCAGCAACGTGACCTTGCAGCCCAGCTTGGTCATGACCGCGGCGGCTTCAAGCCCGATATAGCCGCCCCCGATCACCACGACTTCCTTTGCGCCGGCATCGAGCTCGGCCATCATGCGGTCGGCATCGGCCTTGTCGCGCACATAATGGATGCCCGTCAGATCGGAACCGGGCAGCGATATGCGCCGGGGATCGCCGCCTGCGGCCCAGATCAGCTTGCCGTAGGAGATGACTTCGCCGCCGCTCAGCGTGGCTTCGTGTTTCGCCGGGTCGACCTTGGTCACGCTCGTGCCCAGCTTCAATTCCACGTCCTTGTCGGCCCAGAATTGCTTGGGGCGGATCATGATCCTCTCGAAAGGCTTGTCGCGCGCGAGATATTCCTTGGACAGAGGCGGGCGCTCATAGGGCGCTTCCGTGTCGCGGCCGACCATCAGAATCGATCCTTCGAAGCCTTGCTGCCTGAGCGCAATCCCGGCCTGGGCTCCACCGTGCCCTGCACCAACGATTACGATGTCATAATGGGCCATGCCGCTTCATTCCTTCCGGTTGGCTTTCAATTGTTGTTCTCAGCGGGCCAGCAGGTTGCGGGCCTGGCTTGCGATCTGCGCAAGAATGGCAGGCGTGACCGGTGCCGAGCTTCTGGCCCGCGCAATCATTGCGCGGAACTGCTCGATGGCCGATCTATGCGTTTCACTCCAGCGGTCCTTCGCTTCTACGGGATTAACCGATTTGCCCTTGCCACTGGTGAGGCGGGCAAGCAAGTCAAGCCGCATCTGCTGGAAATCGCGTGCCAATCCGGCAATCAGAAGCCGCTCCCAGGGGTCGGAAGGGTTCATCAGGGCCGCCGTGCCCTGCGCCCAGTCCAGGCCGAGCTCTGCCCCCAGATCCGTGAATGCGCCGGTCAGCCGGCTGGCCGAAATGCCGGAATCGACCGACAGGCGGGCCAGCCCGATCACGCCGTCGAGATCGAACAGTCGGGTCACCATCTCGGTCTCCCTGGCGGGTGCGCCGACGCTTTCGAATTCATCGCGCAGATGCGCCGAATGGAACGGCCGTTCGGCCTGCAGCAATCCCTTCGCCTTGTCGGAAAGCTCGGCGATGCTGGAGGAAAGCTGCGCTTCGAGTTTCGAAGGGCCGACATTGCCGGCGCCCGCACGCAGCAGGTCCGCCATCTGGTTGCGCGTTGCCAGTGCGGCCTTGTCGAACAGCAGCAGCCGGGCTTCTTCCGGCATTTTCGTATTTTCCAGCCGTTCCCAGATCTCCTGGATGCCCAGCAGGCGGTCCGCGCAGAAGAAAGCGGCGACGACATGGTCCAGCGGTGCGCCTTCTTCTTCGACCAGTTCGAAGGGGTGGATCATGCCCAGCCGGTTGACGATGCGGTTGGCAAGATTGGTGGCAATCAGTTCGCGCCGCAGCCGGTGGCTCAGTATCTGCTGGCGGAACGGGCCCTGCATGGTTTCGGGAAAATCGCTTAGCAGCGTGGGGTCGAACGCCTTGTCGTCGGTCAGGTCGCTGTTCTCGATCGCGTTCTGCAAGGCGAGCTTGGCGCTCGAAAACAGCACCGCCAGTTCAGGGCGCGTCAGCCCGTTGCCTTCCGCTGCGCGGCGCGAAAGCGCCTCATCCTCATCCAGGCCTTCGGTCTTGCGGTCGATTTCTCCGCGTTCTTCGAGAACGTCGATCAGCCGGATATAGGACGGCGTGCTGTCCGCGCCGCCGGCTGCCGCGATCGAGAGGCCCAGTGCCTGCAGCCGGTTGTCCTCCAGCACCAGCGCGGCGACCTCGCCCGTCATCTTCACCAGCAGATTGTTGCGCCGCTGCTCGCTCAATTTGCCGGCACGCTTGGCCGCGGCAAAGGCGATCTTGATGTTCACTTCATTGTCGGAGCAATCGACACCGGCGGAATTGTCGATGAAATCGGTGTTGATGCGGCCGCCCCCGCCGCCATTGCCGGCCAGAGCGAATTCGATGCGCCCTGCCTGGGTGACGCCCAGATTGGCGCCTTCGCCGATGACCTGGGCGCGCACTTCATCGCCATTCACCCGCAGCGCATCGTTGGCGCGATCGCCCACCGTGACGTTGTTCTCGTCCGAGGACTTCACATAGGTGCCGATGCCGCCGAACCACAGCAGATCGACAGGCGCCCTAAGTATTGCGGAGATGAGCGTATCGGGATCGAGCTGTTTCGCATCGATTTCCAGCAGATCGCGGATCTGGGCGGAAAGCGGAATGCTCTTCATGCTGCGCGGGAAGACGCCGCCGCCCTTTGAGATCAGGGATTTGTCATAATCGTCCCAGCTGGAGCGGGCGAGGCCGAACAGGCGCTTGCGTTCCTTCCAGGAAGCGGCCGGGTCCGGGGCGGGATCGATGAAGATGTGGCGATGGTCGAACGCTGCAACCAGCTTGATCGCCTTGGACAGCAGCATGCCATTGCCGAAAACATCGCCCGACATGTCTCCGCAGCCGGCCACTCTTACAGTGTCCTTCTGCACGTCCACGCCCATTTCCAGGAAATGCCGCTGGACGGATATCCAGGCGCCGCGCGCGGTGATGCCCATCGCCTTGTGGTCGTATCCGTGGCTGCCCCCGCTGGCGAAGGCATCGTCCAGCCAGAAGTCCCGCTCTTCGGCGATGGCATTGGCAATGTCGGAAAAGCTGGCCGTGCCCTTGTCCGCCGCGACCACGAAATAGGGATCGTCCTGATCGCGGATCACGACTGAGCCGGGATGCACGACCTTGCCCTTCACGATATTGTCGGTGACGGACAGCAGGCTGCGGATGAATATCCGGTAGCTTTCCTTTCCTTCGGCAGCCCAGGCATCGCGGTCCTGGCGCGGATCGGGCAGCTGCTTGGGGTAGAAGCCGCCTTTCGCGCCGGTGGGCACGATGACGGCATTTTTGACCCGCTGCGCCTTCATCAGGCCCAGCACTTCGGTACGGAAATCGTCGCGCCTGTCTGACCAGCGAATGCCGCCGCGCGCGACCGGGCCGGCGCGTAGATGAATGCCTTCGACGCGGCTGGAATAGACGAAGATTTCGCGCCATGGCAGCGGCTTGGGAAGGCCGGGCACAGCCGCGGAATCGAGCTTGAACGCCATTGCCTCGCGCGCCGCCGGGGCGAACATATTGGTTCTCAGGATCGCACAGATCGCCGCGCGGTAAAGGCGCAGCAGCCGGTCGTCATTGATGGCTTCCACTGCGTTCAGGCCATCGCGGATCGCTTCCTGAGCCTCTTCCTCTGCCTTGTCGCGGTCGCCGCCGAATTCGGGATCGTGGCGCGCCTCGAACAGTGCGATCAGCCCGCGCGTTACGGCAGGCGCACGGTCCAGCGCGGCGACCACCGTATGGATCGTGAAGGTGATCCCGGTCTGGCGCAGATAGCGATAGAATGCGCGCAGCAGGTTGGCATCGCGCGCCGACAGCGCCGTGCCGATGATCAGCTGGTTGAAGACGTCATTTTCCGCCGTGCCGTTCAGCACCTGCGCAATTGCCTCTTCGATGGCATCGGCGCGTCCCAGCAAATCCTGTGCGCCGCCGCCGTCGGCCAGGGCCAGCGTGAAATCGTGGATCGTTGCCAGGTCGCCATTTTCCAGCCGCGTCGGGACTTCGGAGAGTACGCGGAAGCCGAAATTTTCGAGCGCGGGCACCGCGTCGGAAAGCGGCAAGGCGCCGCCCAGCTGATAGACCTTGAGCCGCAATTCGTCCGCGCCGTCACCCGGCATGCAATAGAGCCGGACATCCCGGCCATGCGGAGTGGCCGGATCCGCATTTTGCAGCGCGCGCAGGCGCAGGATGTCCTTGGCGGCCTCTGCCGGTCCGTAATCGGTATGATAGGCAAGCGGAAAGGATTCGGCGAAACGCGCCGCGAGCGCGGCAGCCCGCGAAGCCTCTTCCCGTTCGGCCAGTGCGCCTTCGACCGCTTCGCCCCAGCCGCGCAGAAGAACCTGCAGCTGCGCGTCGAGATCGCTTTCGACCGCGTCTTCGAAGCCTTCGCGAATGTCCAGCATGAAGCGCAGCAGCGCCAGGCTGCCGCCTTCGATTTCCAGGCTCCAGTCGATCACCTGGCCGCCGGTGCCTTCTTCCAGCAACGCCTTGATGTGCAGGCGCGTCGCGGTCGACATGGAGTCGCGCGGCAGCCAGACGAAGGCGAACAGGTGCCGGGCAAGCGGCGCCTCGACCAGCGTCAGGCGGGGGCGGGGGCGTTCGCCGAGCGACATCATGGTCGCTGCGACCCGGTCGATATCGGCATCGCCGAAACCGATCACCAGATCGTGGGGCAGAACGGTCATCGCATGGGCCAGCGCCCGTCCGCCATGGCTGTCCTGATCGTAGCCCAGCCGGTCCGCCAGCCTGGCCGATTGCGCGCGCAAGCGCGGGACGGTTTCCGGCGCGGCATTCAGCGCGGCGCTGGTCCAGATGCCGGCATGCACGGAAAGCGCCGTGATCCGCCCGTCTTCCATTTGCGGCACGATAAACAGGTCCAGCGGCACATGCCGGTGCACGCGAGAGATACGGTTCGCCTTGATTACCAGCGGGCTGCGGCCCTTGCCGTCTTCGCCGGAATCGAACCAGGCAAAGGCGCGTTCATAGGTGGCATCGGCCAGCAATTCGCGCGTGCTCTTGCGGCAAATGCCCAGAATGTTGGAATGGCTGCCGTCACGCTTGCGCGTCACATGGCCCAGCAAGGTCAGCATGTCGCCGGCAAGCCAGCGCAGCAAGGCGCCGCCTTCCGCGTCTGGCAGGCGATCCGCATCCTCCAGCATCCGCGCGCGCATTTGCGGCCAGTCGCTGACGGCACCGCGCACATCGGCCATGGTCGCGGAAAGAGCAGCGGAGAGTTTGCGGCGCTGCTTGGCATCGATCCGCGAGGTTTCGATGTAGATCATCGATTCCAGTTTCTCGCCGGAAGCCTCGCCTTCGGGCAGCGCCACCAGCTTGCCTTCGCCGTCGCGCCGCACGGGCAGGACGGGATGCACCAGCCGGTCGATCGACAGGCCATGGCCGGCGATCGTGGCGGCCACGGAATCGACGATGAAGGGCATGTCCTTGTTGATCACGGCGATCGCCATGTAGCGGTGCCCCTCGCTGGCGGAGCGGATCGCGATGGCGGGTTCTTCGGGTTTGCGATGGCACGCGGTGTCGATCACGAATTCGGCGGCTTCCTGCAGCCGTTCTTCGGGAAGGGGGGTGTCGCCGGGCAGCAGCGATGCCTTCATCTGACGCGACAGCGCCTTTGCCAGGATGGCGCAATCCTTCGCGGCGGGTTTGCCGGGTTCGCTTTTCTTCGTTCCCTTGCGGGTATTGCGCTTAGGCCGCGTGGCAGCCATTCAGATCACTCCCCAATTCGTTCTTGCCCGCGGCAAGCCGCGCAGCGAAATTTTCTTGTCAGGCGGCGTATCAATCCATCGCATCCTACGCCTGCCTCCATGGGCCGACAACCCGCCGGGCCAATCTGCTTCGCCAGGGCACCTTGCCCATGCTATGCATCGTTCAGCGCCTCCATCGTCATTTCCAGTGCCCGGCATCGCTCGACGGGATCGTAGATCGCGGCCGAAATGACGATTTCGTCCACCCCGGTCCGCTCGACGAATTGCGTCACCTTTTCGCGCACGGTCGCGGGGCTGCCGATGGCGCGCGCCGGGTCCATGCGCTGCAGCAGGGCAAGTTCAGGCGGCGAGAGATTCTCCCGGTAATCCTGAACCGGCGGCGGCAGTTTGCCGGGATTTCCGGTGCGCAGGCGGACGAAGGACTGTTCCATCGAAGAAGCGAGCAGCCGGGCCTGCGCGTCCGTGTCCGCCGTGATCACGCCCATGCCGGCCATCACATGCGGCTTGTCCAAAGCGGCCGAAGGCTGGAAGTCGCGGCGATAGGCCGCCAGCGCCTCGTCCAGCAGGTCGGGCGCGAAATGGCTGGCAAAGGCGTAGGGCATGCCGAGCCGCGCCGCGAGCTGGGCGCCGAACAGGCTGGAGCCCAGCATCCACATTTCCACTTTGGCGCCCAGGCCGGGGGTGGCCTGGATCGGCAGATCGATATCGCCCGTCAGCAGCGCGCGCAGCTCCAGCACGTCCTGCGGGAAATATTCCGCCGCCTGGTGCAGATCCTTGCGCAGGGCCTGCGCGATCCGCCCGCCTGCGCCCGGCGCGCGGCCGAGCCCCAGATCGACGCGGCCGGGAAACAGCGCGTCGAGCGTGCCGAACTGCTCGGCAATGACGAAGGGATTGTGATTGGGCAGCATGATCCCGCCCGATCCGATGCGGATCGTGCTGGTCGCATGGCCGATATGGGAGATGACGACCGAAGTCGCGCCGCCCGCGATCCCGTCGGTCGCATGATGTTCGGCGATCCAGAAACGCTTGTAGCCGGCCTTTTCCGCGGCCTGTGCATAATTGGCGGTATCGGCCAGGGCTTCTGGAATGCCGCTGCCTTCGCGCACGGGCACGAGGTCGAGCACTGCAAGCGGGATCATCGGCCTTCCTCCTGCGATTGGCCCGTGATCTGGGCGAGATAGTCCGTCGCCACACCCGCCTCCGCGCTGTCCGGCGCCGTTTCGATCACCGATTGCCAGCTCTTGCGCGCGGCCTCTTCACGCCCGGAAAGGATCGCGATCACGCCCGCTTCCAGCCCGATGGCCGGATTTTCCGGATCGAGCGCAGCGGCGGTTTCGATATAGTTCTGCGCGCCGGCCAGGTTTTCGGCGCGCCGCTCCAGCGTGGCCGATAGCAGCCAGGCATCGGAATTTTGCGGGGCGCCTTGCCGAGCGGCTGCCAGGGCCTGCGCCGCCTCTTCATTGCGGCCGAGCGCGACCAATGCGCGAGAGCGGTCGATCTCGATCTCCCCGGCGGCGATCTTGTCCTGCGCGGCATTCGCATCCTGCAGCGCCAGTGCGAAATCGGCCAGCGCCGCCTCGCTGCGCTGCTCCGCCAGGGCGGAATTGCCCGCCATGGCTGCAAGCTTGGAGCGCAGGACGTTATTGTCCGGAGCGGCTGCATCGCGCGCGGCCAGAAACGCCCGCTCCGCCGCTTCCCAGCGCAGCAGCCTGGTATAGGCCATGCCCAGGCATTGATGCGGGAAGGCAAGGTCGGGGCCGGACGCTTCGCCGATCCAGCTGCTGGCCGTGACGATCGCCGTGGGGGGATCGGTGCGCACCTGGTCGAGGCACACGGTCAGGCGGTCCTGCTGCACCGGCGGCGGTTCGCGCAGGGCGGAATCGGTCATCACCGGCTCCAGCGGCGGGAGGATCGAGGCCTGGGCAATGAGCGGGAGGATCGAGGCAAGGAGCATGGCGAGGGCGGTTTTCAGCTGAGCGCTGCAAGGGTTCGCAGCAGAGTGGCGATATCTTCATCGCGTGACAGGCGATGGTCGGCATCCTTGATCAGGGCCACCTGCACATCGTCTGAATGGAGCTGCTCGGCGATCCTGAGGGCCGTGTTCCACGGAACGTCGGCATCGCGCTGCCCCTGCAGCAGCCGCACGGGGCAGGAAAGCGGGATTGTTTCGTCCAGCAGGCGCAATTGCTGGGCGTCGGCCCAGAAGCCGCCATGCGTGGGCGTAGGCTCGGGGCCATAAGGGTTGTTCTCGTAAATCGTCTCGCCCGCGGAAAGATGCGATTTCTGTTCCTCGCTATAGCCCCAATCGGTGAAGTCCGGCGCGGCGGCAATCCCGATCAAAGCGGCGACTTTGCTGCCCAGCTCCAGCGCGCAAAGCAGCATCAGCCAGCCGCCCATGGACGATCCGATCAGGATCACCGGCCCTTCCGCCTGCGCCGCTATCAGCGCCAGAACCTCTTCGCGCCAGCGTGACAGTGTGCCGTCGGCGAAATTCCCTTCGCTCTGCCCGCAGCCCGAATAATCCAGCAGCAGGCATGCCCGGCCCTGCTCTGCCGCCCAGTCGAACACGGCGGCCGCCTTGCCTCCTTCCATGTCGGACATATAGCCGGGCAGGAAGACGATCGCGGGGCCGCTGCCATCCGTCTTGCGGAAAGCGAGTTTGCGGCCATCTTGCATGGTGTGGAACTGGGTGCCTGTCATTGCGTGCCTATGTGAGCGCGCGGGAGGGCAAGCACAAGGGCGGGCCTTTTGCGCAGTGACTTGTTCATCTTCACCTGCTAAAGCCTTTCGCATGACGCATGTTCGCGCCTTGACCACAACCACCACTACCCCGGCGTTCCGGGGGCGGTCGGTCGCGGCTTAAGCGCGCGCCAGCCGCCGTCCGGGTTCGGGCGGCGCGGTGTCAGCTTCCCGAACTTTTCCATCCAATCGGCACCACCCCTTCCGGTGCGCGCGCCCTTGTGCCATTGCGCGCCGGTGGATTGACGAGAGAGTTCGATGAGCGAGTTGTTGAAGATCAGCCTTCCAGACGGTTCCCTGCGCGAAATGCCGCAGGGTTCCACGCCTGCCGATGTCGCGGCCGCAATCGGCCCGGGCCTGGCCAAGGCGGCGATTGCCGCGCGCGTGAATGGAGAGCTGCGCGATATCACCCGCCCCTTCGAAGGCGATGCCGAGCTGGCGCTGGTCACGAGCAGGGACGAGGCCGATGCGCTGGAACTCGCGCGCCACGATTATGCCCATGTCCTGGCCGAAGCGGTGCAGTCGCTGTTCCCCGGCACGCAGATCACCTTCGGCCCGGCGACGGATGACGGCTTTTACTATGACGTCATGGCGCCGGCCGGGCGCGAGCCTTTCTCGATGGACGATCTGCCCGCGATCGAGGAAGAGATGCGGCGCATCATCAAGGCGGACAAGCCGCTGCGCCGCGAAGTGTGGAGCCGCGAGCAGCTGATCGAGAAATGGCAGGCCGACGGCGAGACGTTCAAGGCCGAATGGGCCGCCGAACTGCCCGAGGATGAAGAGCTGACGGTCTATTGGTCGGGGGACGACTGGCTGGATATGTGCCGCGGCCCGCATCTGGCCAGCACGGGCAGACTGGACCCGCAGGCCTTCAAGCTGATGCGGGTGGCCGGTGCCTATTGGCGCGGTGACCAGGCCAATGCGCAGCTCACGCGGATCTACGGCACGGGCTGGCTGAACAAGAAGCAGCTCGATGCGCATCTCCACCGGCTGGAAGAGGCCGCCAAGCGCGACCACCGCAAGCTGGGGCGCGAGATGGACCTGTTCCATTTGCAGGAAGAGGCGCATGGCAGCGTGTTCTGGCACCCTAAGGGCTACAAGATCTGGCGCGAGCTGGAAGCCTATATGCGGCGCAAGATGGACGGGGCGGATTACCGCGAGATCAAGACGCCGCAAGTGATGGACGCCCATCAATGGGAACAGTCCGGCCATTGGGGCAAATATCGCGAGAACATGTTCGTCATCCCCGATGTCGTGCCCAACACGGCGGACGAAGGCGCGCTGATCCCCGACGATGCGGACTGGATGGCTCTGAAGCCGATGAACTGCCCGGCGCATGTGCTGGTCTTCAAACAGGGCATCACGTCCTACCGCGATCTGCCGATCCGGCTGGGCGAAATGGGCTGCTGCCACCGCAACGAACCGCATGGCGCGCTGCATGGGCTGATGCGCGTGCGCCAGTTCACGCAGGACGATGCGCATATCTTCTGCACCGAAGATCAGGTGGTCGAAGAAGTGCGCAAATTCTGCGAGCTGGCGGACACGGTATACAAGGATTTCGGCTTTTCTTACGAGATCAAGCTGGCCCTGCGGCCCGAACAGCGCTTCGGCTCCGACGCCGATTGGGACAAGGCGGAAGAGGAACTGCGCAATGCCGTGCGCGAGGCTGGCATGGCGAGCGAAGAATATGGCTGGGAAGAACTGCCCGGCGAAGGCGCCTTCTATGCGCCCAAGCTGGAATGGCACCTCACCGATGCGATCGGGCGCACCTGGCAGGTGGGCACGATCCAGTCCGACCGGGTTTTGCCCGAAAGGCTGGATGCCAGCTATGTCGGCGAGGATGGCGAACGCCACCGCCCGGTGATGCTCCACCGCGCCATCTTCGGCTCCTACGAACGCTTCATCGGCATCCTGATCGAACATCATGCCGGGCGCATGCCGCTCTGGCTTGCGCCGGTGCAGGCGGTGGTCGCCACCATCGTTTCGGATGCGGACGATTATGCGCTGGAAGTGGAAGCCAAGCTGAAAGCGGCCGGGCTGCGCGTTGAAAGCGATCTTCGCAACGAGAAGATCAATTACAAGGTACGCGAACACTCGGTGGCCAAGGTGCCGCATCTGCTGGTGGTCGGCATGCGCGAGGCGGAAGAAGGCAAGGTCGCGATGCGCACTTTGGGTGAGAAGGAACAGCAGTTCCTGACGCTGGACGATGCGATTGCCCAGCTGAAGGCGAACGCGCTGGCACCCGATCTGCGCTGATCCGGTGAACACAAACCGTTCGTGCTGAGCTTGTCGAAGCACGCTTGTGCGCTGGCCCTTCGACAGGCTCAGGGCGAACGGAAACTTGGTGTTCTGTTAGAGCGGCAGAAACGCGCCGGCGGCAATCAGTGCGCCGGCGCAGCCGCACACGATCACGGCGCGGGCCGTTTCCAGCGGCTTGTGCGCCGCCTGGCGGACAAGCTGATTGGTCAAGGCGATAGCTCTTGGCATGCCCGCATTTTCGCGCGGAAGTCCCTAATGAAGGGTTAAATTTGTGCTGAAGGCGCGAAGAAACGCGCGCGAAAGCGTGGCTCATGGGAAACAAAACTGGAACGAGCGCCTAAGATTACTTCTCGTTGAAGCCGCGATAAACCCAATAAGCAATTCCGGCGGCTATCAGCGCAATGAGAGGCCAGAACACTCCCCATACGATTGCATCGCCAATTTGCTCGTTGGCCTCAGCATTCAAGTCCAGCAAGGTGGTATAACCCACATTTTCGAAGTCGGCTTCGGTTTTGCGAAGCTCTTCCTCAGTGTAATTCGCCAATCGGACGCCGGACCAAGCCCAAAGCGCCCAGAATCCAAAATATGGAATGCCAATGGCGGCAGCCAGCCGCCGAATTCCCTTTCGTAAGTTCATCAGAATCTAACACGCTGTCGTTTCATTGGTCTTTCAATTCGAATTCCAATTTGTTCGCTCTCGTCGCACCTCAGAATCCCAGGGTCTTTTTGTGCCTGCGTAGTTGACTTTTATTATCGCCCATCTGCATCCAAGCTTTCATGCATAAGCGGTACATCATTTTCTGCGACGAGTCAGATGACAAAGGCCGCTATTTTTCCAACTTTTACGGCGGTGTGTTGATTGAGGCGAGCAAACAGCAGGCGATAGAGTTGGAGCTTCAGGCAAAAAAGGATGAGTCAAATATTTTCTCAGGAGAGATGAAATGGGAAAAAATTACAGGCCCATATGCAGATAAGTACGTTGATTTTGTGCATGCAATTTTCGACATTGTCGAAAGAGGAGACATGAAATTCCGAATGATGTTCACGCAAAATCGACATGTTCCGATCTTGGAAGAGTATCAGATCGGGAACGACTATTTCATGCTCTACTACCAGTTTATCAAGCATGCTTTTGGATTGCAGTTCGCGGTTCCTGAAGGCGGGACGGCTTCTGCTGCAGTTTTACTTGATGATGTGCCGCACTCGGCAGTCAAATTTCATCAGTTCAAGGAGTACCTATCGAGCCTGTCGGTTTTTCCCAAATGGTCTCGGGCAGGCTTTAGTATTGACTATAGCGACATAGCGGACGTCAATTCGAAACAGCATAATATTCTGCAGGCGCTTGATGTAGTTCTTGGTGGTGTCCAATCACGCCTGAACGAGAAGCATACCAAACCGCAGCCGCCAGCCAAACGCCGCAGCAAAAGGGCGAGAGCTAAGGCGCTAGTGTATGATGCGATTAAGGCCCGAGTTCAGGCAATTTATCCCAACTTCAATGTCGGAGTAAGTACGGCGACAACGGAGGGGCTCCATCAGCGATTTGAACATCCATATCGGCACTGGCTGTTCGTGCCCAATAATGTTCGCCTTGATAAGAGCTTAACGAAGAAGGCTGAGCGGAATGTGAAGTGACCCCACCCGATTCTACAGAAGGCCCCACGCGGGGCGTGAGGTTTCAAATCGGGCAGGGTCATTCCATATATGCTTGCTGAATAGGCGAGACAACACCTGACAGATCAGTCTGACTCACGCCAGAATCTGTTCACCGCAATGTTCGTGCAATTCGTATCACGTAGTACCGGTGGTTTCACATTTCACCGAGGCAATTCAACAGGATTGATTTTCACTACCAGAATATCGTTCCGAGACCCGATTAAATGCTTCGTGAGCCTCAAAGTGTTCATGAAAGCGTGGTTCATGGGGCATCTCCGGAAATAGTGGGTGGGGCAGGCGTAGCGACCCATGCGAATCGCAATTTGGCCATGTTCGCTATTTGTGCCAGATCAGCGTTACGATGTCAAGCAAAATAACCGTATTGGCTAAATGCTCGGCATTTGCTGGCTGGCGCAATGGAAGCCGCCGCCGCCTGCGAGCACGGCATCGGCCGGCAAACCCACCGTCTCGCGATCGGGGAAGCAGGCCGCCACCGCCGCGACGCCGTCTGCATCATGCGCACTGCCGAAAGTCGGCACAACCACCAGGTGCGACGTGACGGTGAAGTTCATATAGCTCGCCGGTTCGGGGTGCTCCGCCGGGCCGATCAGGCCGGGCGAGGGGACGCCCCGCAGCTCCACCCCGAAAGCCAGCGCCCGCTGCCGCGCATCGCCATAGATAGCCGCATTGGGATCCTCCGCGCCGCTGGGCTCGGGCAAGGCCAGCACGCCCGGCGCCACGAAGCGGGCGAGATTGTCGACATGGCCATCGGTGTGGTCGTTCAGCAGCCCGTCGCCCAGCCACAGCACCCGCGAAAAGCCCAGATCGCGCGCCAGCCGCGCCTCGATCTCATCCCGGCTCAGCTGGGGATTGCGGTTGGGGTTGAGCAGGCATTGTTCGGTCGTCACGCAAAGCCCGGTGCCGTCGCCATCCAGCGCGCCGCCTTCCAGGATCCAGTCGCCGACTTCCACCGGCAGGCCAGCGCTCTGCGCCAGTTCGGCGCCGATCGCCTGGTCGCCTTCCATCAGATATTTGCCGCCCCAGCCATTGAAGCCGAAGCGTTTGGCGATCCGTCCGCCTGCGCCATCCGGCACCACCAGCGGCCCGGTATCGCGCAGCCAGATATCGCCATAGGCGCGCCGCTCCAGCGTGACCTTGCCGCTCACGATCTGTTTCGCGCGCGCCTCGTTCGCCTCGCTGCGCACAATCAGGCGGACTTCCTGCCCGCTTTCAGCCACGGCATTGGCGAAGGCGGCGATCTGTTCCTGCGCGCGTTCCAGCACGCCGGGCCATTCCTCCGCGTCATGGGGGAAGCCGATCCACAGCCAGTCCTGCGGGGCCCATTCGGGGGGCATGATCGCGTTCATGACGTCAGGGCTAGCCTAGCAGCCGCTGCCGGGTTCCTGCGCGGCGGCGCAGCTATCGTCGCGGATGCGGCGGAACTCGTCCTGCGGCAGCCAGTTGGGCCAGGACGTGCTGGTCGCCAGCATGCGCCCCAGCAGGTAGTAGAGCTGAAGATCGGGCTCGACCACGGACCAGTCCCACTCCGGATCGAATTCATCATTCGGCCCATGATAGGCGTCGCGCGTGTAATTCTCCCGGTAGAGCTCGCCCGCGGATTTTCCGCCTTCCACGAAATCATCCCCGCCTTCGACATAGAACATCGGCACGCCGCGCTTGGCGAAGCTGAAATGGTCGGAGCGGTAGTAATACCCTGCCTGGGGCGCGGCATCGGGCGTGGCCGTGCGGCCCTGCTGCGCCAGTGCCTTGTCCAAGAATTCGTCGAGCTGGCTCTTGCCGCCGCCGATCACCGTGACGTCGCGCGCGGGCCCGGCCAGCTGCGGGGCATCGATATTGATCCCGCCAACCGTCTGCGAAAGCGGGAAGATCGGATTGGCCGCGTAATATTCGGAGCCCAGCAGGCCCTGCTCTTCGGCGGTCAGCGCGATGAAGGCCAGGCTGCGCGGCGCGGGTCCGGATGCGTGATGCGCCTCGGCCAGAGCGGCGAGCGCCCCGATCCCGGCGGCATTGTCTATCGCGCCGTTGCAAATGTCGTCGCCTTCCTCATCCGGCTTGCAGCGGCCCAGATGGTCCCAATGGGCGGAATGGATGACGACCTCATCCGCGCGTTCGGCGCCCGGTAGAATTCCGATCACGTTCTTGGAGGAGAAGCGGCGGATGGAATTGTCGAAGCTGGTCGATACGCTCAGCCCCAGCGGCACGGGCTTGAAGCCTTTTTGTGAGGCCGCCTGCACCAGCGCGTCCAGATCGGCGCCGGCCGCGTCCATGATCCGGCGGGCCACGTCCTGCTGCACCCAGCCATTCATCAGCGTTTCGCCCGCCCCGCCATCGGCGCGTTCGGCGTAGCCTTGCGGGCCGGTCCAGCCTTCTTCCACCACGTTCCAGCCATAGGAGGCGGGATAGGTATCGTGCACGATCAGGGCGGCATCCGCGCCCTGGCGCGCGGCTTCTTCGAACTTGTAGCTCCAGCGCCCGTAATAGGTCATCGCCTTGCCGCCGAAGGGACCGTCCAGCGTTTCGCTCTGCCAGTCGGGATCATTGACCAGCATCACGGCGGTCTTCCCGCGCATGTCCAGCCCGGCATAATCGTTCCAGCCCTTTTCCGGGGCGTTGATGCCGTAACCGACGAAGACCAGCTGGCTGTCGGTCAGGTCGATATGGCCAGTCTCGCGGCTGGTGACGCCCACCCATTCGCTGCCATGCGCCAGCGCCAGCGTTTCTCCGCCGCCCTGCACCGTCAGCGGCTGGAAATTCCCGCCGGTGATCTCGACCAGCGGCACATCCTGAAACCAGCTGTCGCCATTGCCCGGCTGCAGCCCGGCGGCAGTGAATTGCGCCACGATATAGTCCAGCGTCTTTTCCTCGCCCGGCGTGCCCGGCATGCGCCCTTCGAATTCATCGGAGGAAAGCACGCGAGTCACTTCGCGCATCGTCTCGGTAGAAATCTCGGCGGGCTGGACTTCGGGGATATCCATCGGCGTCATGGCAGGGCCGAGCTGGGAAGCGGCAGTGCACCCTGCAAGCAGCAGCGCGGAAAAGGCGGGTAAAATCGGGCGGATCATGCGTGCGGCTTCCGTGGTTGCTTGCCCGAAGCCTTGGCAGAGGGCCGCCGGAGAGACAAGCGCGTGGTTTGGCGCGCGATAGGGCGGAACCGATTGAGAGGCCAGGGTCAGGCGGGTGCTTGCCCGCCGCGGCCAAGCAGTGCAGGTGAGGGGGCATGGCGATAGACTGGCAGGAAGCGATCGAACGGGCGCGGAGGCATTCCAGCTTCCTTGCCAACGGGCTGGAGCGGCAGGGCGATCTGACTGCGCTGCTGGCTGCCGGCAAGGGTGAGGAAGCGCTGGAATGGGCGCGCGCTGCCGGAGCGGAGGAATCCGATATCGGCGTGGCGCTGCGGCGCGAAAAGCTCGCCATGGCAACCGCGCTGGCGATCGGCGATCTGGCGGGCGCATTCCCGCTGCGCCGCGTCATGCAGGAACTTTCCGCCCTGGCCGACCGCGCATTGGATGCCGCGATCGCGGAGGCGATCCAGCGCCGCGTGCCGGATGCAGAGCCCGCGGGTTTCTGCGCCCTGGCGCTGGGCAAGCATGGCGCGCAGGAACTCAATTACAGTTCCGACATCGATCCGATCCTGCTCTACGATCCGGAAACGCTGCCGCGGCGCGAGCGGGACGATCCGGGCGAAGCCGCGCAGCGCGTGGCGCGAAGGCTGGTCGAAACGCTCGGCCAGCAGACCGCCGATGGCTATGTCTTCCGCGTCGATCTGCGCCTGCGCCCGGCCTCCGAAGTCTCGCCGTTGGCGATCTCTTTCGATGCCGCGCTGACGCATTACGAATCCTCTGCCCTGGCGTGGGAAAGGGCGGCCTATATCCGCGCCCGCGCCTGTTCCGGCGACATCGCCGAAGGGGAAGCGTTTCTGGCCGCGATCCGTCCATTCGTGTGGCGGCGCAGCCTGGATTTCGGGGCGATCGAGGAAATCCGGCGCCTGACCGCGCGGATCCGCGATCACCATGGCGGGCCGCGCACGCCCGGCCCCGGCTTCGATGTGAAGCAGGGGCGCGGCGGCATCCGCGAAGTGGAATTCTTCGCCCAGACCCACCAGCTGATCCATGGAGGCAGGAAGCCTTCGCTGCGTCTGCGCGGAACGCGCGATGCGCTCGATGCGCTGGCCAGTGAAGAGATCATCGATCCGGAAGACGCGCGCGTGCTGGGCGAAAGTTATGACCGGCTGCGCGTGATCGAGCACCGGCTGCAAATGGTCGCGGACCGGCAGACGCACAAGCTGCCCAAGGATGCCGAAGCGCTGGACAATGTCGCACGGCTGGACGGGCTGGCAGGCGGCAAGGATCTGATCGAGGAGCTCTGGGAAATCACCGAGCGCGTGGCGCAGCGTTATGACGCCTTGCTGGAAGGGCAGGAAGCGCCCGTGCAGCCGGTATATCCCGATGAAGACGGGCCGCTGGAAGAGCGGCTGGCCAAGCTGGGATTTTCCGAACCGGCGCGGCTGGTCCAGCGGATTGCGGGATGGAGCGACGGGCATGTGCGCGCCTTGCGCAGCAGCGCGGCGCGTTCGGCCTTCGAAGCGGTGTTTCCCGCGCTGATAGAGGCTCTGGCGGCGGCTCCCGATCCGGACCGGGCGATCACCCGCTGGGAGACATTGCTCACGCATTTGCCCACCGCCGTGAATCTCTTCCGCCTGCTGGAGGCGCGGCCGGGCCTGCTGGAACAGCTTGTCGCGGTTCTCACGCTGGCCAAGCCGCTGGCGGACGAACTCGCGCGCCGGCCCGAACTGCTCGATACGCTGATCGATGCCAGTGCGTTCGATTTGCCCGGCAGCGTGGAAGACTTGGCGGCGACAATGAAGCCGGCAGAGGCGCGCGACTATGAGGATCTGCTGGACGATGTCCGCCGGGTGGTAGGCGAAACGCGGTTTTCGCTGGGCGTTCAGCTGATCCGGGCAGAGCACGATCCGCTGGAGATTGCGGAGGGTCTATCGCGCACCGCAGAAGCGGCGCTGGCCGTCTGCACCGAAGCGGCGGAAAAGGAATTCGCCGCCACGCATGGCCGTGTACCGGGGCACGATCTGGTGATCCTGGGCCTGGGCAGGCTGGGCGGCGGGGCGCTCACCCACTCGTCGGACCTCGATCTGGTCTATCTTTTCGAAGGCGATCTGGAAGGCGAATCCGATGGGCGTCGGCCGCTGGGCGTGTCGCATTATTTCAACCGGCTGGCGCAGCGCGTCACCGCCGCGCTCAGCGTGCCGACGGCGGAAGGCCCGTTATACGAAATCGACACGCGGCTGCGCCCGCAAGGCAATCAGGGGCCGCTGGCGGTCAGCCTGGAGAGTTTCGCGCGCTATCAGAGCGAAGACGCCTGGACCTGGGAGCATATGGCGCTGACCCGCGCACGGGTGCTCTACGGGCCGCCAGAGGCGCGTGCGCGGCTGGAAGGCATCTTGCGCGAAGTGCTGGATCACCCGCGCGAGCCGGAGAAGCTCAAACAGGATATCCTGAAGATGCGCGGCGAAATGGCCGCTCACAAGGAACCGGCCGGGGAACTGGATGCCAAGCTGCTGCGCGGTGGGCTGGTCGATCTGGAATTCCTGATCCATTTCATCCAGCTGAGGGAGCGGACGGCCTTCATGCCCGATCTCGGCGCCGCGCTGGAAGTGCTGATCGAAGCAGGGCATCTGCCGCCGGCGCTGGGCGAAGCGCAGGGATTGCTCAGCCGGCTGCTGGTCGCCGCGCGGCTGCTCGCACCGGAAAGCCAGCAGCCCTGGCCGGCCGCCTGCGAAGCTCTGGCGAAGGCATGCGGCGTTGAAACTTATCCTGCCCTGTTGCAGGAAATCGGCAAGGCGCGGCGCGATGTCGCGGCGGCCTGGGCCACCATATTTGGCGAAGAACTGGAGATAGATTGATGAGCGCGCGCGCGGACATAGGCGATACCGTCCCGGACATTTCCCTGGAAACGCCCGATGGAGGATCGGTGAAACCTTCAGACTTCAAGGGAAAGCCGCTGGTCCTGTTCTTCTATCCCAAGGATGACACGCCCGGCTGCACGACCGAGAACAAGGATTTTACCGCTCTTGCCGATGAGTTCGAGAAGGCCGGGGCCGCGCTGCTGGGCGTCAGCAAGGATCCGCCCAAGAAGCACCAGAAATTCATCGACAAGCACGGCCTGGCCGCTCCGCTGGCTTCCGACCCGGAAGAAGACGGGCTGGCCGACGCGCTGGGCATCTGGGTGGAAAAGAACATGTATGGCCGCACCTATATGGGCATGGAGCGCACGACCTATCTGGTCGATGCGAAAGGCAAGATCGCCCAGGTGTGGCGCAAGGTGAAAGTGAAGGGCCATGCCCAGGCCGTGCTGGAAGCCGCGCAGGCCCTGTGAAGTTCAGCTCCCTTGCCCGAGCCGAAAATGCCTGAAGCGGAAGACATTGCCCCGGCGCAGGCGCACCCCTCGGTCGCCTCGGCCATTCGCGGTGCGCTGCTGACGGCGGATCCGCGCGCCAAGGTGTTCGCCGCGCGCAAGGTGGCGCGCGACTGGCGCCTGGGGCGGCTGGCATTCGAATTCGATGCCGCGATGCCCGAGCGTCCGGCCTGGCCCGAAAGGCCCGAATTGCTGGCCCCGCGGGAGATGCCCCGGCGCGGGCGCGGATCCGAACATGGCCGGATCGCGCTGTGGCATGCGATCGCTCACATCGAATTCGTGGCGATCGACCTGGCGCTGGACATGGCGGGCCGCTTCGGCGCGGAAATGGGCGAGTGTTTCGTGGAGGATTTTCTGTCGGTCGCGGCGGATGAAGCGATGCATTTCGCCTTGCTGGCGCGCAAGTTGCGCTCGCTGGGGAGCCATTACGGGGCGCTGCCGGCCCATGCGGGCCTGTGGGAAGCGGCCGAGAGCACGTCCAGCGACGTATCCGCCCGGCTGGCGGTTGTCCCGATGGCGCTGGAGGCAAGGGGGCTTGACGTCACACCGGCCACGCTGGAGCGCATTCGCAGCCAGGGGGATGCGCATGGCGCCAGGATCCTGGCGCGAATCCTTGACGATGAAATCCGGCATGTCCGAATCGGTACAAGCCATTTCGTCGCGTTTTGCCGGAGAATCGGCAAAACGCCCGAAAACCAATGGAAATTAATGGTTCAGCAACACCTGAGGGGGGTGGTCAGACCCCCATTCAACGATTCAGCGCGGCTCGCAGCCGGTCTGTCGCGCAGCTTCTACGGTGCGCTTGCAAGCTGAAGCAGCGCCTGTTTACCTCCCAATGACGAAAGGCCGGGTTCAGTTCCTGACTTTCGCAAAATTTTTTCAGGCCCGGGTTCGGGCCAGCGCGTTGGGGAACGCGTCGGGGATATCGAGGCGGAATACCGCACAACGATAGGACGGAAACGGGACGCAATGCGCTTCAATACCAAATTTCACAAACTTCCCGCTGCGCTGTTTGTTGCAGCCATGGCAATGGGCATGAGCCCCGCCGCCGCACAGACGGAGGCCGCCTCGGCCCAGATCAGCGGGCAGGTTCACAAGATCACCGATGGCTCCCAGTCACCGCTGGGCAAGGGTGACGAGGAATTCAGCCAGCTGTTCCAGAGCTGGCAGTCGCTCGACGATGGCAGCGGCGTTGTCGGCGAAGCACGCCGACCGGCCATGTCCATCCCTTCGCGGATGCCGCTGGGCAAGATGATGCTGACCAGCGATTACGGCATGCGCAACCATCCGGTTCTCGGCCGCAGGAGCCAGCACAAGGGTGTCGATCTGGCTGCAAGCACCGGCACGCCCGTTTATGCCACGGCTGACGGTGTCGTGGCCCGCGCCAATCGCTTCGGCAGCTACGGCAACTACATCCAGATCGAACATGGCGGCGAATTGCAGACGCGTTTCGCGCATCTTTCCGGTTTCGCCGTGAAGTCCGGCGACCGAGTGAAGAAGGGCGACCTGATCGGCTATGTCGGTTCCACCGGCCGTTCGACCGGTCCGCACCTGCATTACGAAGTGCGTCTTTCCGGCGAAGCCGTGAACCCGATCCCCTATATGCGGGGCGAGATGACGGGTGAGCGGCTTGCAGTCAGCCAGGAAGCCGGCGGCCAGGGCGGCCCCGAATAAGCGGGAGCCTTGCCGGTCGATCCATTCGGATTGTGGCATGATAAGATTAAGGCGGCCATCGGCCGCCTTTTCTTTTGCGTGTTGTAAGCCGGTTTACGGAAGTCCGCGCCCCGCCGCGAAGGCGGCCGTTCAGCCCAGCAGGCGCTGCGCCAATGCGCGGACGTCCTGGCCCATATCTTCGCGCTCCAGCGCAAGCGCCAGCGTCGCCTCGATGAAGCCCAGCTTGCTCCCGCAGTCATAGCGTTTGCCTTCGAAGGTCACGGCGTGGAAAGGCTGATCGCCGATCATCCGGGCCATTGCGTCGGTTAGCTGGATCTCTCCGCCCGCGCCCTTGCCCTGGTTTTCCAGCGTGCGCATGACTTCGGGCTGCAGGATATAGCGGCCGGAGACGATCTTGTTCGAAGGTGCGTCTTCCACAGCCGGCTTTTCCACCAGGCCCTTCACCTCTGTCAGCGCGCCGGATTCGGCGCCCGGATCGATCACGCCGTAGGAGAAGACCTCTTCCTTCGGCACTTCGATCACGCTGATCAGATTGCCGCCCACTTCGTTATAGGCGTCCACCATCTGCTTCATGCAGCCGGGCGATCCGATCATCAATTCGTCGGGCAGGAAGATCGCAAAGGGATCGTCGCCCACGATCGCGCGTGCGCACCAGATCGCGTGGCCCAGCCCCATCGGGACTTGCTGGCGCACGGTGATGATGTCGCCCGGCGTGGCGCGTGTCGCCTCCAGGATGCCCATATCCTTGCCGCGCTCGCTCATCGTCGATTCGAGTTCGTAAGCGATGTCGAAATGCTCGACGATGGCGGTCTTCCCGCGCCCGGTGACGAAGATCATCTGTTCGATGCCTGCTTCGCGCGCCTCGTCCACGGCATATTGGATCAGCGGCCGGTCGATGACCGGCAGCATCTCCTTGGGAATGGCCTTGGTGGCGGGCAGGAAACGTGTGCCGAGCCCGGCAACGGGGAACACGGCTTTCTTGATCGGTTTACGGCTGCTCATGATCTAAGGCATAGGGAGAGGTTCGTGGCTCAGTCAACCAGTGCAATCCATTGGTTGTGCGAAGTCACAAATCCTTCACCTTGCTCAAGGCTCCTTTCCGGTTAAACGATTCTGCATGGACAAGATAATTATAGAAGGCGGCAAGCGCCTTTCCGGCACGATACCCATCTCCGGCGCAAAAAATGCAGCGCTCACCTTGCTGCCCTGCGCATTGCTGACCGACGAGCCGCTGACCCTGCGCAATCTGCCGCGGCTGGCGGATATCGACAGCTTCCAGCATCTGATGACGCAGTTCGGGGTATCGACCTCCATCGCCGGCACCAGGCCGGGCGATTTCGGCCGCGTGATGACCTTGGAGGCGACTCGCCTCACCTCGACGACGGCGCCCTACGATCTCGTGCGCAAGATGCGCGCTTCCATCGTCGTGCTCGGCCCGCTGCTGGCGCGCGCGGGGGAAGCGATCGTTTCGCTGCCTGGCGGCTGCGCCATCGGCAACCGGCCGATCGACTTTCACCTCAAGGCGTTCGAAGCGCTGGGCGCCACGATAGAGGTCGCCAATGGCTATGTTCGCGCCATCGCGCCCGATGGGGGGCTGAAGGGCGGGAAGATCACCTTGCCCTTCCCGTCTGTCGGCGCGACGGAAAATGCCCTTATGGCAGCCTCTCTCGCCCAGGGAGACACGGTGATCGAAAACGCCGCGCGCGAACCGGAGATCGTCGATCTGTGCGGCCTGCTCTGCGCCATGGGCTGCGAGATTTCGGGCCAGGGAACCAGCCGGATTCTCGTTCACGGTCAGAACCGGCTCCACGGCGCGACCTACAAGGTGATGCCCGACCGGATCGAGGCAGGCTCCTTCGCCTGCGCGGCTGCGATTACGGGCGGCGAAGTCACGCTGCAGGGTGCCGCATCGGGCGATATGGAAGCCACGCTGCAGGCACTGCGCGATGCCGGGGTCGCCGTGGAAGAGGTGAAGGGCGGCATTCACGTGGCGGCCGATGGACCGATCCGAGAAGTCACCGTTTCGACGGCGCCCTATCCCGGCTTTCCCACCGACATGCAGGCGCAGCTCATGGCGCTGCTGTGCAAGGGGGTGGGAACCAGCGTGCTGACGGAAACGATTTTCGAAAACCGTTACATGCACGTGCCCGAGCTCAATCGCATGGGCGCCAATATCGAAACGTCGGGCCGCACCGCTATCGTGCACGGGGTGGAAAAACTCACCGGCGCGGAAGTGATGGCCACCGATCTGCGCGCCTCGATGAGCCTGGTGATCGCCGGGCTTGCTGCGGAGGGTGAAACCCAGGTCCACCGGCTTTATCATCTCGACCGCGGTTATGAGCGGCTGGAAGAAAAGTTCGCGCTTCTCGGCGCGCAGGTTGAACGCGTCGGCGAAGGCTGACGCGCAGGGTGCGGACCTTTCCCTTCTTCCAAGCGTTGGGTGGGGGAAAGGAGTCTGATAATGGGTTTGTTGAAAATGGCCGCACTCGGCGCTGCCGGATATGCGGGTTACCGCATCTGGGAGAATTCGAAGGATAGCAAGCAGGCCGCTTTTGCGTCCGGGCAGCAATCCGGTTCGAACAAGACGAAAGTTCGCGACGCGGGGCCCGATGCCATGCGCGACGGAGCCAGCCGCAAGTGGAACAAGGCAGACGAAGCGAGCGATGAGAGCTTCCCGGCGAGCGATCCGCCGGCGAACTACTGACGAACTGCGCCGGCGCATCCCCCGGGGCTATTTCGGCCCCCGCTAGGCCGGCGCAAGGGTTCAACCACAAGGGAGACCGCTGAATGGGTCTGTTGTCACGCGCCGCACTGCTCTTTGGCGGCTTCATGGTATTTCGCGAATGGCAGAAGGCCCGGCAGTCCCCGGCGGCATTTGCCGAAGGCGAAGGCGCCCCCGGCAACGACGCGCAGATCAGGAACGCCGGCCCCGATGCCATGCGCGACCCGTCTGACGAGCCCTGGACGGAGGCGGACGAAGATGGCGATGAAAGCTTTCCCGCCAGCGATCCGCCCGGCAATTACTGAGTTACTGATGCCGTCCGCTAACGCGCGTTCGCTGCCAGCCACAGCCTGATCGCCCCTGCCAGGCCGGGAGGCGTTTCGGCCTGGATGCGCTCGGCATCGATGCGCGCAACCAATGCATTCACCGGTACGCCTTCGCGCGTAGCGGCGTCCCGCAACATGTCCCAGAATAGCGGTTCGAGACTGACCGAGGTCTTGTGTCCGGCAATCTCGACCGAACGCTTCACCGGGGGATGGTAAGGGGCGGGCATCCGCCTAGTGCCTGCTGTCCGGACCCAGCATCGTTTCGGGCCTCACGATACGGTCGTAATCTTCCGCCGAAATCGCGCCGCTTTCGATCGCGGCATCGCGCAGGCCGATATTCTTTTCATGGGCGGACTTGGCGATGGCCGCGGCTTTGTCATAGCCGATCGTGGGGGCTAGCGCGGTCACCAGCATCAGGGAGCGTTCGACGCCCGCCGCGATATTCTCCTCGCGCGGCTCCAGCCCTGTCAGCAGGTTCGCCGTGAAGCTTTGCACGGCATCGGCCATCAGCCGCACGGATTGCAGGAAGTTGTAGGCCAGCACGGGGCGATAGGTGTTGAGTTCGAACTGGCCCTGGCTGTCCGCGAAACTCAGCGTCGTATGATTGCCGAAGATCTGCGCGCAGACCTGCGTCATGGCTTCGCACTGGGTGGGGTTCACTTTGCCGGGCATGATCGACGATCCCGGCTCATTGGCGGGCAGCGCCAGTTCGCCCAGGCCCGAACGCGGCCCGGAACCGAGCAGGCGGATGTCGCCGGCGATCTTGTAGAGACTTGCTGCCACCGCGTTGACCGCGCCATGCGCGAAGAGCAGCGCGTCCTGCGCGGCCAGTGCTTCGAACTTGTTGGGCGCCGTGGTGAAGGGAAAGCCCGTTGCTTTGGCGATTTCTCCCGCGACCGCTTCTGCAAATCCCTCCGGCGCGTTGAGCCCGGTGCCGACGGCAGTGCCGCCCTGCGCCAATTCGTAGAGGTCGGGCAGGGTCACCTGAATGCGCTCTATCCCCGCCGCGATCTGCCGCGCATAGCCGGAGAACTCCTGGCCCAGGGTCAGCGGCGTCGCATCCTGCGTATGGGTCCGCCCGATCTTGACGATGCCGGACCAGGCGCGTGCCTTTGCGTCCAGTTCGTCATGCATCGCCAGCAGCGCGGGAAGAAGGTTTTCGGTCACTTCGCGCACGGCGGCGATATGAATCGCACTGGGGAAAGTGTCGTTGGAGGACTGGCTCAGATTGACGTGGTCATTGGGGTGCACCGGCGATTTCGCCCCGAGTTCCCCGCCCAGCGCCTGATTGGCGCGATTGGCGATCACTTCATTGGCGTTCATGTTGCTCTGGGTGCCGGAGCCCGTCTGCCACACGACCAGGGGGAAGTGGTCGTCCAGCTCGCCGCCGGCCACTTCGGCCGCCGCAGCCGAAATCGCATCGGCCAGTTTGGCATCGAGCAGGCCGAGCTGCGCATTGACGCGTGCTGCAGCCTGCTTGATCGTTCCCAGGGCATGGATGACGGGGAGCGGCATGCGCTCCCCGCCGATCCGGAAGTTCTCAAGCGATCGCTGGGTTTGCGCGCCCCACAGCCTGTCTGCGGGGACAGCGATCTGCCCCATCGTGTCGCTTTCGATCCGCGTTTCGGCCATCATGCTCCTTCACCGGCGCGGCCGGTTCCGTTTGCGGCGCCTAACGCATCAATACATGTGCTGGCCGCCATTGATCGACATGGTCGAACCGGTGACGAACTCGGCGTCTTCGGCAGTCAGGAAGGCAACGCCGCGGGCGATTTCCTCCGCGTGGCCCAACCGCCCGATCGGAATGCGGGCAACGATCTTTTCCAGCACGGCCTCGGGCACGGCGGAAACCATGTCGGTATCGATATAGCCCGGTGCGATCGCGTTGACGGTTACCCCGAAGCGGGCACCTTCCTGGGCCAGAGCCTTGGTGAAGCCGTGAATGCCGCTCTTGGCGGCAGCGTAGTTCACCTGCCCATATTGGCCGGCCTGCCCGTTGATCGATCCGATATTGACGATGCGGCCCCAGCCGCGTTCGCGCATTCCGGGGAAGCAGGCCTTGGCCATGTTGAAACAGCCGCCGAGGTTGATGCGCATCACCTCGTTCCAGTCTTCGAAGCTCATCTTGTGGAGCGTTGCGTCGCGCGTGATGCCGGCATTGTTCACAACGATGTCGACGGCGCCGACTTCCTCTTCGACCTTTTTGCATCCGGCGAGTGTGGCTTCGTGGTCGCCTACGTCCCATCGGTAGGCCGCAATGCCGGTTTCTTCGGTGAAGGCGCGGGCCTTTTCTTCGTTACCCGCATAATTTGCCACCACTGTGCGACCCTGGTCCTTCAGGGCAAGGCTGATGGCCTTGCCGATGCCGCGGGTTCCGCCAGTGACGATTGCGACGCGTGTCATGTGTGCTCCTGTGTCAATCTCTTGTCGTTTCCCCTTCCTCACTTGCAACGTTAAGGGGAGTTCGGCGCGCAGGCAAAGAAAAACCCCTTAATTGTTGCGGGGTTGTTTCGATACGGCAGCAAATCGGAGTGGACTGCGCGATTTTCCGCCCGGTCCCGCAGGCGGCCCACAGACAAAGACCGGCCGGACTTTCGCGAGTCCGGCCGGCATTCGATCATAGCGGAGAAAGGGCGCGGGCAACGCCCTGGGCGGCTACTCGACGATCAGATCGTTCCAGTCCGGTTCCAGCAGATGTTCCCTGATCTCATAGCCGGTGAACGGCGTATTGGTGACTGAGCGCCCATAGCTGCTCCACCAATAGCTGTTGCCGCGCGGGTCGCTCCACACCTTCCTGGCATTGCCCTCGTCGATTTCCTTGGCATAGCGCCAATAGGCGTCTTCCTTCACGTCGACCGATTTCCTGCCTTCCAGGATCAGCTCTTCCAGGCACTTGAGAATATAGCGCGTGGTCACTTCGTGATATTGGGGCACGCCCAGGCCGCCATTCGTATTGGGGCCGTAGAGCATGAACAGGTTCGGAAATTCGGGGACCATCGCCCCCAGATAGGCGCGCGCGCCTTCGTCCTTCCAAACCTCCTCGATATCGCGGCCGTTCTTGCCGGTGACCTTCATCGGCCAGAGCACGTCATGCGCCTTGAAGCCGGTCGCGAAGACGATCACGTCGACATCGTGCTGCGTGCCGTCGGCGGCCACGATCCCGGTCTTGTTGATCCGCTTGATCCCCTCGGGGACGAGCGTGACGTTGTCCTGCTGAATGGTGTCGAGCACGCAGTCGTCGGGATCGACGACGACGGGGCGCGCGGACCAGACCGGATGTTCGGGGATCATCGTTTCGACCAGCTGAGGATCGCTGATCTTGCTGTTGAGGAACTGGATTGCGCGCTCGCGCGCTTCCGCGCCTGCCGGACTGACCGAATAGGGATCGTCGAAATCCGGATCGATATCGAACATCTTCACAAAGTCCGGTCCGGAGCCGTAGATCGTCTTGAAGCGCAGGAAATTGGCGTGGAACGGGAAGTTCCGATCCAGCCAGAGCAATTCCGGCTTGGAATTGGCGGTGTAGCCGGGAACTGGAAATATCCATTGCGGCGTGCGCTGGAACACGGTGAGCTCGATGCCTTCGGTCCGCGCGAGCACCGGGATCATCTGATAACCGGTGCAGCCCGTGCCGATAACGGCCACTTTCTTGCCGCGCAGATCGGCGTCCCTGGGCCAGCGGGCGGTGTGCCACGCCTGGCCCTGAAATTCGTCCATCCCTTCGACATTGGGAATGTTCGGCCGGGCCAGCAGGCCGACCCCGCTGATCACCGCGTTGGTACGCTGCGTCTTTTCGCCTTCGGGTCCGGAGGTGACGATCTCCCACTCGCCGGCCTCGTCATCCCAGGTTAGGGAGCGCACTTCGGTGTTGAAGGCGATGTCCTTGCGCAGATTGAAGTGGTGGGAAATCCATTCGAAGATGTTCTGGCAATCGTCATTCGTGCCGAATGCGCGGGGATAGGGGTAATCGACGGCTATCAGGTTGGTATAGCCGCGGCTGGGCGTGTCCACGCGGGCGCCGGGATAGTGGTTTTCATACCAGGTGCCGCCCACCTCGTCGTTCTTCTCGATCACGTCGAAGGGTATGCCGGCGCGCTTCATCTGCAGCGCGGCGTTCAGCCCGCCCATGCCGGCGCCGATGATCGTGACGTGGAAATTCTTCAGCCGCTCCGGATCTGGACGGGATCTCCATTCCAGGGACCGGCACCAGGGATCGAGCGCGGTTTCCTCCACCATCAGGTCGCGTGCGCGGTCCATGATCTTCTCGCCGACGACGAGGTCCAGGGCCTTGGCCACATTCTCCTTGCTGCCATAGTCGATCGGGCCGGCGCCCGAATCGCGATAGGCCTTCAGGAAATCCGCCGCCTTGCGCCGGATCATCGCCACGTCTTCGTCACTGGCGGGGACCATCGCCTCAACCCTGCCGAAGCGGCGCTTCTCCAGCTTCATCTCTTCCAGCTCTTTATCGCCGGTCAGCATGTAGAGCAGGCCGCGCATCGCCATCGGATCTGCGTGCGTGAGGACTTCGTCGATGAATGCATCGCTTGCCATCAACAGTTCCGGCCGTTCGGGCCGCGCGTCCATTACCGCTTCAATCGATTCCATTTTCACCTTTCCGCTCCAATCCGAATTGCCGATACAATCCACTTAACGTGTTAAGTATAGAATCGTTATTGGCAGGTCCAGGCCGAGCGTCCTTGATCTACATCAAACCCCCGGCTGCCTTTCGTTTGGCCCCGATCGGGTGCTGGCTATTCGGCCGGCTCGAAGCGCTGGATGCGCCCGGCGGTGGCCACTTCGGCAATGTAGAACCGGCCTTGCCGGTCCACCGCGATCTGATGCGGCCAATGCAGCTGGCCGGCATAGCGCCCTTTGCTCAGGTAGCTCGAAATCACCTCGCCGCTGTGGTGATCAATGATGGCAAATTCGCTGTTGGTGCCGTCCAGCACGACGAGCCAATCGGGATGACCCGGTAGAGGAGCAGCGTCCCAGGTGGAACCGGCTGTGCCGGCGATTTCGCGGTTGAAGAAGACTTCCCGCAGATACTCCCCTTCGGGGGTGAAAACCTGGATCCGGTCATTGGTGCGATCGCACACGAAGATCTCTTCACCGATCTTGGTGATGCAATGGACGGTGGTGAAGATCTCCAACTCGTGCCGGGCTCCGCGAGAGCCGATCGCGTCGCTTGCAGAAGCGAACTGCGGATCGACTTCGCGCCCATAGACGGTCCATTGCCGCTTGAATTCGCCCGTTTCGGAATCAAACACGATCACGCGGTGATTGCGGTATCCGTCGGCCACGAACACTTCGCGCCGCTGCGTGTCGGTGTAGATGTCGGTCGGCATGCCCAGCATGGCGGGATCGTCCGGCGCGGCAAACTCGCCCTTCCTGCCGATGCGCAGCAGCAATTCGCCATCCATGGTGAATTTCAGCAATTGCCCGTCCCCCGCGCCGGCGCCCAGCACCCAGACATTGTCTTCATCGTCAACGAAGATGCCGTGTTCGGATGTGAACCAGTCTTCCACCTGGTCGAGGCCGCCCCAGGCGCGCAGCAGATTGCCTTCGGTGTCGAATTCCAGAACGGGCGGAGCAGCGATGCAGCATTTCGTGGTCGGCGGGTCCTGGCTGGCCCCGATGTCCCAGTCGCCCAGCGTGCCCGGGCGGTGAATCACCCAGATGTGATTGTTCCGGTCGACGCTGACATTGCCGACATCCCCGATCAGCCACTGGTTGGGCAGGGGCTGCTGCGGCCAGTCTGTATCCACTTCGTAAGCTGGGAAGCCGGCGGGCTCACTCTCTTCCGCTGCCGCATTGGCAGATATTGTCGCAAGCGCAGCCGCCAGCGTCAGGCGCAGAAAATTCGCGCAATTCCATGTCCCCATCGCCCCATATCCTCTCGCGCTCTGCAGGCTAACTTCCTGCTGTTTGTGAACGTGATAAATGACGCGCGCGGCCGCAAAAAGTCAACGGCATTGCGCCGTGCTTGGTGCGCGCTAACCGGCTTCCCGGACAAGATCGGGCGGGCCGGAGCGCCAGCGCCGCCGCGCCTGCATGCGTCCGCGCGCATGGGCCAGGGCAAGCGGATAGACCTCGCCGAACAACTGCTGGAATGTGCGTTCCCAGCTATAGCGGTTGGCGACATGCGCTCTTGCGCAGCGGCCCATCGCGCGCGGGTCGCCCTGCCATATTTGCATGACATTGCGGGCCATCGCGGCCGGATCGTCGACCGGGCCCAGCAGGCCCAGTCCGGGCGGAACGCGTTCGGGCATGGCTCCGGACGCCACACCGACAACCGGCAGGCCGCTGGCCTGCGCCTCGATCACGGAAATGCCGAAGGTCTCGTCGGCCATCGCCGAAACGTAGATGTCGCTGGATGCCAGCGCGACCGCCAGCTCGTTACGGTCCTGCACGAAGCCGCGAAAGACGACCGGGAGGTCGGCAGCCTCGGCCGCCAGCCTTTCGCGCAGTTTGCCGTCACCGACCATGAGCAGCCTCGCGCCGAAATCGCCGGGAAGATGGCGCATCATGGCGATCAGCTGGCCTGCGCGCTTTTCGTTGTCGATCCGGCCGGCATAGACCAGCAGCGGACCGCTCGGTTTTGCCGGGTCGCATTCAAGCCGTTTGCGAAATTCCCGGTCCCGGCGGGACGGGTCGAACAAATGCGTGTCGACCCCCAGGGGCAGCACGTCGATGCGGGTGATCCCGCGCCGGTTGAGCATGGCCCGCGCCTCTTCCCCCAGCGTGTAGACATGGTCGAATTCGCGGTAGGTGATCTCCGCATAGCCAAGGCTGAGCCAGCGGGCGAAACGGGCCAGGGTCATCCCGAACAGCTCCCGCGCCACGCGGTAGACATGGGCATTGGGGAAATCCGTGCGATATCCCGCGACGAGCGCGGTCTGCGGGTTCGATTTGCGGTAATTGATCGCCGTCCAGGGCAGGACCCAGGGACACAGCGATTCGATCAGGTCCGGGCGATAGCGCCGCAGAACTTCATGTACGGCTTTCGTACGCGTGATGAATCGGTAATTGGGGCTTCCGCGTACCGGTTCGGAGCCGATTTCCACCCAGATATGCTGCCCGCTATCGACAATCCGGTCTTCCGCGCCCGGGACGATCTGCAGCAGCCGATGATCCGTTCGCGCCAGCACATGGTGCCGCTTTTCTCGCAGATAGGTGCTGATTCCGCCGCCGCCATGGGGTGAATAGCTCTGGGTGAGGTCGCAGATGAGCAGCGGGTCATGATCGAACGTCATGCGTTTCTTACCACCTCGGCAGCATTGCCTGCCGATGACGGTTTTCGCTCAGATGCGTGACTGCCGTCAGACTTTGCGCCACATTCCTGCCGCAGCTGTCATGAGCCGGACAAGAGTTTGTGGCGAGTTGTCCGGCCGCAGTTCCCTGCGCCTAGATTTGCCGCCGGGTGCTCAGGCAAAGAAAAGCCCCGCAAAATCGCGGGGCACTTCAGCGGCGGATTGTCTGCAGTTGCTTAGAAGCGGAACTGCGTGCCGACATAGACCGCCTGGCTATCCTGCTTGCCATTGGTCAGCGGGGCAACCTGGTTGCGGTCCTGCGAATAACGTACGCCTGCCGTCACATCGAGATTGCGCGTAACGCTGTAGCTGCCGCCCAGATCGAAAGTCTGATCGCTCAGGCCCTCGAGCGTGCGCGGGGCCCGTCCGGCATTCTCTTCTTCTTCCAATGCGATGCGTGCATTGAAGCGGCTCGGCTTGTCCTTCGCGCCTTCGGAAGGCTGGAAGCTGGCCAGATCGGGAATGGCGGCATCGTCAAGATCGGTGGCGAGGCCGGTGGGCCGCGCCTGGGCGAAGCCCTGATAGCCGCGCGACAAACCAAGATTGTACCGCGTCGGTGCGATCCGCAGCGAAGAAGCGGCGGACTTTTCCTTGGCTGAAGCCAGCCCGGAATTGAGCGAGATCAGCTGTGCAGCGCTTTCATCGACACGCACGGCAACCGTGACCGAACGGCCCGGCTGACTAGCGGAGCTTGCCGGAGTGAAGCGCATCAGTTCGTTGGAATTGATGCCAGTGGCTGCCACGAGCTTGGACAGGTGCTGGTTGACCGCGGCCGGTGTGAACGTGGCGAAGCTGCCCGAGGACGAAGCTTCCATCCCGCCGGCGCCGCCAAGCGCCAGAACCGCGCTGGGAGCTGCAGCAAGGCCGATCGCCCCGGCACACAGCAACGCTGCGGTCAGACCGCCACGCTTTCCTGTGTTACGACGATTTGCCATTGCAAAAACTGCCTTCTTCCCTGCTTCAAAATCCTGCCAGGCAGGATCTTCGATTCTGAGCATCCCGAGGCTGAACCTCTGGTGAGCGGTTCAAAGAATCGGTGAAATACCCGTAATTTTCAATTTCGATAGGTAATTAACAGCGGAATTACCAGTCGCGAATCGCTAATACGGCAGATGTTTTGCAGAACTGTTGCAGCGCGTCCACAGGCTCCAACCCCGGATAATCGCGGTTAAGCACGCATTCACGCGGAAGTTGCGCATGGACGGGTGCGCACTCTTGCCGCGAGATGTGCGGTAGCTATAGAGGCCACTCGAGCGATAGCCGCATGGCCAACGGGCCCGGCGGATGCCGCTGAAGCGAAGCATGAGGCCAAACGGACAGGAATGAAACCAGTGATGACAGGCAGCAGCGAAACCGGAAAATCTTTGACGCACCGTTCGGCGCGCGCGCTGCTCGTGATTGCGGCGC
>JAUIFP010000015.1 GCA_030430365.1 Alphaproteobacteria bacterium | reverse complement strand
TCCGAACCCGTTGATTGCAACCTTGGTCGCCATGCTAAATGCTCCTGCTAACTCTATAGTTTCGCTTTGATTTTCGGAACCACGGCTTCAACGGTGAAGCCGAAGTGCTCAAACAGGTCCCCTGCCGGCGCCGAAGCGCCAAATCTATCGAGCCCGATGTTTAACCCATCGGTGCCGGTATAACGTTCCCAACCGAAAGTCGTCCCTGCCTCAATCGAGACGATCAAGGCGTCCTTGGGCAAGATGTCGGCGCGGTAGCGTGCATCCTGCGCGTCGAACAGCTCCGTGCAGGGCATGGATACCACATCCGCGCCGATTCCAGCGCCTTCCAGTGCTTCGGCAACCTTGCCCGCAAGTTCGACTTCGGATCCGGTCGCAACAAGCACCACCTTGCGCGGGGCACTAGCCTCGCGCAGGCGATAGGCGCCTTTCGCGCAGAGATTTTCCGCCGCAGCCTCGGTCCGCACTTGCGGCAGCCCCTGACGGCTGAGCGCCAGAACGGAAGGCTTGTCCGCCTGGCCCAGCGCGATTTCCCAGCATTCCGCCGTCTCGACCACGTCGGCCGGGCGCATCACCAGGCAATTGGGCATCGCCCGCAGGCTCTGAATATGTTCGACAGGCTGGTGAGTCGGTCCGTCTTCGCCAAGGCCGATCGAGTCATGGGTCATGACGTAGATCACACGCGTCTGCTGCAAGGCGGACAGGCGAATGGCGGCGCGGCAATAATCGGTGAAGACCAGGAAGGTGCCGCCATAGGGAATGACGCCGCCATGCAGCGACATGCCGTTCATGGCCGCGGCCATGCCGAATTCGCGAATGCCGTAATAGACGTAGCGGCCTGAATAATCCGCCGGCGTCAGCGGCTCCGTCTGCTTGGTCTTGGTGTTGTTCGATCCCGTCAGATCGGCCGAGCCGCCGATGGTTTCAGGCAGCAAACCGTTGATCGCGCCCAGCGCCATCTCGCTCGCCTTGCGGGTGGCGACTTTCGAAGGCTCCGCGATCAGCGATGCGATATATTCGTCAAGATTGAAACCTTCGGGCAGATCGCCTGCCATGCGGCGCAGGAACTCGGCCTTGTCTCTGCTGGCATCCAGGCGGCCCTGCCATGCGGCATGGGCTTGCTTGCCGGCTTCCCCGGTCGAACGCCAATCGGCCAGCACATCCGCCGGAACTTCGAAGGGCGGCGCGTCCCAGCCCAGTTCCTTGCGGGCTGCGGCCACTTCGTCTTCGCCCAGCGCAGCGCCATGCGTTGCCGCGGTTCCCTGCTTATGGGGGGCACCCTTGCCGATAATCGTCTTGCAGGCGATCAGCGACGGGCGGCTGTCCGCAAGCGCCTCGTCCATGGCTCGGGCGATATCCGCGTGATCGTGGCCGTCGCAATCGACGACATGCCAGCCGGTCGCGGCGTAGCGCGCACGGATATCCTCGCTGGTGGAAAGGTCCGTTCCGCCATCGATCGTGATCGCATTGTCATCCCACAGCACATTCAGCCGGCCGAGCTGCAAATGCCCGGCAAGGCCGATCGCTTCGTGGTTGATGCCTTCCATCAGGCAGCCGTCACCGGCAATCGCCCAGGTATGATGGTCGACCAGATCGTCCCCGAAAGTGGCATTGAGATGCCGTTCGGCAATCGCCATGCCTACTGCCATGGCCACGCCCTGACCCAGCGGGCCGCTGGTGCATTCCACGCCTTCGAGCAGGAAATTTTCCGGGTGACCGGCGCAGGGGCTACCCAGCTGCCGGAAATTGCGGATCTCTTCCATGGTCGGATTGGCATATCCGGAGAGATGCAGCAGCGAATAAATAAGCATCGAGCCGTGCCCGGCCGACAGCACGAAGCGATCTCGATCCGCCCAATGGGGGTCGGATGGATCGAACTTCAGATATTTCGACCACAGCACGCTGGCGACATCGGCCATGCCCATCGGCATGCCGGGGTGCCCGCTATTCGCTGCCTGCACCGCATCCATGGATAGCGCGCGAATGGCGTTGGCCATTTGCGCTAGACGGGCGGTATCGAAAGTCATTGAAGCGAGGCTCCTGCAGCGGCTGCGATAATGGACGGAATTGTCACGATTCGGCGCGCGGCTTCCTTTGCGGACCAGTTGCGCCCCGTCAAGCGCAGCGCAGTAGTGGTTCCGAATTGCACCGGTTGCGACATTCCGAAAGATAATTCACAACTTTCGTGACCAAGTTTTTGCAAGAAGCGCGAAGTTTGCGCTAGCGATAGCGCCATGGAACGGGAAAGGGTCGCAAGAGCATTGGCCCGCATAGAGGCCGCAATATCTCGGATAGAAGCTGCGGCTTCGCGCCCCCAGCAAACTGGCGACGCAGAACTGGCCCGCAGGCACGCGGAATTGCGCGCGAATGTCAGCCAATCCCTGAACGAGCTGGACGCCTTGATCGGTCAGCTGGAATGATGGGCCTCAAGCCATGAGCGACGTTACCCTGCAAATCGGCGGACGTTCCTACACCGTTGCATGCGGTGAAGGCCAGGAAGACCATGTGATGATGCTTGGCCGGGAAATCGACCGAAAGCTGGCCTCTCTCGGCGAGCAGAGCGGGCAGAACGAGCCGCGCTCGCTGCTATTCGCCGCTTTGCTGCTTGCGGACGAGGCGCATGAGCTGAGGCAGAGCGCCCCGCCCGCTTCCCTGCCGCTGGAAATTCCAGAGGCGCCCGGAGCGGCGATCGAGAATATCCAAGAACTGGAAGCTTTGGCCGACCGGCTCGAAAATCTCGCCGCCAGCCTTGAGCGCGGCACACTCGGCCACTAGATAGGCCCGTGACGGGAACTGCCCGGTACGCGCCGTTCGAAAATCCCTGAGGCTATAAGCAATCCAAGGGGGCTGTCCCTGGCTGGGCCCTGGCTCGGCACACATGGCCCCCACCTGACGTTGAGGCGTCAGAGGATTTCTAGGCACCGGCCCATGGTGGTCCCGTCACCCGATTTCCCGGAGGCCCCGAATGGAGAATGGAAGCTTGAGCGAGGATCTCCACGAACGCAAATGGGCCCTGCGCCGCGAAATGCGCAAGCTGCGCAGCGACCATGTCGCGGGGCTCGATCCCTCGACACGGGCGCTGCTCTTCCGCCGCCCGCCAACGCCGGTCATGGAAATGCTGCCGCAAGGCTCGACCATCGGCCTTTATTACGAGATTCCCTCAGAGGCGCCTGCCCGCGCCTATGCGCGCTTCCTCTATGAGAGCGGCTATCCGGTCGCATTGCCCGCCTTTACCGGCAGGGACGATCCCATGCATTTTCGCCTGTGGGAAGATCCCTTCGGCGAAACCGACATTGAAGACGGCGCCTACGGCCCGCAGCCCAAGGCCGAAAACGGCGAGGCCGAACCAGACGCGCTGTTCGTGCCGCTGGTCGCCTTCACCGATAGCGGAAAGCGTATGGGCCAGGGCGCGGCGCATTACGATGGCTGGCTGGCGAAACATCCAGATACGATCACCATCGGCATGGCCTGGGATGTCCAATTGGTCGAAGATTTGCCGACCGAGCCGCACGATATGCCGCTGCGGGCGATCGTGACGCCCACCAGGCTCTACGGTCCGTTCTGATGCGGCGGGAACCGACTTGGCGCATACCTGTGGGTATTCTTGCCCTGGTGCTGGTGTTGGGGGCCTATGCGCTGCTCGTGGCCTGGGCCTCGCAATGGATCGGGCAATTGCACGTCCTGCTGCAAACCGCGATCTATCTGGTGCTGGGCGTGATCTGGCTGCTTCCGCTCAGGCGGTTTCTGATCTGGATGGAAACGGGTCGCTGGGGCTGACGCAGCGCAGGCCAGGGAATGTTCGGCCATGCCCCGCCAAATGCTCTCGATTTTTCAGGAAATCCCCCAAGTGGCGCGAGTGACGGGACTTGAACCCGCGACCTCCGGCGTGACAGGCCGGCGCTCTAACCAACTGAGCTACACCCGCGTATTTTGGGTGCTGCACCCCTTGGGGAGCCGCGCCACTAAGGCAGCGGTGCCCCCCTGTCAACTGCCGTGAAGCCGGTTCTTTGCGGCGCTCGCAACGCCGCCGATTTTCGCGGCCTCAGCCGGCCATGATCAATCCGGCGTTAACCATATCTTGGTGCGTTTCTGCGAAGTTTTCCTCCGCTTCCCAAAAGCACAGGGACGGAGTTTGGCCAATGCGATGCATCATTTCGGCAAGTCTTGCAGCGGCGGCGATGGCAGCGCCCGCCTGCGCGCAGGATGACATTTCGCTCGCCAGCGAAATTTTCGTCGAACGGATCAGCCATCTGGGCGATGGTCGCATGGAACGCCGGATCGAACCGGCAAGCCGCCTGACGCGCGGCGACAAGGTGATCCTGATGGTCGAATGGCGCGCGCCCAGCGCAGGCTCCAGCTTTTCCGTTTCCAGTCCGATACCCGGCACGCTCGCATTTCAGGGGGCCAGCCTGGACCATGCGGAAGTCTCTGCCGATGGCGGACGCAATTGGGGCAAGCTTGGCCAGCTGCGTATCCGCGAGGGGCGCAGCATGCGCCTGGCCTCGCCCGGAGACGTCACCAATCTGCGCTGGCGCGTGAAAGGCCGGGAAGCTGCACGCGGCGCGGGCCGGATTACTTACAGCGCCATCGTGCGCTGAAGCTCTCCGCGAAAGTCCCCGTCAGACTGCGATCGGCGCCTTGATGACACCCTGCGGCGCATAATCGCGCACTTCGAAATCCTCGATCCGGTAATCGAAGATCGATTCCGGCTTGCGCAGAATCGCCAGCCGCGGCTCGCCTTGCGGCGTGCGGCTCAGCTGCTCTTCCACCAACTCCCCGTGATTGAGATAAAGATGGGTATCCCCGCCCATCCAGACGAGTTCGCCCGGCTCCAGGCCGGTCTGCTGCGCCAGCATCCGCACCAGCAGAGCCGCCGACCAAAGGTTGAAAGGCAGGCCCAGGGCAACGTCGCAGCTGCGCTGGTAGAGAATACCATTGAGCCGCGCGCCCTCGCCCTGCCCGGCAACATGGAACTGATAGGTCTTGTGGCAAGGCGGCAGCGCCATCCTTTCAAGCTGCGCGACATTCCACCCTTCGACAATATGCCGCCGGCTTCCCGGATTGGACTTCAGATTTTCGACCACCTGCGCGACCTGGTTGATCCCCTGGCCCTTGCGGTAGGTTCCATCGCCATTGGGCTCGAATGTGTCCCAATCGACCCATTGCTTGCCATAGACCGGGCCGAGATCGCCCCAGCGCTCGGCAAACGCCTCATCCTCCGCAATCCGGGCAATGAAATCGGCCAGCGCGATGTCCTCGCCGGTTTCGCGGACATATTGCGCATGCGGCCATTCGTTCCAGATCTTCACGCCCTGCAGAACGAGCGGCCGGATATTGGTGTTGCCAGTAAGGAACCACAGCATTTCGCGCGTGGCCGTCTTCCAATAGACCCGCTTGGTGGTCAGCAAGGGCATACGGTCGCCGGAAAGATCGAAGCGCAATTGCGCCCCGAAAATGGAGCGCGTGCCCACCCCGGTGCGGTCCACGCGCTTGTCGCCCTGCTCCCAGATATGACGGAGCAAGTCGAGATATTGCCATTCGGGGTGATTTCCATCGAGGGAATCGGTCTTGGAAAAGGCACTGGCCATGGATGAAGAGCTACACCCGAAATTGCCCGCTTGCCACCCTGCCCCCGCGCCGCTATTGGCCCGCCTCTGCCTCACCCGCGGCTTTGAAGCGGGCTCCGGTCGGGGAGTAGCTCAGCCTGGTAGAGCACTGTCTTCGGGAGGCAGGGGCCGGAGGTTCGAATCCTCTCTCCCCGACCATTTAAACATCCAACCAAATCAGGGCCGAAGTGGGCCCGATCGGCACGCGGCACACGGTGAGTCTCTGTGACTTATCGGCAACTTTGCCTGTGGACCGAGGCCCTGTGCAACCTGCCAAAGCGTTGACAATATCTGCCGCAACCCATCGATTTTCCGCGAGAAACAGGTTTCGCCGAACCTGTTGATTGATCACGACCGAAGCCAGCTTGTCTTGCTAAGATAAATAGAATACATTTTTGTAATAAAAACCGCATCAATAGCGATGCGGGTTCGGACAAGGCGTGAATCAGTCTCGCCGGACAATAAAATGAGGGGGTGCAAAATGATTCTTACCTACAGGAAAACTGCGTCGATTCGGCTGACTGTGTCCGCTTCGGCATTGGCGTTCGGCCTCTTGGCAGTGACGCCCGCTTCGGCCGACGATATCGTCGTGACGGGCACCAGAATCGAAGGGGTCGCGCCAGTCGGTTCTTCCGTAATTCCGGTTAGCCGCGAAGAGCTCGAACAGACGGGCACGAGCACCGTCAACGATGCCCTCCGCAAGCTTCCGCAGATCATCAATTTCGGCGGTTCGGACGAGCAGGAAGGCGGCGCAATCGTTCAGGCATCCTCGCTGAACACCTTCTTTGCGAAATCCGTGAACCTGCGCGGCATCGGCACCTCTGCCACGCTCAACCTCGTCAACGGCCACCGCGTGGCCCCGCAGGGCCCCAACGGCCAGCTTTACGACGCGGACAATATTCCCTCCCTCGCGCTTGAGCGCGTCGAAGTTGTCGCCGATGGCGGCTCCGCCATTTACGGCTCCGACGCTGTTGCCGGTGTTGTGAACTATATTACGCGCCGCCCTGAAGACACGTTGGAGGCAACCTTCCGTTACGGCTTCGCCGACGATCTGGAGGAATATATTGCGTCCTTCGCTGCCGGCCACACCTGGGACACAGGCGGCGTATTCTTCGCCTATCAGTATCAGGATCGCGGCGCACTGAAGGCGAACGACCGCCCCGACCTCTACAATAGCGACTTCTCCATCTATGGATTGAGCGGCCTGCAGGGCTTCGCAAGCCCGGGGAACGTACTGATCGACGGCATGCTCTACGGAATTCCCGGCGGGCAGGACGGATCGGCCCTCACGCTTGGCGATCTGGCGGCGAGCCCCAATCTCCAGGATCACTTCTGGGATGGTATGGACGCCATTCCCGGATATCAGAGGCATTCCGTATCCGGCGTCATCAGCCAGGACCTGGGGCCCTCCATCACACTCGATATTGACGGCTTCTATTCCCGCCGCGAATTCACCTATCGCGATGCCCCGGAAACGGGGACCTACACGGTTACGAACGCCAATCCGTTCAGCCCCTGCTATCCCGGCGTCCTTGACGACAGCGCGACACTGGATTGCCCCGCTGACGGTACTTTGAGTGTCCGCTACAATTTCGTCGATGCGCTGGGGCCGTGGGTCAACAGCGGTTCTGACGAAATCTGGTCTATCTCGCCGTCACTCGACATCGAACTGGGCGAACGCTGGAATGCGAATATTCGCGGTTATTACAGCGAGAACAACGCGATTCAGAAGACTGACAACCGCATCAACGCTTCGTCGCTGGACCGCGTGTTGAACGGAACAAATAGCGGCATCGATCTGCCGGCGGACATTCCGTTCTTCAATCCATTCTGCGATGCAAGCGAGTTCGACTGCAACTCCGACGCAACGCTGAATCACTTCCGCGCCTACACTTCGATCGCATCGAAGTATGAGCTGTATGGCGGCACCGCCAGTATCGACGGCGCCGTATTCAGCATCCCGGGCGGCGACGTGCGGGTCGCAGTCGGCGGCGAGTACAAGAACGACACGCTGTGGGGCTCCGGCCAGGTTTCCACCACCGGCGGCCCGACCAACGACAATCCCTTCGGCATTCCTGCTGAGAAGAGCCGCGAGATCAAGTCGGTCTATGGCGAGGTATTCCTGCCGATCATCGGCGCCGACAATGCCTCTACGGGGCTTCAGCGCCTCGAGCTGAATGCGGCGGTTCGCTATGACGATTACAGCGACGTCGGCGGGACCACCAATCCCAAGTTCGGCGTGAACTTCTCTCCGGCCCCGGGCCTCACATTCCGCGGCAGCTACGGCACGTCGTTCCACGCGCCCAGCCTGCCCGACCTCAACAAATATGCGCAGGCCGGCTACCTGACGCTCCCGGCTCCGGGCGAACAGCTCGGCCTGATGCCGGCCGGCGATCTGTTCCTCTATCAGTACCGCCTCGGCGGCAATGAGGATCTGCAGCCCGAAACGGCCGAAACCTGGTCACTCGGCTTCGATATCGATTCGGACATGGTGCCGGGGCTGAGGGTTTCGGGAACCTACTACAACATCGTCTATGAGAATAAGGTCGATTTCGGGGCCTATGGCGTTCCGTTCACCGACTCATTCTTCAGCGAAGCCTGGGCGCCGTTCGTGGTCCTAAACCCGAACTTCTATCCCGGCGATTCGACTGTGACCGAGGCGGAATATATCGCCTATTACGACAGCATCCAGGATCCGGGCCTGCCGCATTTCTGCTGCGCCCCGTTCGGCGACGATCCTCTGAACCTCGTCGCGATCATCGATGGTCGCAGGCAGAATCAGGGCGTGGTTGAAACCGACGGCCTGGACTTCAACTTCAACTACACGCTGTTCGACGAATGGGCCGATTTCCGCTTCGGCGGCAAGGCCAACTATGTCCTCAGCTACAAGGTCGCTTCGGCTGCCGGCCTGCCCTTGCTGGAACGGGTCAACACCTTCGGTTATCCGGCGGAATTCACCGGCCAGCTTGAATTCGGGATCGATAAGGGCGGTTTCACGACCACGGCATATCTCAACTATGTCAACAGCCGTGAATATCCGCGCTCGCAGCTGGCGCCGGCAGTGCCCGACAGCTATACCAAGATCGGATCCTACACGACGGTCGACCTGACCATCAGTTATGCCTTCGAAGAAGATGATTCGATCCTGGGCGGTGTCAGGCTAACAGCCACGGCGCAGAACCTGTTCGATGCCGATCCGCCGGAAGTGGTCAATTTCGGCACCGGCGAGCAGCCGATCCGTTTCGATCCTTCCTACTCGAGCTCGCTCGGGCGCTTCATCGCTCTTCAGATTTCGAAAACGTTCTGATCAGCGGGAGGAATGGACTGCGCCGGTTGCAGTCATGTGCACCATCACGGGGCATGTGGTTGCAGCCGGCGCAGGACATTCGGACGAAAAACGGTCAGCAAAACATGCCTGCCCATCTCCTTCTTGAGCCAATTTCTGCATACCACCGCAATCGGGCAACGGAATTCGTGAAGGATTCCGGTTTCCCGGGCCTCAGCCCCTTGTAATCGGAGCGTAACAACGCCATTGGGGGCGCGCAGAATTTGCGCGAGTGGCGCAAGAGACGGTCGACCAGCGGGACCCTATGAAACCCAGCGAAACATTCCGCGACGAAACTCCGTGGGATATCGGTTACGACGACGACAAGCTGCATGAAGAATGCGGCATTTTCGGCGTTATTGGCGCACAGCAGGCGTCGGCAATCTGCGCGCTCGGCCTGCATGCGCTTCAGCATCGCGGCCAGGAAGCGGTTGGCATCACCAGCTTCGACGGGAAGGAATTCTATTCGCAGCGCGGCCTTGGCCATGTGGCGGACAATTTCTCCACCCAGGAATCGCTGGCAGAAATGCCCGGCCACATGGCGGCGGGCCATGTCCGTTATTCGACCACCGGCGGCTCCGGCATGCGCAATATTCAGCCGCTTTATGCCGAGCTGGCAGGAGGCGGCTTCGCGATCGCCCATAACGGCAATATTTCCAACGCGATGAAGCTGCGTGAGCAGCTGGTGCGCAACGGCGCGATCTTCCAGTCGACCTCCGACACCGAAGTGATCATCCATCTGGTCGCGACGAGCCGCTATCCCACTATGCTGGATCGGTTCGTCGATGCGCTGCGCATGGTGGAAGGCGCCTATTCGCTGGTTTGCATGACGCCCGAAGGCATCATTGCCTGCCGCGATCCGCTGGGCATCCGTCCGCTGGTGATGGGCAAGATCGGCGATGCCGTCGTCTTCGCCAGCGAAACGGTGGCATTCGACGTTGTCGGCGCCAGTTTCATCCGCCAGATCGACCCCGGCGAATTGATCCAGGTCGACTTCGACGGAAACATTCATACGCACCGCCCGTTCGGCCAGCCCCCGGCGCGCCCGTGCATTTTCGAACATGTCTATTTCAGCCGGCCGGATTCGATCTTCGACGGACGATCCGTGTATTCGGCGCGCAAGGAAATCGGCGTCCAATTGGCGATCGAGAGCCCCGTGGAGGCCGATCTGGTCGTTCCGGTACCCGATAGCGGCGTACCAGCAGCGATCGGCTTCTCCCACCAATCGGGCATTCCCTTCGAACTGGGCATCATCCGCTCCCACTATGTCGGGCGGACCTTCATCCAGCCTTCCGATGGCGACCGCCTGGCGGGCGTGAAGCGCAAGCACAACGCCAACAAGATGATCGTGGAAGGCAAGCGAATCGTGCTGATCGACGATTCCATCGTGCGCGGCACGACCAGCCTCAAGATCGTGCAGATCATGCGCGATGCCGGTGCCAGCGAAGTGCATTTCCGCGTGGCCAGCCCGCCGACGGGCTATGGCTGCTATTACGGCGTGGATACGCCGGAGCGTTCGAAGCTGCTGGCCGGGCGGATGGATGTTTCGGCCATGCGCGATTTCATCCAGGCAGACAGCCTGGCCTTCGTTTCGATCGACGGCCTCTACCGCGCCGTCGGCCATGAACAGCGCGACAATACGCGCCCGCAATATTGCGATGCCTGCTTCACAGGCGACTATCCGACCAGCCTGACCGACCTTGCCCGGCGCGAGGATGAGTCGGCCCAGCTTTCCTTCCCGGTCAACAAGGTCGCCTGATGCCGGGCGAAACGGAAACGGGGCCCCTTTCCGGGCAGGTTGCGCTCGTCACGGGGGCGAGCCGCGGCATCGGTGCCGCGACGGCAGCTGCACTCGCCAAGGCCGGCGCGCATGTCGTGCTGACCGCGCGCGATGCGAACCGGCTGGAGCAAGTCGAAGACGCAATTCACGAAGCCGGCGGCACGGCAACGATCGCTCCGCTCGATCTGGGCGAGCCCGACGCGATTGCGCGCCTGGCCACCGCGATTGCCGATCGCTGGGACAGGCTGGACATCATGGTGATCTGCGCCGCGTTCCTCCCTCAGCTCGGCCCGGTGACGCAGTTCGATCCGAAAAGCTTCAATCAGGCGATCACGACCAATGTGCTGGCCACGCAGGCGCTGCTGGCGGCATTCGATCCGCTGCTGAAGCGCAGCGAAGATGCCCGCATCATCGGCCTGACCAGCAGTGTAGGCACCCAACCGCGCGCCTATTGGGGCGGCTATGCCTCAACCAAGGCGGCGTTCGAATCCCTGCTCGACTGCTACGCACAGGAAGTAGAGCGGATTTCCAACACTCGCGTGGCCATCGTGGACCCGGGTGCAACCCGCACGGAAATGCGCGCGCGTGCCTATCCCGGGGAAGATCCGCAGAGCGTCAAACCGCCGGAAGTGGTTGCCGACGGGATATTGGAGCTTCTCCAGCAAGACTTCCCCACCAGCCAGCGTAAACGGTTCGAGGCTTCCGGTTAACCAGTCCTGCAAAGGCTCCGGAAAGCAGAACCACCCATACTTTACACAGCATGCCGGAAGCGATTCCGGCAGTTATCGCACAAGATGGGAGTCCTCTGCGATGACATTACAAGGTGTGAAGAACCGCTATGAGATAGCGGCCCAGGAAGATCGCAGCGCACCGCGCACCAGAGTCACAATCCCGGCACAACTGCGTGTGTCCGGCGGCCGTGGCTTTCAAACCGTGGTGCAGGATCTGTCGCTGTCCGGCTTTGCCGCAACGGCCGTCAGCCGCATGCATCCCGGATCGGTTTGCTGGCTGACTTTGCCCGGGCTTGAATCGCTCCAGGCGGAAGTCGTCTGGTGGCAGGACGGGCTTTGCGGCTGCGCATTTTCAAGCCTGCTCAGCCCGATCGTGCACGACAATATTCTGGCGCGCTTCCGCGGCGAGGAAGTCTACCGGCAGAGTTAATAGGCAACCCCACAAGCACGCGCTCTTCGGGGGCAGCACATTCGCGGGATCACTGTTTTACCAACGTCACCTGGTTCACGGTGATCCCGCCGCCACGAAATCCGCCTTCGCAATACATCAGGTAAAAGCGCCACAGGCGAATGAAGCGTTCGTCGAAGCCGGCTGGCAAGCGGCCATCTTCCACCGCCTGATCGAAATTCATGCGCCATGCGCGCAGCGTCTCGGCGTAATCGAGCCCGAATTCCTCTTCGTCTTCCCATGCCAGCCCGCGCTCTGCGGCAAGCCGCGCAAAGTCGCTGGCGCGGATCAGCAGCCCGCCCGGGAATATATAGGCCTGAATGAAGTCCGCATTGCGGGCGTAGGCTTCGAACAATTCGTCGCGCATGGCGATGAACTGGATCGCGGCACGGCCCCCCGGCTTCAGATTGCGCGCGATACAGTCGAAGAACTCCGGCCAATATTCGCGCCCGACCGCCTCGACCATCTCGATGCTCACGATCGCATCGTACTGTCCGGAGACGTCGCGGTAATCCTGATGCCGGAATTCGATATTGGCAGGCTGGCGCTGGCGAGCCCACTCAAGCTGCTCGTCCGACAGGCTAATCGCCGTGACCTTGCTGCCCCGCGCAGCGAAATAATTGCTCAGCGCGCCCCATCCACAGCCGATCTCCAGCAACTTTTCGGGATAGCCGAGCCGTTGTGCGAGCCGTTCCCATTTGTGGCGCTGGGACGCTTCCAGCCCGTCCTCGCCGAAGTCCAGCCCGCTGGAATAGCTCATCGTGGGATCGAGCCAGGCTTCGTAGAAATCGTTGCCCAGATCGTAATGCGCGTGAATGTTGCGCTTGGCCTGCTGGGGCGTGTTGCGATTGAGCCAGTGCATGAACTTGCGGGCGAACCGCCAGGGCCCCTTGGCCCGGCCCGTTTCACCCATCTCCGCGCTGTTGGAAACGAACAGCGCAAACAGTGACACCGGATCGGGACTTTCCCATTCGCCTGCTTCCCAGGCCTGGTAAAATCCTGCCGATCCGCCGGTCCCCAAACGGACGAGAGCGCGCCAGTCATGCAACCAGATCTCGGCTTCGAAACCCGGCGCGCGTCCGCCGAACATGCGCGAAGTGCCGTCCGGCAGATGAGCCAGCAGCGACCCGACATGCAGCGCGCTGTCGAAGCTATCCAGGAATTTGTGGAACCCGCCGGAGAAAAGGCCAGCGAGCAGTGTCGGCCCAGTGCCGAACCGCCGCCCGCTGCGTAGCAGCGCGCTCCCCCTCTTGAGCCCCTCCGCTGACATCTCGCTTTATATGCCGCGCGGTTTCATGAAGGGCAAGACGCAGAAATCCGGGCCCGGTTACTCCTTGATTTCGGACCAGGCAGCCAGTGCGCGTTCCCTGGCAGCACTGTGTTCGATCCGTTTGGGCGGATAGCTGCCCGGACGGCAGCCATGCGCATCGGGATCGTGCACATAGGGATCGTCCAGTTCGGCCAGTTCCGGAACCCAGTGGCGGATATAGTCGCCCGCTGAGAATTTCTCGCTCTGCGTCAGCGGCGCCATGATCCGCACGAACATGTTCGAATCCGCGCCGGAGCCTGCAACCCATTGCCAATTCACGCCATTACTCGCGTAATCGGCATCGACCAACGTATCCCAGAACCAGCGTTCGCCATGCCGCCAGTCGATCAGCAGATGCTTGATCAGGAAGCTTGCCGCGATCATCCGCACGCGGTTATGCATCCAGCCCGTGGCCCAGAGCTGTCGCATTCCGGCATCGACAATGGGATAGCCCGTGCGGCCCTGTTGCCAGGCTTCCAGATCGGCTGCGGCATCCCGGTCATTTTCCGGATCGCGCCAGGCGAATTCTTCGAATTTCTCCCGGTAAGGCCGTTCGGGATAATCGGGAAACTGGTGCAGAATCGTCTGCGCGTAATCGCGCCACACCACTTCGCGGCGGAAGCTGTCCGCCCCTTCCCCGCGATGGCGCGCCAAAGCCTTCCATATCTGCGCCGGAGAGATCTCCCCGAAATGGAGATGCGGCGAAATCCGGCTCGATCCGTCCACAGAAGGCAGATTGCGTGCCTGCTCGTAATCCGAAACACGCTCCGCAAACTCTTCCAGCTGGGCCTGAGCGGCCTGCTCGCCGCATTCCCAACCTTCACGCAATCCGCCTGCCCAGTCCGGCTTAGTGGGCAGCAGCCCCCAATCTGCGAGCTTGTCGGACTCAGGCCACGCTTCCGGCAATGTCAGGCTCGGCTCCGGCAAGGGATCGGCGGGAGGCATCCGCTCCATCACGGCGCGGTAGAACGGCGTGAAGATCTTGTATTCGCCGCCGCTGCCGGTGGTCACGGCGCCGGGCGGGAGCAGATAATTGCCGTTATGGCGGTGGAATTGGATATTCTCGGGCAAGGCATCCTTCAGCTGCCGCTCCGCATTGCGCCACCAGGGCTCGTAATGGCGCAGTGCATGCACGGCCCCTGCCCCCGTCTCCTCCACGAGCTGAGCAAGCACATCCGCAGCCTTTCCCCGGCGCAGGATCAGGCGGGAATTGTGCTTGTGCAGCTCTCTCGCCAGCGCTTCCAGCGAATGGTGCAGCCACCAGCGGCTCGCCCCGCCCATCACGCGGTGCCTGGGCGTCTCATCATCCAGAACATAGACCGGGATGACCGGCCCGGCTTCGGCAGCCGCATGGAAGGCAGGCTGATCGGCCAAGCGCAGATCGCGCCGCAGCCATACGATTTCGGGCTTTGTCATAGGCTATCCGAACGCGGTTGATCCGCTGCCGGTTCCTCGCCCACAGGCTCGCACTGAACATCCGGCAATGCGACCGTGAAGCCGCGACTTACCAGCGGGCCGGCAAAGCGCGCATCCTTGATAAGGACCGACCCATCTTCCGCCCGCTCGGCAAAGGGTGCGCGCGACCAGAAAAGGAATGCGTCGAGCGAGGCGTTCGACTGGCGCAGCGTCTCCACATCGGGCCAGACGCAAGGCGTGCCCGCCAAATCCTGCGCATGCAAATGCGCGTCATCTCGATCTTCCTGCACCAGCATAGCCCAGCGATGATCGCCGCCAGCAAAGCCTTCGCGCTGCCAGAAATAGAGCGGGATCGGGCTGGCAATAATCTGCGGCCCTTCGCCCGTGGCGGCACGATAGCGATCTGCATAGATGTGGGAGATCAGGTTGTTCGCCCCGATATAGGCCAGCACGGCCAGGATGCCGATTTGCGCAGGCTTTCGCCAGTTACGCCCGCGCTTTTCACGCCGGAGCGACATCCAGATCGCCAGACCCATCCCGACCCACAGCCAGATATCGATGATGAACAGCGTATCGCCGTAGAACCATTGGTGGCTGAACGGTTCGAGCAGGCGAATGCCGTAAGTGTTCATCCAGTCGAGCGAGGGATGCGTCAGGCAGGCGATGAAGCTGAGCGCGAAGAGCCAGCCGAAATGCACCGGAAGGCGCTTTTCCGGGCGTTTGCCGCGCTTCTGTTGCCATCTGTCGAAGGCCCAGAGAATCGCGGCGAGTGCCAGCGGCAGCAGCAGCCAGGCGATCGGCCCATGGGTGATCCCGCGGCGGAAAGCGAGCGGCTCCGATCCGGTCAGCCAGAGATAGCAGGAGGCATCCAGATCGGGAATATTCGCGCCGATGATCAGCGCAGGCATCGCCAGGCCGGTCTTCTTTTTGAGGCCCGCCTGGCCGATCAGCGCGCCAACGAGGCTATGGGTTAGATTGTCCATCCTGGCCTATGAAGTTGACACGAAAGCGGCACCGAAACTCACCTGATAATTCCCCTATTATCTTTATATCCCAAATACTTCCATACGGTTCTTAACGTGTGAGTTGTGACCTTCCAAAGTGTGCTTATCGGCTGCCTACATCGTTCAATGCCGCCGGGATTCGCACCGCACACCAAAGCAGCTTATTCCCATGTAGGAAAGGAAGGTCGCACATTTCCCAAAAGTCCTCGGGGCTTGATCACCGCAAAAAAATTCCGTCACAGGGGCGAACCAATCCCGGCCCACGCGTATAGCAAATGGCGATGAGCATCTTCCCCGATTTTCTGAAGCAAATTCGAACTCATCTTGCACGTGAACAGCGCGTCTTGCTCCTGTTCCTGGCAATTGCTGGTCTAGCAGGCAGTTTTGCCGCGATTTCGGACGAAATGAAGGAAGGCGAAACTGCCGCCTTCGACAAGGCCGTGACGTATCTGTTCCGCGTTGCCCCCGATCATGTAGATCCGATCGGTCCGGGATGGCTTCCCGGCGTAATCATAGACATTACAGCCCTTGGCAGTGTCGCCGTGCTGACACTGGTGACGATGCTCGCCATCGCTTTCCTGCTGGTTCGCGGGCGTTGGCGCCAGGGATTGCTGGTGGCGTTCGCGATTTCGGGGGGCGCACTGGCGAGCAAAGCACTAAAGGCATTGTTCGCGCGGCCAAGACCGGACCTGGTTCCGCATCTGGTAGACGTCAACACGCTCAGCTTTCCAAGCGGTCACGCCACCAACAGTGCGATCGTCTACCTCACGCTTGCGATCCTTGTCGCCCGCACTTTCACAGAAGCCTGGACCCGGGCCTACATACTCTTTTCAGGCATTCTGCTCACGATCATGATCGGCATTACGCGCGTCTATCTCGGCGTGCATTATCCCAGCGACGTTATCGCAGGATGGACCGCGGGCGGCGCATGGGCCCTCGTCATGAGCGCGCTTGCCCGCATATTGCAGCAGAAGCATCAGATCGAACCGCCGCAAGTGCCCGGGCGCACCCGAAACAGCTAGGCACCCAAACTAGATCGGGTCCTGCGCGGTGCCGCCGACGGTCCAGGTCTGACCGCGTGCGAACAGCTCGGCCAGATCGGCCTTCTTGCCGGTGGTGGCCTGTTCCTTCTCCGCCACTACGGCACTTTCGAAGGTCGGGCGGGGATCGTCATAGAGCACGCCCAGCGCCATCGGGAATTCTCCGAAGGGCAGTTCCACCAGCATGTGGGCCAATGCGCGGTTGGTGACATCGTGGCAGGCGACGCCTGCCGCTTCCCAATCGCCATCCACCACGTCGACGACCTTGAGGCAGCATTCATCGCGGTCGAACTTCAAGCCCTTGGTGCCGCCAGCAAACAGCATGGGTTCGCCATCCGCCAGCCAGAGCTGCTGATCTTCCGCACCCTTGGGAGCAGCGAAATCGTGGAACACGTCCTTGTTGTAGACGATGCAGTTCTGGAAGATCTCGATAAAGGCCGCGCCCTGATGGGCATGCGCCGCCTTCAGCACTTCGGGCAGGTTCTTCGACACGTCGAAGCCGCGGGCCACGAAACGCGCGCCGGAACCCAGTGCGAAGGCACAGGGCTGCGCCGGGCGGTCAACCGAGCCGATCGGGGTAGACGGCGTCTTGGTGCCGATGCGGCTGGTGGGCGAATATTGCCCCTTGGTCAGGCCGTAAATCTCGTTGTTGAACAGCATGATCTGCACATTGAGATTGCGCCGCAGCACATGCATCAGATGGTTGCCGCCGATGGAGAGCCCGTCCCCGTCGCCGGTGACCAGCCATACGTCCAGCTCCGGATTGGCCAGCTTGATGCCGGTCGCAAAGGCCGGCGCGCGGCCGTGGATCGTGTGGAAGCCGTAGCTTTCGATGTAATAGGGGAAGCGGCTGGAACAGCCGATACCCGAAACGAACACGGTGTTCTTGGGATCCGCGCCCAGCTGCGGCAGCGTGCGCTGCACGGCCTTCAGGATCGCATAGTCCCCGCAACCGGGGCACCAGCGGACTTCCTGATCGGTTTCCCAATCCTTCAACGTGGTTTCAATGGGAGTCATGTCGTTCATGGCGGCTTACTCCTCCAGCATCTTTTCGATCGCGGCTTCCAGCTCGGCGATCTTGAACGGCTGGCCGCTGACCTTGTTGAACGGCTTGGCGTCGATCAGCAGCTGATCGCGCAGAACCGTCTTGAACTGGCCGGTGTTCATCTCGGGGACCAGGACTTTGTCGTATTTCCGCAGCAATTCGCCGGAATTGGCGGGAAGCGGCCAGACATGGCGGAAATGGATGTGGCTGACATCCATGCCCTTCTTGCGGCAATTGTCGACCGCGCGGCGGATCGGCCCGAAAGTGGAGCCCCAGCCGACAACGGCCAGTTTTCCGCCCTCTTCGCCCAGCGTAACGCCCTGCGGGCCAAGCTCCTTGGCGATCCCGTCGATCTTCGCCTTGCGGGCGTCGGTCATCGCCTGGTGGTTGGCCGGATCGTAATCGATATTGCCGGTGCCATCGTGCTTTTCGATGCCGCCGATGCGGTGCATCAGTTCCGGCGTGCCGGGCTTGATCCAGGGGCGCGCGCCCTTCTCGTCCCGCTTGTAAGGCAGGACATGCCCGCCTTCATTGTTGTTCTCGGTCTGGAAGCTGACCGGGAAGGGTTCGAAACTATTGGGATCGGGGACCTTCCAAGGCTCGGCCGCATTGGCGACATAGCCGTCCGTCAGCAGGATCACCGGGGTCATATATTGCACGGCGATACGGCAGGCCTCGATCGCGCATTCGAATACGTCGGCAGGGCTGCGCGCAGCAATCACCGGCAGCGGAGCATCGCCATTGCGGCCATAGACCGCCTGATAGAGGTCGCTCTGCTCGGTCTTGGTCGGCAGGCCGGTAGACGGGCCGCCGCGCTGGCTGTTGACGATCACCAGCGGCAATTCGGTGATGATCGCCAGGCCCATCGCTTCGCCCTTCAGCGCGATGCCCGGGCCGGAGGAACTGGTGACGCCCAGCTGCCCGGCATAAGATGCGCCGATCGCGGCGCAGATCGCGGCAATCTCGTCTTCCGCCTGGAAGGTCGTGACACCGAATTCCTTCAGCCGCGCCAGATGATGCAGGATCGCGGAGGCCGGGGTGATCGGATAGCCGCCGAAGAACATCGGCAGGCCGGCCAGCTGCGCACCGGCCACGAGGCCGAGCGAGACCGCTTCCGCGCCCGTAATCGTGCGATAGAGCCCGGGCGGCGTCGGCCACGGATCGATATGCAGCTTCTTCAGCGGGCCGGAAATCTCGGCCGTTTCGCCATAGGCATGGCCGGCATTGAGCGCGGCGATATTGGCGCCGGCAATCTCCGGGGATTTGGCGAATTTCGCATTCAGCCAGTCGACGATCGGCTGGCGATCGCGGTCGAACATCCACAGCGCCAGGCCCAGCGTCCACATGTTCTTGCAGCGCAGGGCATCCTTGTTGCCAAGGCCGAATTCCTTCACCGCCTCAATCGTCAGGGCCGAAATATCGAAGGCCAGCACGTCCCACTTGGCCAGGCTGCCATCCTCGATCGGATTGCTGTCATACTTGGCCTTGTCGAGATTGCGCTTCGTGAACTCGCCCGTATCGGCAATGATCAGCCCGCCGGGCTTGAGCGCATCGAGATTCACTTTCAGCGCCGCCGGGTTCATCGCCATCAGCACATCGGGCGCATCGCCCGCCGTGTTGATCTCACGACTGCCGAAATTGATCTGGAAGGCCGAAACGCCGAACAGCGTGCCTTGCGGTGCACGGATTTCCGCCGGAAAATCGGGGAAAGTCGCCAAATCGTTGCCCGCCAGCGCGGTGGACAGGGTGAACTGTCCGCCCGTGAGCTGCATGCCATCGCCGCTGTCGCCTGCGAAGCGCACCACGACCGCTTCGGGCGTGGGGGCCACTGCGGCCGGTTTGTCGGCTGCGAGAGTTGCCATCATCGTATCCTTGCCGCGCCCGCATCTAAGGCAGGGGCGCTTATTCCACTATGGCGGCGCACCTATGAGGCTATGGGCCGTGCCGCAATCAAGTTTTTCTGTGCCTTGCCCAAAAATCACCGATGGAAATGGACGAGGCGCTGCCTTATTTCAACGCTCGAAGAGCTGAGTTGGAGCCTGGCCTGTGAAGAATTCCGCCAATTTGCCTTATCGCCCCTGCGTTGGCGTCATGCTCGTCAACAATGACGGGCTGGCCTTCATCGGCAAGCGGATCGACAACAAGGAAGGCGATTGGTGGCAAATGCCCCAGGGCGGCATGGACGATGGGGAAGACGTGCTGACTGCCGGCCTGCGCGAATTGGGCGAGGAAACCGGCGTCACTTCCGCCAGCGCCACGCTGATCGCGCAAACCAAGGAAGAATTGCTCTACGACCTGCCGGACGACCTGATCGGCAAGCTGTGGAAAGGCAAATATCGCGGCCAGCGCCAGCACTGGCTGCTGATGCGCTTCACCGGCACCGATGCGGATATCGACCTGGAAGCGCATGACCCGCCCGAATTCTGCGAATGGCAATGGGCCGATCCGGAGCTTCTGCCGGAGCTGATAGTTCCCTTCAAGAAACGGGTCTATCGCACTGTTCTGGAGGAATTCCGCGCCCTGATCTGAGCGCCGCCGTTTGAAAGGGCTGGCGCCAGTTCAGTTTTGGGTGACGACCGGATCCGGCTTCAGCGCTTCTGCCGTCAGCACCTGCGGCGCCGGGCCCGCGGCGATTGCAGCGGCCAACGCCTGCGTTTCCATGCAGCCTTCACCGCAAAGCGATTCCAGCTTGGCAAGATTGCGTTTGGCTTTCTCGACCGCGCCTTTTTCGACCAAGGCCTCGCCCTCGCCAGAAATGGCGGCGAAATTGCCCGGCTCACGCTCCAGCGCTTCGCGGTAATAATGGATCGCCTTGCCTTGCAGGCCCACGCGGCGGGAGACTTCCGCCAGTTCGAGATAGATTTCCGGCTGCCCCGGATCGACCGCCAGAGCGGCTTCGAAGGCATCGACTGCGTTCTGCAGCTCTCCAGCGCGCATATCGGCGCGCCCTTCGGCGAGCAGCGCCTCTGCACGCGCATTGGTGTCCGGGACTTCCGCACCGCCCACACTCGCGGTCACACCGGCCAGAACGGACAGGGCAAGAGCGGCGGGGAAATAACGCATCGCGAACTCCTTGATCGCGTTAGGAGAAAAGAGGTCATGTTTTGTCATGACGTCACCGAATTACCACGGCCTGCTTAAACGTGCGATGAAAAATCCGTCTGTACCGTCATGGTGCGGTGTCAGACGTAAACCTGAACCGCATTCACGGCCCAGGGGCAAGTCCATTGTCCGGGCTTTCCACTGCGGATTCGCAGAGAGAAACGCCTCGATCCGGTCCGGCCCTTCGGCGTCGAGCAGCGAACAGGTGACGTAGATCAGGCGGCCTCCCCCCTCTTCCGGGGGCTTCACCAGCTCCGCCGCAATATCCAGCAGATGCGCCTGCGCCGCCGTGTAGCGTTCCAGCTGCGCAGGGGTGAGTCGCCAGCGCGCTTCGGGATTGCGGCGCCATGTGCCGGTGCCCGAACAGGGCGCATCCACCAGCACGGCATCGGCCTTCCCTGCCCATTCGGATAGCCCTTCCAGCTCCTTGCCAGGATCGATCAGAATCGCGTCTGCAACCTCGGCTCCAGCCTGTTGCGCCCGCGGGGCAAGCCGCGAAAAGCGGGCGCGATCCGTATCGCTGGCGACCAGAATTCCGCGATTTTCCATTGCTGCCGCCAGGGCGATCGTCTTGCCGCCGGCACCTGCGCACAGATCGATCACCGTTTCCCCCGGCTGAGCGCCGATGGCCAGGCATGCCTGCTGGCTGCCGCAATCCTGCACCGCGATCCTGCCGCTTTGAAAGGCATCCCATTGTTCGATCTGGGTCCCCTCTTTCAGGCGCAGCGCGCCCGGCACGGCCAGCGCCTCCGCCTCTTCTGGCAGATCCAGCGTTTCGGCCGAAGCCTTGAGCGTGTTGATCCTGATATCGAGCGGCGCCCGGGTGAGCAGCGCCTGCGCCTCTTCACCCGCGATGCCGGATTCGGCCAGTGCCCGTTCAAGCCATTCGGGCGCGATTCCGCCTTGAGCAGGCTGTTCCCCCGCTTCGATAGGCGCAGGCCCATATTGCGAGCCATCGAAGAGCGGCAGGATCTGGGCGTCCAGCTCGGCCAGGCGCAGCATGGCCGCACGGCCGCTTTCGGGCACCGGCCCGCATGCACGGATCGCACCATAGACCAGCTCGCGAATCGCTCGCCGATCCTTGCTTCCGGCATAGCGCCGCTGGCGGAAACCTTCGGCCAGCAAGCGGTCGGCCGGCGGGCCGTTATCCCGCGCCGCGGCGATAATCAGATCGAGCAGTTCGATCGCCGCCTGAACGCGGGCAGCGGGCGTCATGCCAGCCTCTCGGCGTCAGCGTGTCGGATAGTTGGGCGCCTCGCGCGTGATCGAAACGTCATGCACATGGCTTTCGCTCAGCCCCGCATTGGTGATGCGGATGAACTGGCCGCGCTTCTGAAGATCCTCGATGGACTTGGCGCCGGTATAACCCATCGCCGCCTTGATCCCGCCGACCAGCTGATGGATCACATCCTTGGCCGGCCCCTTGAACGCGACCTGCCCTTCGATCCCTTCGGGAACCAGCTTCATCTGGTCCTTGATATCCTGCTGGAAATAGCGGTCCGCACTACCGCGGGCCATCGCGCTGACCGAACCCATGCCGCGATAGGCCTTATAGGCGCGCCCCTGATACAGGAAGGTTTCGCCCGGCGCTTCCGCCGTGCCGGCCAGCAGCGAACCGATCATCACGCTGGATGCACCCGCGGCCAGTGCCTTGGCCGCATCGCCGCTGGTGCGAAGGCCGCCATCACCAATCACCGGCGTACCGCTCTTGGCCGCTTCGCCGGCGGCTTCCATGATCGCGGTGAGCTGCGGCACGCCTACGCCCGCAACGATCCGCGTGGTGCAGATGGAGCCCGGGCCGATTCCGACCTTCACGCCGTCCGCCCCGGCACCGATTAGGGCCTTGGCCCCTTCCGCTGTCGCGACATTGCCGGCGACGACCTGCACCGAATTGGAGAGCTTCTTCACACGCTCCACGGCCAGCGCCACATCCTTGTTGTGGCCATGCGCGGTATCGATGATCACGACATCGCATTCGGCGTCGATCAGCGCCTCCGTGCGGTCGAAGCCCTTGTCCCCCACCGTGGTTGCCGCGGCGACGCGCAGGCGCCCGGCGCTATCCTTGGTGGCGTCGGGGTAAGTGACGGCCTTTTCGATGTCCTTCACCGTGATCAGGCCGATGCAGTGATAGGCATCGTCCACCACTAGCAGCTTTTCGATCCGGCGTTGATGCAGCAGGCGGCGGGCCTCTTCCTGAGTTACGCCGGAGCTAACAGTCGCCAGATTCTCATGCGTCATCAGCTCCTTCACGGGCTGATCGGGATTGTCGGCAAAGCGCACGTCGCGGTTGGTCAGAATGCCCACCAGCTTGCCGCTTCTTTCCACCACGGGAATGCCGCTGATCTTGTTGTCGCGCATGATTTCCTGCGCTGTGCCCAGCGTGGCATCGGGCGCGATGGTGATCGGGTTGACCACCATTCCGCTTTCGAAGCGCTTCACGCTGCGCACGGCGGCGCATTGCTGCTTGATCGAAAGATTGCGGTGCAGCACGCCAATGCCGCCCATCTGGGCCATGACGATCGCCATATCGGCCTCTGTCACCGTATCCATCGCCGCAGATACGATCGGAATGTTGAGGCCGATTTCCTTGGTCAGCCTAGTGGCTGTGTTCGCCTGCGAGGGCACGATATCGCTTTCGGCCGGACGCAGGAGAACGTCATCAAAAGTCAGGCCGGTTTGGATATCCATAATTGCCACCGCTTGCTCGTCTCCGGAGAATCGTGGCGGCCCATGTAAACGCAGTGTGCGAAAACGGCTAGTGGGGTGGAAAACAATTGCACGCCCCTTCGCGCAATTTTGTTACGCGGGGCCCGCCGGCGTGATACTTCGCCCTGCATGAGCAAGCCGAACAGTCAGGTTTCCGGTTCCGCAAAGATGGCCCTGGCCGCGCTGCTATGCGTTTTTGCTGCCAGCGCATCCAGGGCCGAAGAAGCGGACAAATATGCCGTCGAATGCAGCGCACAAGCCTGCACGGTCTCTTCCGAAGAGCTCTCTTTCGAACTGATGCAGGTGGGCGGGCAATGGGCCATGCGCCCCCTGAGCTTCACCTCTTCGCCCAATGGAATGTTCGTAACCAGCGGGGCGAGCGAGCCCGACGAGTTCCGCTTCGTGCCCGACTATATCGGCCCAGGCGAAGGCCATTATTCGGTCAAGGGCGGGCCCGGGATCAGTGAATTTGTCGCCGGGCGCGATCCGGCGACCAAGGACATCGACTTCGAGGCCTTTCTGGAAAAAATCGCAGCGGCCGAATTCGTCTATGTCAGCATCTCGGCCATCGAAGGCTTCGGCATGCTGGGCGTGGACGAACGCAAGCTGGAGGCTGCACCTTTACTGGCTGCAATCGCAGAGGCCCGCGCGCGCCTGGCCGGCGGCTAAAGGCCGGCATATTTGCGCAAATCCAGTGTTCAGCGAATGGAACCGGAAGCGATCGCGTCGATATTTGCCAGTGTTTGCCGCAAATAGGATGCATAGCGCATCATTTCCGGAAGGTCCGAAATACCGCCTCGCCCGTCTTCCGGCGGGAATTGCCGAGCATAGTCCTGCCAGAGCGCAAGCCATTGGCGGGCAATCCGCTCGAAGCGAGCCGGGGCCTCATAAGGTGGCACGAGCGCTTCTGTGCCGCGGAGCGCCTCTGACGCCTGGTACCAATCCTGCAGCCCCCTGTCTCCCAAAGCGCGGAACCTGCGCGAATGGTAGGCTGCCTTGGCGCGGTAGAGCCTCAACATATCATCTACCGCCTCATGAGTGCCCCAATAGCGGTCTCGCGAACGATCGATGAGTTCAGCCACCCTGTTCAATGGACGAAGCGAGCCTGGCGCATCATCACCCAGCAGGCTGAGCTGCGCGGCACTTGCTCCGTAAAACAGGACTTTCAGTGCATAAGAGTCGCATTCATCGCAGGCAGCCTCGACTTCTTCCGTCCTGCTATATCCGACCGCTATATCGCAAAAGTCTTCGCCGCCGGAATAAGCGACGGCAAGCGCGCGAGTGTATGCCGGCGGTTCAAACCGATCTAGAAGTCTTTGTGCCTGGGCAATATTACTCCGCGAAGGCGAGAATTCCGCCTTCAGCACTGCGAGACGCATCCGCAAATCATCGACGCGAACAGAATTGAGATTGAACGAAAGGACGCCATCTGCAGGCGGTGCGTTTTCCAGCGGTTCCAGAAAGTCGGTCACCGCGGCAACGGGATCCAGATATGTTTCCGCTTTGCCAAGCAGTCCCGCATCGCCATACTCCTCGGCGGCGCGCAAATATTGCTCGGCAAGAAAATAGTAGTTTTCGAAATGATCGACGAGGCATTCAAGCTTGCCGATTGTAGCGCTGCTTTCCTCAAATCTGTAGCTCTGGGTCTGCTCAAGCTCAGCTACGGTTTGGATATCGGGCACGGCAGTCTCGTAAGCGCGCCTAACTTTATCGGCATAACGTTCCGGCGCGGGAACATCGCGCGTGTAGTCGCGCTCCAGATATTTCAAGGCGGCAGTGATGCTGCGAAGGCTGCCGAAGTTCAGATGCCAATTGATGAGATCGGTTTTTCCCAAGCTCCAGCGAACGCAAGGCGCTTCGGACTCGAAGCGTTGCCGATAGCTCGGCGGAACCGGAACATTCTCGATTTCACTGGTCTCGGCCGGGCTTGCCTCCCAAGGATAACCTCCAGTGCATATCTCCCCCGGTTCGGGAGGATCCGCAGTTTGCGCCAATGTGGCAGGCGCGGCTGCAAACGAGCCAAGAAGCACAAAGATCACCGTTGCTGCGCGCATAAAGATCCCCTCTTGTCTCAGCATAGCTTGCAGGCCGATTGTGAAGAAATCGAATAAAACCCTGCGCCACGCTGCGAACGCCCTCAGCGACAAACGAATTACACGCCGCAAATAACAATAGCCAACAGGCTCGACATTCGCGGCAAAGCAGTGCCTAAACTCCGGTCTGTTATCGATCCGGCGGGAATCATCCATGCGTCTCAACAAGTTCAATCCGGCCAATATCCGCGTGCGCGATCAGCGCGGCGGTGGCGGAGGCCGGTTCCCCGGTGGCGGCGGCGGAAAGCTGGGCATTGTGGGCATCGTGATCGTACTGGCGATCGCCTATTTCACCGGCGCGGACCCGGCGCAGCTGCTGGGCGGGCTCGAGCAGGCGCAACACGGCCAGACGCAGCAACAGGCGCAAGGCGGCACGAGCGTGGCGGAAAGCTGCTCCGTCAATCAATACAGCACCGAAGCCTGCGCGCATCTCGCCTCACTCGACGAGACATGGGAACCGAAATTCCGCGAGGCGGGGATCGCCTTCCAGCAGCCGATCCTGAATTTCTATTCGCAGAGCGGCCAATCCGGCTGCGGCGCGGCGCAAAGCGCAATGGGCCCATTCTACTGCCCGAGCGATCAGGGCATCTATATCGACACCGATTTCTATAACGAGATGAGCAGCCGCATGGGCGCAAAGGGCGATTTTGCCCGCGCCTATGTGATGGCGCATGAATATGGGCACCATATCCAGACGCTCACCGGTACTGCGGCGCAGGTTCGCCAGGCACAATCGCGGAACCCGGATGCGTCCAACGCATTACAAGTGAGAATGGAACTGCAGGCCGATTGCTATGCCGGCGTGTGGGCCGCCCTGAATTCCGACCGTATCGAACCCGGCGATATCGAGGAAGGCCTGGGTGCCGCACATGCCGTGGGCGACGATACGCTGATGGAAGCGGCAGGCCGCCGTCCGGTGGAGGCGGCCTTCACACATGGTTCCAGCGCGCAGCGCAGAGAGTGGCTGCGTATCGGACTTGAAACCGGTGACGAGGACCAGTGTGACACATTTGCGGATCTCAGGGGCTAGGCTCCTTCTTGCAGCAGCGGCTGCAGCCTTGCTCCCTCTCCCCCTCGCGGCAGAGGAAGAGGATCAGGAATCCAGGCAAGACCAGGTCGTCACCGACGATTCCGTCGATGCGGTGGACGTTGCGGCCACGCCGATCCAGGACCTCAACCTCTCGAAAGACGAGATACCGCCTCTGCTGCTGGAGGCGCAGAAAGCCCCCTACAGCACCGAAGGACTAACCATTTGCCGCCATTACCAGGTGGAAGTGGTGAAGCTGGACGCAGTGCTGGGGCCCGATTTCGACATTGCCGAAGCGGAAGAGCGCAGGCTGACGGCAGGGCGCGTGGCCAAATCTCTGGTCGGCGCGCTGATCCCCTTCCGCGGCGTGATCCGCGAAGTGTCCGGTGCGAATGAGCATGAGCGCGATTTCCAGGACGCAATCCTGGCCGGCGTGATGCGGCGCGCTTTCCTGAAAGGCATGGGGCTGAAAGAAGGCTGCGCCTATCCCGCGCGCCCCGCCACGGAAGAAGACAAGGAACGTCTGGCCAAGATCGCCCAGACAGAGGCCGCCAAGGCCGCCGCTGAAGCCGCTGCAGAGGCCGGAGAGCCCGAAGGTGCAGCCGTAGAGGACTGACCCGGCAGATCAGCCTCGATCAGCCGCCGGCGCCTCTTCCTCCTGCGACTTGCCGACGCGCGACCATTCGACATTGCGCGTGGCGTACATCACGCCGGCCAGCGCCAGGAACAGCAGCACCGAGCCGATCAGCAGGGAGAACGCCTCCAGGCTGAGCAGGACGTAGATCAGCGCATAGAGCCCCACCAGCAAGGCGCCCACGAAGCCCGCGCGCCTGCGGCTTTTCAGCACGGCCGCGCTATAGGCCGTCAGCAGCCCGATGATCGCGCCGCTGGCCGCCAGATAGGCCAGAGCGAAACCGATCACTTCGGCAAAGGCCAGCAGCAGCACGAAGAACAGCACTAGGCCCGCGCCGGTCATCAGATATTCGGCCGCGGCCACGCGCGCGCCACCCACGATGTCGAACATGAAGAAGGCCAGGAAAGTGAAGCCGATGAACAGGAAACCGTATTTCACCGAACGGTCCACGCGGCTGTAAAGGTCCACCGGTTCGATCAGCCCGATCGAAGCCGCCATGGTCGCCCCGCGCGCGCCTTCATAGGCCCGGGGATCGACCGTTCCGCTCCCGTCGATCAGCGGCATGCCCGGATCGTCATCCATCACCATCGCCTGCCCCAATGCGAGATTGGCGATGGCGTAATGTGCAGTGAACCCGTCATCCTTCACTTCGCTATCTTCCGGCAGGAAGCTGCCGCCGAAGCCGGGATGCGGCCAGGGCGAAGTCACGCTCCACTGCGTATCGCCGCCGCGCGGGACGAGCGCGATCGAACGGCTGCCGCGCAGGCCATAGCTCCATTCGAGATCGAGCGGCTCTGCCCCGCTCCAGTCCAGCGCGCCATAGAAGCCCGAATTGCCGCTGCTTGCCACGCCCTTGCCCGGCTGCAGCGCAATCGGCTCATTGCCGGCGACAAGCTGAGCATCGGATTGCAGCCCGCGCGGATCGGACACACCGAAGCGCAGCTCCGCCTCCTCGAGGAGAAGGTCTTCACGCGTCACGCCTGGAACGCCCAGTTCCTGCGGCAGCGTGAAATGCGCGCTGCCCGAAAGCGCCGCGCGGTAGATCACCGAGGTATAGATCGATTTGCGCCGTTTCTCGGGCTCCAGCACGGTTTCCACCGACTGGCGCGCAGGCGAAAGGTATAGTTCGTCGCGCACTTCGACCATGCGCGTGATCTGCTGGCCATTGGCGGTCTCGCTCTGGCGCTGCAGGCGCATATAGGGGATCGCCAGAACCGGGCCGGAGACGACCTGATTGCCGCCCCAGCCCGCCGTGATCGATTGCTGCGCTGTGAAGGATTGGCTTTCACGGTCGCCCACCAGCGCATAGACCAGCAGCAGCGGCAGCACGAGCGCCAGCGCGACCAGTGACACCAGCAGCAGCTTCATTCCCGGGCTTCTTTCGCGCATCGCATCACTCCCTCGCTGTAGCGACGAACCGTTCTCTACGAACGATGAATGAACGGTGTGTGAACTCTCTTGGTACGCATCTGCCGCCGCATGGCTGAACCGCAGCATAATGGCGGATCGGCAGCGCATCTGCGGTGCTTTGCCAAATCCGGCCCAGGCGCTAAGGCGGGGGCCGGACAGGAGGACAGCACACCATGAGCCGCAGCATTGCCCCGCCGCGCAAGGTCGCGAGCTTGCGCGATTGCCATAATATCGAGGATTTCCGGCTGCTTGCCAACCGCAAGCTGCCCTTCCCCGTATTCCATTATATCGACGGCGCCGGCGATGACGAGGTGACCAAGTCGCGCAATACCAGCGCCTTCAACGATTGCGATCTGGTGCCCAATGTCCTGGCCGGTGTGGACGAAATCGACACGTCCGTGACCGTGATGGGCAAGAAGACGCCCCTGCCCCTGATGCTGTCCCCCACCGCCTTGCAGCGCCTGTTCCACTGGCAAGGCGAACGCGCCGTGGCCGCCGTGGCGGAGAAGTTCGGCCTGTGGTTCGGAATTTCCAGCCTGGGCAGCGTCGGCATGAAGGAAATCGGGGAGCGCTTCAGCGGCCCCAAGATGCTGCAATATTACTTTCACAAGGACAGGGGGCTTAACGCCGCGCTGCTGGAACAGGCGCGGGAGGCGAAGTTCGACGCCGTGGCGCTGACGGTCGACACGATCGTTTCGGGCAACCGCGAACGCTGTAAGCGCACCGGCTTTACCACGCCGCCAAAATTCACGGCCGCCAGCCTGTTTTCCTACGCGACCAAGCCACGCTGGGCCTTCGACTATGTATTCCGCGAAAGCTTCTCCCTCCCCAATCTGGAGGCCTATATCGATGCGGGAAGCGGCCAGTCGATCTCCATCCAGGATTACTTCAACTCCATGCTGGACCATTCGATGGACTGGAAGGATGCGGAAAAGCTGCGCGCCGATTGGGGCGGCACTTTCGCGCTGAAGGGGATCATGTCGGTGGAGGATGCGCGCCGCGCCGCCGATATGGGCTGCGATGCAATCTGGGTTTCCAACCATGGCGGGCGGCAGCTGGACGGATCGCGCGCGCCGTTCGATCAGCTTGCCGAAATCGTCGATGCCGTGGGCGACCGGGTAGACGTGATCCTGGATGGCGGGGTGCGTCGGGGCACGCATATCCTGAAAGCGCTCAGCGTGGGCGCGAAGGCGGTATCGGGCGGGAGGCTCTATCTCTACGCGCTCGCCGCGGCAGGCCAAGCTGGCGTAGACCGCGCAATCACGATATTGGAAGAGGAAATCAGGCGCGACATGCAATTGATGGGTGCGCGCAGCATTGCGGACCTGACGCGGGAAAATCTGCGCTGGCGTTAGGCCGGAGAGGATTGCCAAGCCATGTCGAATACACGGATTGCCGCATCGATCGCCGCCGGGATTCTGGTCGTGATCGGCGCCATGACGCTGATGGACAATCGCGCCGAAACCCCGACCGTGCAAGAAGAGCCCGCTCCGCAAAACGGAATAGCCACCGGCATGGATGTGGGCATCGCCTTGGGCGAGCAGGCTCCGCTGGAACAGCCGTTGCAGAACAGCCAGGGAGAAGCGACCTCGCTGGCCGCGCAAATGGGTGAGAACGGCCTGGTGCTGATGCTGGTCCGCTCCGCCGACTGGTGCGGCTATTGCAAGGCGCAGCTGATCCAGACGTCGGAAATCGAAGAGGACGTGGCAAGCCGCGGCTATGCGCTGGCGAGCCTGTCCTATGACGATCCGGAAACGCTGGCCGATTTCGCGCTGAACCAGGACATCGGCTTTACGATGCTGAGCGATGAAGGCAGCGTGATGATCGATGAGCTGCGTCTGCGCGATCCCGAATATGGGGAGGACAGCAAGGCCTTCGGCGTGCCGCGCGCATCCACTCTGGTGCTGAAACCTGACGGCACGGTGGCGGCAAAGCATGTGACGACCGATTTTCGCGTCCGCCCGTCCAATGCCGATATTCTGGCCCTGATCGACAGCGCAGCCAACTGACGCTGGCGCGCAGGGGCTTTACCGGCCCAGCTTCACCCCTTCCGCCCTTCTCGCCGCGGCGATCCGCGAAGCGATCTCTATTGAATGGGTTGCTGGCACGCCGACAGGCTGGGTATCCTCGCTGGGCAAGCGTCCTTCCAGGCGGTTAAGCCAGCCATTCACGTCGCCGCCGATGGCGATTTGCGGATCGGATGCATCCAGTTCGTATTCGCCTTCCCAGCTCGCGATCGTGCCGCGCGCCTGCATCGCCGCCTGCCGCAGCGGCAGGGGCTTGCGCATCGCGCGATTGACCAGCGCATCGCCGAAAAAGGTCCAGTCATTCTCCGCGAAACAGCCGAACGACATGCTCTGGGCCGAAGCCGCCGTGATCATCGCGGTGTCCGGGCTCGTCAGTGCGGGCACGAATATCCCCGAATAGCATGCGCTCAGCAGCAGGATGCGCCGCTCGATTCCCAATTCCTCCAGGATGCTGCGCAGCCGGTAGGGCGAGAGAATGCCATAGCCGTAATCGCTGTCATGATAGGCCAGCCCATCCGGCGTGCCGTGGCTCGTCGAATAAAGCACCAGCACATCCTCAGCCGGATCCATCAGCTCGGCGATACGCGCCAGGGCAAGCGTGAGCGACGTGATCGAGCCCCTGGGCAATCCAGCCGAGCGTCCATCCGGCCCAGCCAGCGTCAGCACTCGCCCCTCCGCACCATAACGGCGGGCCAGCACCCGCCCTGCTTCACGCGCTTCGCGGCCGAAAACCGGATCGCTGTCCAGCGCAACGGCCAGAACATAGGCATCCACCATGCCCTTGCGATGCGGCCGAAGGTCGGCAAACGCCTCATCGAGTCTGCGCCGCTCTTCCAGCATCTGGCGGGCCGAGCGCCCCCGTTGCAGCTCCGGCCCCAAAGCCAGGCTGGCTTGCCGCATGCTCGGCGTGGGACCGGTACCTAAAGAAGGCCAAAGGGAAATATGCGGCGCAGGCTGAACGGGCTCGGTATCGGCCTGAGCCCAGGCCATCGATCCGAGCGATGCCACCAGAAGCAGCCCTGCAATCAAGCGCTTCATACATCTATCCCCCGATTGACGCAGGCTGCGGCCAATTGGGCCGCGGAGTCAAGCGAGTCGATAAAGGGCGATCGGGACTGGCGGCAGAGCCACTTCCCTTGGCATTGTCGCGCAATGACCAACCGATTCGCCGCGCTGGCGGCCATTCTTCTGTTTGCTGCACCGGCAGGCGCCTCCGCCCAGGAGGCCGCACCGGCACACGCTGCGCCCGCTGCACCGGCCGAAGAGCCGGAGGCGGCCCCGGAAACGACAGAAGTCGCGATCCTGACCGACCGGGGCCTGATCGTGGTCGCTCTGGAGACCGAGCGCGCACCGATCACGGCGAAGAATTTCCTGCGCTACGCCGATGAAGGCCGTCTGGACGGCACCGTGTTCTACCGGGCGATGAAGCTGGATTGGGGGGAGCAGCCCAACGGCCTGGTCCAGGGCGGCGCGCGCTGGGATCCGGCGCGGATCCTGCCTTCCATCCCGCATGAGCCGACCAGCGAAACAGGCGTGCTTCACACCAGGGGCGCGATATCCATGGCGCGGGGCGAACCGGGCACCGCGAATGCAGACTTCTCCATCCTGCTCGGCCCGCTGGAAGGGCTCGATGCCGATCCCACTTCCGACAATCCGGATCTGCGGGCAGGCTATGCCGCCTTCGGCCATGTCGTCTCAGGCATGGATACGGTTCGGGCGATCTGGAACGAGCCGATCGATCCCGAGGAAGGCGAAGGGCTGATGAAGGGACAGATGCTGGCCGATCCGGTGAAGATCAACAGCGTGCGGCGCGTGGTGCAGATCGAAGCGCCTTAGGGGGCGCTACTGCCCTGCCTACTCCGCGATGATGACGTCCGGCATCGTCGTAATTTCCTGCCCCGCGCAGGTAATCGTGATCACCCGGTATGCGGGATAGGCGGCTTCTGCGCGGTATTTCACCGGCGTGGGCGTAATCACCTGTGCCGCCATGCCTTCGGGCGGAGTCAGCTCCAGCTCGAAACGCTGGCCGGGCGGCATGGCCCGGTCCGCGGGGCCCGCCTTCAAGCTCGCTTCATAGCCTGCCGTGGGCAAATCCACTTCGCCGGAAATGTTGAGCGTGCGCACCGCATCGGGTCCGGGCATCGCGTCGATCCAGGCATGCCAATTGCGGCTTTCGAGCACCGGGCAATCCTGCGGCGGCGGGGCCGTTTCCGGCTCCGGCATATCCTGTGTGCAGGCCGCAAGCGGCAACAAGCCGAGCAGTCCAATCCTCAATCGCATGGCAGCCTCCTTCGCAGCAGGCCCGTAGGCCCCGTTCGTCCCGGCGGCCGATGGCAGCCGGATCAGTAAACGCGCTTCTTCGGCTCGATATATTTCACGTCGTCGGTCAGCGTGTATTCGTGGACCGGGCGGTAATCGATCTTCACATCGCCGCCCTTGCCGCCCCAGCCGCTGAACCAGGCCGCCGTGTGCTTCATCCATTCGCCGTCATTGCGGTCCGGATAATCCTCATGCGCATGGGCACCGCGGCTTTCCTTGCGGTTATGCGCGCCGTGGATCGTCACGGAGGCCTGGGAAATCAGATTGTCGAGCTCCATCGTCTCGACGAGGTCGGAATTCCAGATCAGCGAACGGTCCGAAACCTGGATATCTTCCATCCGCTTGTAGGTTTCGGCCAGCTTCGACTTGCCTTCTGCCATCAGCTCATCCGTGCGGAACACCGCGCAATGCGTCTGCATATTGCGCTGCATTTCCTCGCGGATTTCGGCAGTAGGCGAACCGCCCTTGGCATGGCGGAAATGGTCGAGCCGCTCCAGCGCCATATCCGCGCTATCCGCTGGCAGCGCGTCATGCGCCGTGCCAGGCTCAACCTTCTCGCGGATGCGGTGCCCGGCAGCGCGGCCGAACACGACGAGATCGATCAGCGAGTTGGAGCCCAGGCGGTTTGCGCCATGGACGGAAACGCAGGCTGCCTCGCCCACGGCAAACAGGCCGGGGACGACCGTTTCGGGATCGCCGTCCGGGCCGATCGTCACCACTTCGCCGTGATAATTGGTGGGGATGCCGCCCATATTGTAATGCACCGTCGGGCAGACGGGCAGCGGCTGGCGCGTCAGGTCCACGCCGGCAAAGATCTTGCCGCTTTCAGTGATGCCCGGCAGGCGCTCGGCCAGCACTTTCGGGTCGATATGGTCGAGATGGAGATGGATATAGTCCCCATTCGGGCCCACGCCGCGCCCCTCGCGCATTTCCAGCGCCATGCTGCGCGAAACGACGTCGCGGCTCGCCAGGTCCTTGGCGCTGGGGGCATAACGCTCCATGAAGCGTTCGCCTTCGCTATTGGTGAGATAGCCGCCCTCGCCCCGCGCGCCTTCGGTGATCAGCACGCCTGCGCCATAGATGCCGGTGGGGTGGAACTGGACGAATTCCATGTCCTGCAGCGGCAGGCCGGCGCGCAGCACCATCCCGCCGCCGTCGCCGGTGCAGGTATGGGCCGAAGTGGCCGTGAAATAGCAGCGGCCATAGCCACCTGTGGCCAGCACGACCGAATGGCTGCGGAAGCGGTGGATCGATCCGTCATCCAGGCAAAGTGCGATCACGCCGCGGCACACGCCGTTTTCCATGATCAGATCGATCGCGAAATATTCGATGTAGAAATCCGCATCGTGCTTCAGGCTCTGCTGGTACAGCGCATGCAGCATGGCGTGCCCCGTGCGGTCCGCCGCGGCGCAAGTGCGCTGCACGGGCGGGCCTTCGCCCATATTCTGCATATGGCCGCCAAAGGGCCGCTGATAGATCGTGCCTTCCGCATTGCGGCTGAACGGCACGCCCGCATGCTCCAGCTCATACACCGCCTGCGGCGCTTCGCGGACCATATATTCGATCGCGTCCTGGTCCCCCAGCCAGTCAGACCCCTTCACGGTGTCGTACATGTGCCAGGTCCAGTGGTCCGGGGTGTTGTTGCCCAGGCTGGCCGCGATGCCGCCCTGCGCCGCCACGGTGTGGCTGCGGGTGGGGAAGACCTTGGTGATGCAGGCAGTGCGCAATCCCGCCTCTGCGGCGCCCTGCGTGGCGCGCAGGCCCGAACCGCCGGCGCCGACGACCACCACGTCATAAGTGTGGTCGATGATCTTGTAAGCGGGCTGCGTGGACGTATCGGCCATCAGGCGGCACCCCCCAGAGCAAGGCGAACAACGCAGAACACGCCGAAGCCCGCGCCGCCGAACACCGCCAGGTTGAGCGCGGCGATGGCGGCGAATTTGTTGCCGTCTTCATGCACGTAATCTTCCACCAGGACCTGCAGGCCCAGCCGCGCATGCCAGAAGGTGCTGATGATCAGCAGCGCCATGGCAGTGGCCGGGACCGGATCCGCCAGCCAGCCGCTGACCGTGGTGTAATCGAGCGAAGGCAGCAGCACGAGCGAGACGGCAAACCATCCCAGAAGCAGCACATTGCCGATCGCGGTGAAGCGCTGGAGAAGCCAGTGATGCGCCCCGCCATGTGCGGAGCCCAGCCCGCGCACGCGCCCTATCGAAGTTCCGTTGCCCATTTTTCCGCCTGTCTCAGAGTGTCAGCAGCGCCCAGAAGGCAGCCGTCAAAGCGATACCCGCAAGCGGGCTGATGACGGACCACACCCTGTTCGTCTTGAGTTCGTAACCCGCGCCGATATCCATCACGAAGTGCCGCAGGCCCGAGCATAGATGCGTGAAAAATGCCCAGCTCAGGCCGACCAGCACGATATAGCCGATCGGCGTCGTGGCCGCCCAGGTGAAGGTATCGTAGGCCGCCGGCCCGCTTGCCAGCGCACCCAGCCACCAGAGCAGCACGGCCAGCCCCACCAGTGCCAATCCATCCCCGGTAACCCGGTGGAGGATGGAAACCAGCATATGCGGCCCCCATTTCCAGATTTGCAGATGCGGTGAAAGTGGTCGGTTGGCCATGAACGCTTCCCGGTAAGAAATGGTGCGCCGCAAACAGGCGCGTGGCGTTGCCACCCCTTAACGAATGTGGCTGCCGAAGCAAGCGATTGGCTTGGCTCAGGGCGCTTGCGCCCCTATCGGTGACTGCATGACTTCATGCACATCATTATGTCTCCAGCCGCCGGAAATGCCGGCATCGGCCGCTCCCAATATGGAGAACAGCCATGCCCGATAGCTGGAAAATCAGCGCTTTTGCGCCAAAAGACGTGATCCAGGCGGCGCTGGTCGCCCATGAAGACGCGCTGGATTGGGACGCAGAGATCGTCCTTTCCGGCTGCGAAATCGCCGAGGACAAACCCGATGACTGGGTGTTGGAAGCCTGGCTGTCACGCAAACCGCGCAAGGCAGACAAGGACGCCGTGGCCGCTCTGTTTCCAGGCAAGGCGCCGGAACTGAAGGCGGAAAAGATTGCCGATGCCGATTGGGTGACGCTGAGCCAGCACGGAGTCGAACCGATCAGCGCGGGGCGTTTTCATGTCCGCACTCCCGAATATCCCCCCTGCACGGATGCGGGCATGACCGATTTCGTCATCCCAGCAAGCCAGGCCTTCGGCACCGGGCAGCACGAAACCACTGCGGGCTGCCTTGCCATGCTTACCGCCATGAAGCGGCGCGGCGTGCTTCCGCGCAATGTCGCCGATATCGGCACGGGAACCGGCCTGCTGGCCTTTGCCACGCTGGATCTGTGGCCGCATGCACTGGCAACGGCCAGCGATATCGACCCCGTCTGCGTGCCCGTGGTGGAAGAGAATGCGCAGCAGAACGGCGTGAAGATCGGCGCCGGTCATGGCGAGCTGGTGATGATGGCGGCCGGCGGCATGGATCATCCGCTGCTGGAAGCGCGCGGGCCTTACGATCTGCTGATCGCCAATATTCTTGCCGGTCCGCTGATCGAACTCGCGCCGGATTTCTCCCGCGCGGTGGTGCCGGGCGGCAATGTGCTGCTGGCCGGGCTGCTCGAAACGCAGGAAGCGGCCGTGCGCGCGGTCTATCGCAGGGCCGGCCTGCGGCTGGCGGCGCGCATCGTCAATGGCGACTGGTCGATCCTGTGGCTGAGAAAGCGTGCCGGCGCCCCCGTGCGCTCTTCGCGCGCAGGGAAACTGCCCGAATGGGCGCGCGAGTGGCAATGAAACCGGCCGCCGGCCTGCTGCGCATGGCACGCGCCGTGTTCGGCTGGTCGGCCCTGGCCTGCGGGCTGTTCATGCTGGCGGGCTGGGCCGGTTCTTCCATCCCCCGCAATCCCGGCTGGAGCGAAGCGCGCCAGGGCGTGGAGATCATGGTGGAAAGCAATGGCGTACACACGGCCATCGTCATGCCGCTGGTCACTGCGCAAAAGGACTGGCGCAGCCATTTCCCCATCGGCGACGTCGATGCGAAAGGCAGGCCCTTCACCCATATCTCGGTCAGTTGGGGCGAGCGCGAAGTGTTCCTCAACACACCAACATGGGGCGATCTTTCGCCGCTGACGGTGCTGCGTATCGTCGGCCTGGGCGGGGACGGGCTGGTCCATGCGCAGCATTATGTGCGCCCTGCCCCTTCCGACAATCTGCGCAAGCTCACCCTGCGCGCCGGAGAGTATCGCCGCCTGATCGAACGGATCGAGGCCATCGCACCGGATGCGGGGACTACGACATATCCCGGCTATGGCCGCAATGACGTGTTCTACGATGCGCCAGGCCAATACACGGCAACCAATACGTGCAATCAGTGGACGAGCGACACGCTTGCCGCCGCAGGCATACGCACCGGCTGGTGGACGCCCTTTGCCGGGGGCGTGATGAAATGGGCGCCCCGGCCGGACGAAAGCTAATGCCCCCAAAAAGCAGGGAAAGACTGGAACATGCTGCAATATTACTTCGCACCCGGATCGAGTTCGATGGCGCCGCATATCGCCCTGCACGAAGTGGGCGCCGAGTTCGAAGCGCATCCGCTTTCGTTCGCCGCGCGGGAGCACAAGGCCCCGGCCTATCTGGCGATCAATCCGCAGGGGAGAGTCCCGACTCTGGTTATCGACGGCCGGCCGCTGACCGAAGTGGCGGGGATCCTCTTCTATCTGGCGCAGCGATTCCCCGATGCCGGACTGTTGCCGCATGGCGATGCGGAAGAGACTGCGCGCGTCGTCTCCTGGATGTCCTTCATCGCCTCGGGGATCCATCCGGCATGGCAAAGGGGGCCCGAATACGCCGAACAGGCCATGACCTTTGCCGAACAGCGCCTCGATGGGCGGGAATGGACGGTGGGGGGCCGCATATCCATTGCGGACATTCACCTGTTCCGCCTGTTCTGGCGCTTCAAGCGCAGCCATGCGGAACCGGCGCGCCGGTTTCTCGGACTGATGAATCACTATGACCGGATGATGGAACGCGAATCCGTCATCGAGACGATCTCGATTGAGAGCGCGCTCGGCTACGAATTGCCGCGATAGCTCTCCGCGCGGATCGGCAGGCCTATTTCTTCTGAGCCGAAACCGAGATCGTCACGCCGATCATCTGCGAAACCCAATCGGCACCGGGATCCGATTCCATACCGAGATCGAGCGCGGTGCGGTCCAGCTCCACGCTGCCTTCCACCGTCGCTCCATCGCCGCTGGGCGAAAAGCTGAACGGCAGAACCACCGGTACCACACTGCCTTTCAATGCCAGCGTGCCTTCCGCTTCGAACCGGTCGCCGCCCAGCGCGCGGAACGTATCCGCCTCGAAACGGGCGACAGGGAATGCATTGGGATCGAACCATTCGCTTAGGCGGAGCGAGCCTTCCTGCGTGGCATCGCCCGTGCTGACCGAACCGGTGCGCACCAGCACGATCGCCTTGGAACCCGCCAGATCCTCTGGATCGAACCAGACATGCCCTTCCCAATCCGCGAAATGCCCATCGAAGGCATTGCCGGCATGCGTTCCGGAAAACTCGATGGCGGAAGCCGCCTCGTCGATCGCCCATTCCTGCGCCGTGCCCGGAGTAATCGAAGTGTCGATTGTAGCGGCTGGCGCCTCTGCGGTCTGCTCCGCGCTTTCGCCTTCCGCAGCTTCGGGCATATTGGAAGACCAGCCCACAAACCACAGCGCCACGATCAACACGATACCGGCCAGCACCGCCACGCCGCTCTTGCCCTTCTTTGCCGATGGCTGCGGATTGACGGCTTTCAGCCAAGGAACCATCGCGGCCATCACGCCGTCCCGGTCAAGGAACTGGTGTTTCAGGGCTGCGCCCACATGCAGAACGAACAGCACAACCGCGCCCCAGGCAATCAGCTCGTGAATGCCCAGCATGCCGAAGGCGACGTCGCGCCGGGCCGCCTGCGCGGCATCCGCCACGAAGGAAAGATGCGGGATCTGGAACAGGCCGAAGAAGGAAGTGGCCACATCCAGCGGCTGATCCGTGGTGGCGGACCAGCCGGTGGAAACGTAGATCCAGCCGGAAAGCGGCATGGCGATCAGCAGGGCATAGAAGGCCGCATGCACGCCGTGGGCGGCGAATCTTTCCAACGCCTTCATGCCGGGGGGAAGCGGCGGCGCGCGGTGCGTCAGCCGCCAGGCGAGTCGCGCCACGGTCAGCGCCAGGATCAGAAATCCGATCGATTTGTGAAGCTGGAACAGCTGGTAAGCCGTCTGCTGCGATTCCGGTTCCAGAATCGCATCGGACATCCACCAGCCCATCGGGACCATTGCAATAATGCATGCCGCGATCAGCCAGTGCAGCCCCATCGCGACGCGCGAATATCTGCTTGGCGCCATCTTTTCCTGCCCCGTTCAACCGGCAGGTAAGGAGGCGCGTTAACGCCCCCTCACCCTGCCTGTCTTGTCGTCTTATTCGGCTGCGGCTTCTGCTTCGCCTTCCGCTTCGGCTTCAGGCGCGGCGCCGTGGAATTCGCCGTTGAACTCAATGTTCACCACGTCTTCCAGCGCGCCGCCCATCAGGTCCATACCGAAATCGGTCGGCTTAAGCGTCCCGGTGGCCTTGAAGCCCACGGCCGGCATCCCGCCGAAGGGGTGCTGTTCCAGCTGGCCGGTCAGTTCCGCCTGCATGGTGATCGGGGCAGTCATGCCGCGGAATGTCAGATCGCCGGTAACATCGGCCGTGCTGGGGCCGGTCGGCTCGACACTGGTCGAAGTAAAGGTGATCGGCGTACCGTCCGCGCCGGCGAGAAATTTGGGATCTTCCGCGATTTCCGCGTCCCAGCTGGCATAACCGCGCTCTGCCGCGTCCCAGTCGCCGGGCAAATGCGCCGCAACCGATTGCGGATCGACCGTGAAGGTGATCGAGCTGTTGGAGGGATTTTCCGTATCGAGCGTCAACTGCGCGTCGATATCGGTCATCCGCACGACGTAATCGGCCAGGCCCATATGCGGCACGGACCAGTGGAGCGACGCGTGCCGCTTGTCGAGCGTGTAGTCGCCCGAAGGCACGACCACTTCCAGCGGCGCCGGCGCCTCGGTTTCGGTAGCCGTTTCGGGTGCCTCGCTGCAGGCCGCGAGCATCGCGGGAACGAGGGCAAGAAGCGCAAATTTGAGTTTCATGGACATGCTCTCCAGTTCGGGGGTTCGGACAAGTTCTCATGTTCGGTCCAGAGCCGTGAAATTACGGTGGACAGGAAGCGGGCGGGATTCCCTTCAATATGCAACCGGTGTGAGCTTAACAGTTTCTCCGTGCATCTCAATCGGGGTGTTGCAGTGCGGTAAATTGCCCATAGAGCGCATTATTCCGCCGCTTCTGGAAAGGCCGGAAGCTTGCCGACATCGCCCGGCTCATGCTGGATGATGATCGTGGCCCCCACATTCTTCGCCAGTGCCACGAAGCGTTCGTGTGACGCCAATGTTTCGGCGCGGTTCCAGTTGAAGGGCGGGACGCCGCCCGTCTCCATCTGCTCGGTGAAGTGATACTGGTCCCCGCTCAGCAGCACCGGGCCCGTTTCGGGTAAGCGCACCAGCAAGGCGTGATGGCCCCTAGTATGGCCGGGCATCGCCAGCATCACCACGCTGCCATCGCCGAACACGTCCTTGTCGCCCGTCACGCCTTCGGCATCGCTTGCGGGATCGAGCCAGGGCGCCAACTCGTCGCTCTGGGTCAGCGTCAGCCCCTCACCGGTGCGCATCTGCTCCAGGTCGGCGGCGCCGATCAGCAGTTTCGCACCCGGGAAATCCGCCGCCTGCCCCACATGATCGCCATGATTGTGGCTGATCCCCAAGATGGAGATTTCGTCCGCCGTCAGCCCAAGATCGCCCAGTTGATCGAGCAGGGAACGTTCCATGGTGATCTGGATCAGGCCGTCTGCGGGATTTTCGATATATTCGGTGCCGAAGCCGGTATCCCACATCATGTAGGTATCGCCATGCTTGATGAGATAGCAGCTCACCGGCAGATCCTTGGTCTTCCCGGCATAGTCCATCGTGTCCGAATAGAAATAGAGCGGGCTTTCGGGCATATCCCCGCAGGAAAGCCGCCAGAGCTTGAGCTCGGCAGGCGCTTCGCTCGATGCTTCCACTTCCCCTTGCGCCTGCAGCGGTGCCGCGCCGATCAGACCCGTTGCCGCCGCCAAGGCCAGCGACGCGGCCATTCCCGCAATTTTCATCCTCTCTCTCCCATTCTGATGCCTCTTGGGCACAAGCCGGGCTTTTACCCGGCCGCTTTCACAATCTCAGCCCAGCCTTCCTCGTCGATCACTTCTATGCCCAGTTCCGCGGCCTTTTTCAGCTTCGATCCCGCGCCCGGGCCGGCGACCACCAGGTCGGTCTTGGCCGAGACGGAGCCGGATGCGCGCGCACCCAGCCGCTCGGCCTGGGCCTTCGCCTCGTCCCTGCTCATCGTCTCCAGCTTGCCGGTGAAGACCACGGTCTTGCCCGAGACCGGGCTTTCCAGCGATTCCACTTCGTAGCGCGGCGGATCGAGCTCGCTCAGCAGATCGTCCCACACCTGCTTGTTATGATCCTCGTGGAAGAAATCGCCCAGCGCCTTCACCACCACCGGGCCGACCCCGTCGATCGAGGTCAGCTCGCCAATCGCTTCCTCGTCACCCGCATGCGCCTTCTCAGCCATGGCACGCAGGGCAGGCATTTCATGGAAACGCTTCATCAAATCGCGCGCCGTGACTGCGCCGACATGGCGGATGCCGAGGCCGAATAGCAGCCGCGCGGCATCGGGCGCACGCCGGTCTTCCACAGAAGCCAACAGATTATCCACAGACTTGTCCTGCCAGCCTTCCAGCGCCAGGATTTCTTCGCGCTTGTCCTTCAGGCGAAAAATATCGGCGGGGCTTTCCAGCCACCCCAGGCCGAAGAACTGGTCGATCGTCTTTTCGCCCAGCCCGTCAATATCCAGCGCTCCGCGGCTGACGAAATGCTTCAGCCGCTCGGTCCGCTGCGCCGGGCAGATCAGCCCGCCCGTGCAGCGCACATCCACTTCGCCCTCTTCGGCGACCGCTTCGCTGCCGCATTCGGGGCAATGATCGGGGAACTCGAACGGCTCGCGCTCCACATCGCGGGTGAGGTTATCCACAAGCTGCGGGATGACATCCCCAGCTCTTTGCACAACCACCCGGTCTCCCGGGCGCACGCCCAGCCGGGCAATCTCGTCGCGATTATGCAGCGTGACATTGGTCACGGTGACGCCGCCGACCAGCACCGGGGCCAGCCGCCCCACCGGCGTCAGCTTGCCGGTGCGGCCGACCTGGATTTCGATCTTCTCCAGCGTGGTTTCCGCCTGCTCGGCCGGAAATTTATGCGCCATCGCCCAGCGCGGCGCCTTGGCCACGAAGCCCAGCCGCTGCTGCCAGTCCAGCCGGTCCACCTTGTAGACGACGCCGTCGATCTCATAGGGCAGGCCAGCCCGGCCCTCGGCAATCTTGGCATAGGCGGCCAGCATTTCCTCCAGCGAGGAGCATAAAGTCAGATCGGGTGAGATCGGCAGGCCCCACTTCTCGATCTGCTGCATCACCGCATGCTGCGTTTCGCCCGGCACTTCGGAAGCCGCGCCCCAGCCATGTGCCCAGAAGCGCAGAGGGCGCTGCGCCGTAACGCTCGCATCCTTCTGCCGCAGCGATCCGGCGGCGGCATTGCGCGGATTGGCGAATTGGCGGACTTTGTCGGGCTCGAACTCCTCGCCCTTCTCTTCCGCCTTGTCGCGCGCTTCCTTCATCAGCCGGTTGTTGAGATCGCGGAAATCCTGCGTCGCCATATAGACCTCGCCGCGGATCTCGAACACGTCCGGCGCCTTGCCTTTGAGCTCCTGCGGAATGTCGGAAATGGTCGCGACATTGGGGGTAACGTCTTCGCCCACTTCGCCGTCGCCGCGCGTGGCCGCCCGCACCAGCTTGCCCTTCTCGTAGCGCAGAGAGCATGACAGGCCGTCAATCTTGTCTTCGGCGGTCATCGCCACCGGCTCGTCCTCGCCCAACGCCAGGAAGCGCCGCACGCGGCCGACGAAATCGGCGACTTCCTCATCGCTGAACGCATTGTCGAGGCTCATCATGCGAACCTCGTGCCGCACCTTGCTCAGCGGCGAGGCTGCTACCTCGTGCCCGACCTGTTTGGACGGGCTGTCATCCCGGATCAGATGCGGGAACTGCTCTTCCAGCTCGGCATTGCGGCGGACCAGCGCATCGAATTCCTGATCGGTGATCTCGGGCGCGTCTTCGGCATGATAAAGCTTGTTGTGCTTGGCGATCTGCCTCGCCAGCCGCATCAGCTCATTGGCGGCCTCGGCTTCGGTGATGTCGGCCACTTACACCCCCTCCAGCAGCCGATCGGCCTGGGCGCGGGCCTCGGAAGTGATCTCCGCGCCCGAAAGCATGCGCGCGATTTCCTCCTGCCGGCCCGCCTGATCGAGTAGCACGACACCGGTTCGCGTCACCGTGCCTTCGCTGCTCTTGGCGATGACGTAATGCGTGCCGCCGCGCGCCGCCACCTGGGGCGAATGCGTGACAGCGAGAAGCTGCCCTTCCCCGGCCAGCCGCGCGAGCCGCTCGCCAATTGCAGACGCCACCGCGCCGCCCACGCCGCGGTCGATCTCGTCGAAGATCACCGTCGCCGCCCCGCCCTGCTCCGCCAGAGCGACTTTCAGCGCCAGGATGAAGCGTGACAGTTCGCCGCCGCTGGCAATCTTGTTGAGCGGCGCGAAATCCGCACCGGGATTGGTCGAGATCAGGAATTCCACGCCGTCCATGCCGGATGGGCCCCAGCGATCCTCCGGCAACTCGGTGACAGCCGTCTTGAAGCGCGCGGCATCCAGCTTGAGCGGGGCAAGCTCCTTCGCCACCGCTTCATCCAGTCTTTCGGCTGCTTCGCTGCGCAAATCGCTCAGCTCGCAGGCCGCCGCCGAATAGATGTCCCCTGCCTTGCGCGCCGCTGCTTCCAACTCGCCGATCTGGGCATCGCCTGCCTCGATCGCATCGAGCGCACTGCGCATTTCCTGCATCTTGGCAGGCAGCTCATCCACTTCGCAGCGATGCTTGCGGGCGAGCGCACGCAGATCGAACAGCCGGGTTTCGATCCGGTCCAGTTCCGCCGGATCATGGGTGAGCGCATCCGCCGCCGCTTCCAGCTTCTCTTCCGCTTCGCCTGCTTCGATCACCGCGCGGTCGAGCGCTTGCAGCGCTTCGGCCAGCGGCGGATGTTCCCCGGCAATCCGGTCCAGCCGCCGAGCGGCAGAGCGCAAGCTGGCCAGCGCGCTTTCGGAGCCGTCCCACAGATGGCGCAGCTCTTCCAGATCGCCTGAGAGCTTCTCGCCCTTCTGCATCGCGCTGCGCGCTTCGGCGAGCTGTTCCTCCTCACCCTCCTGCGGTTCCAGCGCGGTCAGTTCCGCCAGATGGGCGAGCAACAGGTCCTGATCTGCGCGGGCCTGCTCGATCGCATCCTTCGCCTGAGCCAAAGCATCTTCCGCCGCGCGCCACGTGTCCCACGCTTTGGCGACGCCGGCGATATCGGCCCCGGCATAACGGTCCAGCAGAGCGCGGTGGCCGCGCGGATTGACCAGGCCGCGGTCGTCATGCTGGCCGTGCAGTTCCACCAGCGAGGCCGAAAGCTCCCGCAGCAGCGCCGCACCGACCGGCTGATCGTTGACGAAGCCGCGCGAACTGACCGGCCCGCCGCCATCGGCCTTGAGCGAGCGGCGCAGGATCAACGGCTCGCCCGGCTCCACATCCACCTCTGCTTCTTCCAGCGCCTGGCGCACAGGCAGCGGCAATTGGGCGAATTCGAAAGTGGCCGTCACGCTGGCCTGCGTTTCCCCAGAGCGGACCAGGGCGGAATCGGCGCGGCTGCCCAGCACCAGGCCCAGCGCATCGAGCAGGATCGACTTGCCCGCGCCCGTCTCCCCCGTCAGCACGCCAAGGCCGGGGCCGAAGGCAAGCTCCAGCCCTTCGATCAGCACGATATTGCGAATGTTGAGCGCAGTGAGCATCGGTTCGCAGACGGTCTAGCTCAACTGCATGCCCCCGTCACCGCCATTTGCCCCGCCCGCGCACGGCTTATCCGCGAGAATCCGCAAGGCCCCGGCTCGCGGCGCCGTTCCCCTCTTCCCAAATGCGCATTCCGCCCTATCCTGAGCAAGCTAATGAAGGGCCTCAAGGCTCTCGATCGGAGAGGAAATCATGCTTCACACCGCCCCTATCGTGAAGGCCAGGCTCGCCGCGTTCGGCGCATTGCTGGCCATCGTCCTGCTTCCGGCCGCGCCGGCCTCGGCCGAAGAATGCGACCGTGCCTGCCTGACCGGGCTGATCACACAATATGTCGATGCGCTGATTGCGCAGGATCCCTCCACCCTGCCGGTGACGGAGGATGTGCGCTTTACCGAGGATTCGGCCGATCTGGAGCTGGGCGAAGGCCTTTGGGAGACGGTCAGCGGCCAGGGCGGCTTCCGGCAGGATTATCTCGATACGCAAAAGCAGATCGCCGCATCGCATGTGGAGCTGATGGAAGGCGACAATATCGTACTCTATTCGCTGGTGCTCCATGTCGAGGACAGCAAAATCGCCGGGGTCGAAACGCTGGTGCAGCGGGTGGCACCCGATTCCCCCTATCAGCCGACCGAGTTGGGCGGGCCGATCCGGGGCCTGGACGGTCCCGTGCCTGCCGATCGGAAGATGCCGCGCGAGGGAACGATCGCCACCGCGCTGACCTATACGGAGGGGCTGCGGATCGGCAATTTCACCGATGGCGGAACGCCCTTTGCGCCGGAAACCTACCGCGTGGAGAACGGCTTCATCACTGCGGGCGAAGGCTGCGGGCGCGACGATTGCGGGATGTATACGCAGCGGATCATGGTCCATCCCGGGATCATCGCCAGCGTGGCCGCGGTGGACGAGGAAGCCGGCATCGTCCTGCTATGGATGAATTTCGGCTACACCGATTCCTATGGCGACAATAACGCGCTGATCACATTCGAAGCGTTCAAGATCTGGGGCGGCCAGATCCACTCGATCAACGCCTTCTTCCGAATCATGCCGCTTTCGACGCCGCGTTACTGGAACAGCTCCGACCCGCTGCCCTGATTGGGCCGCGCAAACTGGCAGGAGCTGGGAAAGCCCGCAGGCCCGTTCAGCTCGCGTCGGTGCCCGGCGCGTGTTCCTGCATCAGCTCATAGGCTTTTTCGTACCACTCGCTGCCCGGATAGTTCGATCCGAGCACCGCGGCGTTCTTCTGCGCCTCTTCGGGCAGGCCAAGCGCGAGGTTCGTCTCCGCCAGCCGGTACAGCGCCTCGGGCGTGTGGCTGGTGGTCGTATAATCATCGATCACGTTGCTGAAGCGGATCTGCGCGGCGAGCCAGCGCCCGCTCCGCTCGTAATGGCGGCCGATCTCCATTTCCTTGCCGGCCAGGTGATCGCGCACCAGGTCCAGCTTGATGCGCGCATCGGCGGCATATT
>JAUIFP010000106.1 GCA_030430365.1 Alphaproteobacteria bacterium | reverse complement strand
GCAAGGCTGTTCCCCCTGAAAATTAGGCCGGATCTGCATCTGTTTCCGGCGTTTCCGGTGCCGGGATCGCAGATCACCCCTAATTTTGGGTTAACAAACCGCCTTCTTGTACGAATTAAGTATTCGCGGTCTGCTCGGGCGGGGGCGGTTCCTTCGCCCCATAGGCGATAGCATTGAAGGCGACCGAAATCCGGTCCTCCGTTGCATCGAACTGGGGGTGGACCCAGTGCCGGACGATTCCGGGGAACAGGATGATGGTACCCGGCTTGGGCCGAAAGCTGACATTGCCGCGGAATAATGGCGATTTGACCGCTGGCTGGCCCGTGGGTGCAGGACGATGGTCGATGAAAGAGATCGCACCATACTCTGCATGGGTGTTCGACGCCGGCGGCATGGAGACATAATAAGCGCCCGACCAGAATGCGCCGGGATGGTCATGGGGCATGTTGTAGGCGCCGGGCGGATTGACGTTGACCCATCCCGACAGAACGAAGCGGAGATTGGCTGTGGTTCCGCCTCTGAGGATTCGGCGCGTAGCATTCTGCACGGCCTGTTTGATGGCTTCGGCCAATTCCTTGTGGCCGGGTTCGGTTCGCTTGAACAGATCGCTCTCGCTATGCCAGCCGCTGACATTGGAGCGATTGTTGCCCTTTTCGGTCTTTGCCCGCTCAGCGATTTCCTCGCACAACAGTGCGTTCATGCGTCCGGCGTCCTCGACCTCGAATTCGAGGACAGGCGTGGGAAACAACATGTGGGTTTTCTGATGCTGTATTGCCATGATCGGGCTTTGACTCAATTGAGGTTCAAATCTGCTTCCGGCGACTAGCCGCCAAGCGGGTTCGCGGGCAAGTGCACCACGCATATAGCTGGGCAAGAATCGCTTGCCTGGAAGCGGGGATGATCGGACAAGAGCGCCGAGTGGGCGGTTCGGTCTGGCCTGCAATTCACCGCTGCAATCGCAGCTGCGGCAAGGGAGCAGGCGATGGCCGATGACGCCGCGGCAGATACCCGTCAATCCAGTGCCGCCCCCGCAATGCCGACCGATGACAGCGGGCGGCTCGTTTCGCTCGATTTCATTCGCGGGGTGGCCGTGCTCGGCATTCTGGGGGCGAATATCGTGGGATTTGCGCATCCCCTGCTTGCCTATAGCTGGCCGGCTATCTTGCCCGACGCGCTGGGCGCGGCCAACGAATCGCTTTGGCTGGTTCAATATCTTCTGATCGACGGCAAGATGCGCGGGCTGTTCACGCTCTTATTCGGTGCCGGCATGGCGCTGTTCATCGATCGCACGATTGCGCGCGGGCAATCGGCGTGGCTGCAGATCCGCCGGTTGCTGTGGCTGATGCTGTTCGGGCTGCTCCATTTCTTTCTGCTCTTCTGGGGCGATATTCTGTTTCTCTATGCGCTCTCGGGCCTGGTGGTGATGACGTTGCTGCACCTCCCCGCGAGGAGCCTGCTGAGAACGGGCATCGTCTGGTATGTGAGCGGGGGGCTGCTGCTCGCCATGATGCATGCCGGTTCGGCAAGCGCCGACCATGCCGCCGCAGCGCAAGGGCAGGAGGCGCGAACTCATCAGACCCAGCAGGGATATTGGGAAACACGGTTAGAAGAGGCTGAAGCCGAAGCTGACGTGTTCGCGAATGGCGGTTTTGCGCAGCAAGTGGAATTCACGTTCGAACACCGCGCATCGCAGATTTGGCAAACGCCCTTTTTCGCGCTGATCGAAACAATTCCGCTAATGTTGATCGGTGCGGCGCTTTTCCGGTTGGGCTTCTTCAGCGGCGGGATCGATCCGGGTTCGATGCGCCGATGGGGCTGGGCGGGGGTCATTGCAGGCACAGGCCTGACTTTGCCGCTCGGGCTCTGGGGCATGGCTGCAGGGTTCCCACCCTACCTGACCGATTTCATCTTCAATGCAGCGCCGCAGATTCCTCGTCTGCCGGTGATCCTGGGTCTGGCGGCTTTGCTTGTCTGCTGGGCGCCGCGTTTGAGTGAAAGCCGGATAGGTGGCAGGCTGACAGCTGCGGGCAGGGCGGCCTTTTCCAACTATATCGGGACATCGGTCCTGATGATGTTGGTATTCAGGGGCTGGGCCGGCGGCTATTATGGCCAGCTTGATCGCGCGGAATTGCTGGTGGCGGTCTTGTTCGGCTGGGCGGCGATGCTCGCATGGTCCAAACCGTGGCTTTCGCATTTCCGGTTCGGTCCGCTGGAATGGGTGTGGCGCTGCCTGACCTATTGGCGATTGTTCCCCATGCGGCGATAGCGTGTGGATCTGCATTGGCGGAGAGTCTCGGCCGACAGGATCAGATTATTCGCCGCCACAATATTCCGCTTGCTAATGCGATCTATTCGCATTAAATCAATGGGCATGTACATATGCGTCTGCAATGCAATCCGCGAATGCGATCTGCGTAAGGCCGCCCGCCGCCATGGGGGCGATCCGGAAGCCGTGTACGAAATCCTGGGCAAGCGCCCGCAATGCGGCCAGTGTTTCGAAGAGGCGGAGGAAATCCTCCTTGAAGAACGTGCCGCTGCGATTGGCGGAGCATTTGCGGCGGCCTGATTTCGGGCACTGGCTTTATATCGCAAATCACTCGCAATACCCCAGAATCCTGCGATTTTTTCGAAAGCACCTCTTGCCACCGTGCTCTGCGGCGCGCATGCTTTAGGCATATCCGCATTTAGCCAGAAGGGGCTCCCATGAAGGGCGACGCAAAAGTCATCGAATTCCTCAACCAGGCGCTCACCAATGAGCTGACCGCGATAAACCAGTACTGGCTGCATTACCGCGTGCTCAACGATTGGGGCGTGCACAAGCTCGCCGCGAAAGAGCGCGAAGAATCGATCGACGAGATGAAGCATGCGGACGTGCTGGCGGAGCGTATCCTGTTCCTTGAGGCGCTTCCCAATTTCCAGGCGATCCACAAATTGAAGGTGGGCGAGAATGTCGAAGAGATTCTGAAGGCCGACCTCGCGCTGGAAATGGAAGCCATTCCGCTGCTGAAAGACGCGATCGAGCAATGCGAGAAGGTGCGGGACTATATCAGCCGCGAAGTGTTCGAACGGATCCTGGAAAGCGAAGAAGAGCATGTCGATTTCCTGGAAACCCAGTTCGACATGATCGAGCGTATGGGCCTGCAGAACTACGTTCAGCTCAACAGCGAAGCAGCGGAAGACTGAGGCCTGCCCGCAAGGCGGGATTTGCCATTTTCCAAACTGTTTAGTTTGCCCTCGCGCCATCCTCTTGTTAGTCAATCGGTCAACACGGCAACCGTGAAACCAATGATAGGCAGAGGAATGTACAGATGGCGAAGGATGCTCCAACTCTCCTGGTGACAGGTGCATCGGGCGGGCTCGCGCAGCTCGTAATCGGAAATCTCATCGATGTTCACGGGGTTGCTCCGGAGCGTATAATCGGGGTTACGCGCAGGCCGGAAAGCGTTGCTCATCTGGCCGAGCGCGGCATCACCGTGCGGGCGGGCGACTTCGACGATCCGGAAGGGCTGGTAGAGGCATTTTCGGGCGCGGATCGCCTGCTGCTGATCAGCGTGGATGCAGACCCGCTGGAGAGCTACCTTGCCGACACCGATCCGCTGGGCGATCCCAACCGCCGCCGGGTCGTGCGCCAGGTCGCCGCGGTCAATGCTGCCGAAAAGGCAGGTGTCGGCCACATCATCTATACATCGGCGCCCAATCCGGAACCGCCGACCTGCTGTTTCTGGAAACGCGACCATTGGCACACCGAAGAGGCGATCAGGGCAAGCGGTATGACCTGGTCGATCCTGCGGATGTGGGAATATCCCGATTTCCATCTCACCTTCAGCTGGGCGCAGGCGCTCGGTACGGGTGAGTTCTGGGCCGGCAGCGGGGAAGGGCGCTGCGCTTTCATCCCGCGGGAAGATTGCGCAAGGGCGACCGCCGGCGCGCTTGCGGGCGACAGCACCGAAAACCGCATCTATGACATCACCGGCCGCGAAGCGCTCAACATAGATCAGGTCATGGCGCTGCTTTCCAAGGTCAATGGCCAACCGATCCGGGTTGTCCATATGTCGCCCGATGAATTGCTGACGCGGCTGACCGAGAAGGGCGAGGATCTGGCCCCCGTCTTCACGGCGTTCCAGCAAGGTATGCGAGAGGGCAAATATGATTGCGAGAGCGGCGATTTCGCGGAACTGACCGGTGGCGGCCAGCCGAGTTCGCTCGAAGATTTCTTCCGTTCGCGTCCGGTCACGGAAGAGCAGACCAAGGTCCAATTCCGTTTCGCCGATCTGGAAAACCCCCAGCCGGACCCCGTCGAGTAATTGCATTCACGCCCAGGCGGGGCGGGCACAGGCTGGCGGAGTCAGTTCTCCGCGCGGATCAGTGCCCGCTGCGCCAATGCCTGCATTTCGCGCACATACTCCGCCTGGGACCAGCCGCATGCCTGTGTGAGCTGTTCCCAATTGCGGACCGACAGCAGCGTCCAGAGCAGATCGACTGCCCGTTCGGCAGTCACCTCGCTGCATAGCGAGCCATCGGAATCGAGCATTTCAACCGCTGAGCGGCAGCCCGAGCGGACTGCCTGCATACGGTCTTCCCAGGCGGCGCGGGCCGCCTCGTCCGTATCCTGCATGGCCAGCAAGGCGCGGCCCACACCATAGATTTCCGGAATATAGCCGCCCCATGCCTGGATGAAGGCGTCGAGCCTTTCGCGGCCGGTTCGCGCTTCAGAGCATGCGGCAAATTTCGCATCTGCGCCATTCACTTCGTCCAGAAACCGCGCCGTGGCCACCAGCAGCTCGGCCCGCGTAGGAAAATGGAGATAGAGTGCCTGGCGGCTGATCCCTGCGGCCTTCGCTATATCGCCCATGCGCACCTTGGGCGCCTTCTCCTCTTCCAGCATCGTCCGGGCAGCTTCCAGGATGCGGTGGCGCGTGTCGGGATTTTTGCTTGACATCGTGTCAAGCTAGAGCCATTTGACGCCATGTCAACTTTACACAGTGTCAAGCAAAGGGGAATGTGAACATGGCGGATCGAATTTTCATTTGGGTGGCCCATCCCGGGGCCGGTTCCTTCAACGCGGCAATTGCCGATGCCTATCAGCGCGGGGCCCAGGCATCCGGCGCGCAAGTCCGGCGTATGGACCTGGCGGATATGCGCTTCAGCGCGGCATTCGATGGTTATGACGGCGCGCCTGAACTGGAAGGGGACATTCAGGCTTGGCAGCAGGCTGTCCAATGGGCGGACCATATCCTGATCGTGCATCCCTGCTGGTGGGGCGCGATGCCCGCGCGGGCGAAGGATTTGCTCGATCGCGGGCTGACCTCGGGCTTCGCCTACAAATACCGTTCAGGCCCCGGCATCAAATGGGACAAGTTGCTGGAAGGGCGTACGGCCGACACCATCATCACGGCAGATACGCCCCCGTGGCTCGATAGCCTGCTTTACCTCGGATCGTGGCGGCGCCTGCTGAAGAAGCAGCTGTTTGAATTTTGCGGCATAAGGCCGCGCAAGGTCGCCATGTTCGGCTCGGTCAAACTGTCCGATCTGGCGAAGCGTCAGGCCTGGCTCGCAAGGGCGGAGGCAATGGGCGCGTCCGCAGCGGGCCGCAGGGCAGACCGTGTGGCTGCGCCGGCGCAGGCCGAGCTCAATCCTTCGCGTATGGGTTTTTCGGGCTCTTGAGCGTCACCCGTACGGGCACCGATCCGAAATCGAGATGTTTCCGGATCGAATTCACCAGATACCGCTCATAGCTCTTGGGCAGCTGGTCCAGGCGCGTGCCGAATATCACGAAACTGGGCGGGCGGGTCTTGATCTGGGTGATATAGCGTAGCTTGATCCGCTTTCCGCCCGGTGCGGGGGGCGGATTGGCTTCCAGCGCTTCGTCGAACCAGCGGTTGAGCACGGCAGTCGGCACCCGCTTGCTCCAGGCATCGCGAATGTCAAAGGCGGCAGTCAGCAGCGCATCCAGACCCTTGCCCGTGCGGGCGGAGACGGAGAAGAGCGGAACGCCCTTCACCTGCGAAAGGCCGTCTCCCAACGCTTCCCTGATACCGTTGAACAGGCCGGACGGATTTTCGGCGACGTCCCATTTGTTGATCGCGATGATCAGTGCACGCCCTTCCTGCAACACCAGATCGGCAATCTTCAAATCTTGGTGTTCCAGCCCCTTGGTCGCGTCGAGCAACAGCACCACGACTTCGGCGAAATCGACTGCATGGCGGGCATCGGCGACGGCCAGCCGCTCCAGCTTCTCGGTGACGCGCGCTTTCTTGCGCATGCCGGCCGTGTCGATCAGGCGGATGTCGCGCATTTCGCCGGACTTCGGATCTTTCCATTGCCAGTCCACTGCAATCGAATCGCGCGTGATCCCTGCCTCCGGCCCGGTAAGAAGGCGGTCCTCGCCCAGAAGGCGGTTGATCAGCGTGGACTTGCCGGCATTGGGACGGCCGACAATGGCCAGCTTCAGCGGGCCGCTGGGCGCTTCATCGCCGTCTTCCCCTCCAGGCTCGCGCTCGTCCTGGTTATCGTCATCCTCGCCGCCGATAATCGGCAGCAGCGCTTCGAACAGGTCGCCCATGCCTTCGCCATGTTCGGCCGATATCGCCACGGGCTCACCCATGCCCAGGCTGTAAGATTCCAGAATGCCGTTTTCTGCCGAACGGCCTTCCGCCTTGTTGGCCACCAGGATCACCGGCAGGTCGTGTTCGCGCAGCCAGCGGGCGATTTCATCATCCAGCGGGGTAATGCCTGCGCGCCCATCCACTACGAATAGAGCGACAGCCGCACCCTGCACGGAAACCTCTGTCTGCGCGCGCATTCGCCCTGGCAGGCTGTCGGGATCTTCGTCTTCCCATCCGGCGGTATCGACGAGCGTGAAATCGAGCCCCAGCAGGCTGGCATCGCCGAAGCGGCGGTCACGCGTTACGCCCGGCTGATCGTCGACCAGCGCAAGTTTCTTGCCGACGAGCCGGTTGAACAGCGTCGACTTGCCCACATTCGGGCGGCCAATGATGATGACCTGAGGGAGCTTTTTTGCTGGCATTGCCGCGCAGGTGGCGTGCCGCGCGGCGCTTGGCAAGTCAAAGCCGTACTTTGCCGCTGCGTTTAGCCAGCTTTGGCGATGGGCGGATCTTCGCCCAGATCCTCGTACCAGGCTTCCACCGGGCCGTTCAGCTTGATTGTCAGCGGCTGGCCCTTGCGGTCCACCGTCTTGCCTGCCTGCACGCGCACCCAGCCTTCGGAAATGCAATATTCCTCCACATTGGTGCGCACGGTGCCTTTGAACCGGATGCCAACTCCGCGCTGGAGCTTCTCGGCATCGAAATGGGGGCTCGCAGGGCTGATCGCCAGCCGATCGGGAGGCAGGTCGGGACCCGCGGTGGAGGGTGTTTCTTCGCTCATGCGCAGCGCTTAGGCAGCGCGCCTGCGAAAATCAATCGGCTGCTACGCTCAGTCGGGCGGCGGCGGCGTTTCGATCGGGTTGGTGCCCGGTTCATTGGGCTCTTCCCTTGCCGGCGGGACGTCCTGAGGAATACCCCCGGGCTCGTCCGTATCTTCACCTGGGGGCGGCGCCTCTTCAGGTGTCGAGCCGGGATGGTCGCTGTCGCCTCCCCCGGCAATCTCGCGCGGATGGTTCCAACTGGCTGCAGCCTGCAGATATGCAGGCAGATGCTTCGGGTCGTGGCTCATATAAATGCAACGTAGCGAAGGCGCCGAATGTTCCATTTGCCGCGCGGTTTGTTCCGTGACGCTTGCCCTTTTCTCCGTGCCCTTATAAGGGCGCTTGCCTGTTTCGCAGGCAACCGGACTTTACCGGGGGGCCTGCAGGCTTCGTTGGGCCGCGGGCGTGGCGGAACTGGTAGACGCGCTGGTTTTAGGTACCAGTATCGTAAGATGTGGGGGTTCGAGTCCCTTCGCCCGCACCAGTTCCCGGCGCAAGTC
>JAUIFP010000014.1 GCA_030430365.1 Alphaproteobacteria bacterium | reverse complement strand
CGTCAGGTGATTTCAGACCACTCGCGGCGTTCTGTCCGAGTGAGATTGCGCCGAATGCGATCCCACCACTTTTCCCGCCAGCTTCGTTTGTCCTCATCCGTGTGCAGGACAAGCCGGGCTATAGCCGGAAGTACGAACAAAGTGAGTGCCGTGGCGGTGATCAAACCGCCGATGACCACCGTCGCGAGAGGTCGCTGCACTTCGGCCCCGGTGCCGGTGGCTATCGCCATCGGCACGAAGCCGAGCGATGCCACCAGAGCCGTCATCAGGACCGGCCGCAAGCGAGCCAGTGCGCCTTCGCAAATGGCATCGTCGAGGGCCAGTCCCGCATCGAGCCGCTGGCGGATCGCGGTCATCATCACGAGGCCATTGAGGACGGCAACGCCCGACAATGCGATGAAGCCGACCGCAGCGGAGACCGAGAACGGCATACCCCTGAGAGCCAATGCGAAAACACCGCCTGCAAGCGCCATCGGGATCGCGCTGAACACCGACAAGGCCGGAATCCATCCGCCCAGCGCCATGAACAGCAGCAAGAGGACGACCGTGAAGCAGATCGGCACCACGATCGAGAGCCGTTCCTTCGCGGCCTGCAGGTTCTGGTACTGCCCGCCCCATTCGATGAACGATGCGGGCGGCATTTTGACCCTGTCGCCCACTTGTGCCTGCGCTTCTTCCACGAAGGAGCCGAGATCGCGCTCGCGGACATTGGCAGATACGATCACGAGCCTGCGGCCCTGCTCGCGGCGAACTTCTGCCAGCCCGTCGACCACCCGGAACTCGGCAACCGAGCGCAAGGGTATCGTCGAACCGCCCGGCAGCAGGATCGGGAGCGCACCGAGCTGGTCGAAATCGTCCCGCGCCGCATTCGACAGGCGAACGACGACATCGAACCGGCGATCGCCTTCGAAGACCAGCCCGGCGGGCCTGCCTCCAAGAGCAATGGCGACCGATTGGGCCACGTCTTCGACCGTAAGGCCATAACGCGCGATGGTGGGCCGGTCGAACGCGATGTCGAGCGTCGGGAAGCCGGTCACCTGCTGGACCTTGACGTCGGCCGCGCCCTCGATGCCCTGCAGAACCCCGGCAACCTCGTTGGCAGCAGCGGTCATAGCGGTGAGATCGTCGCCATAAAGCTTGACGGCGAGATCACCGCGTACGCCCGCGATCAGCTCGTTGAAGCGAAGCTCGATCGGCTGGCTGAACTCGTAGGCATTGCCCACGAGGGTACCAAGCGCGCTTTCCATCTCGGCAACCAAGTCATCCTTGGACAGACCAGGATCCGGCCATTCGTCACGCGGCTTCAAAATGACATAGGCATCGGACGCGTTGGGCGGCATCGGATCGGTTGCCACCTCGGCCGTACCTGTGCGGGAGAAGACCAGTGCGACCTGCGGAAACTGCTCAAGCCGGTTTTCGACCTTGCGCTGCATTTCGAGCGACCGCTCGAGCGGGGTCGACGGGATGCGCAGGGCCTGCACGGCGAGGTCGCGCTCGTCGAGCTGCGGCGTGAATTCGCTGCCAAGGAAGCTGAACATGAAGGCCGCGACCGCGAACAGTCCCGCCCCTACGCCGATCACCGGCCACGGACGCGCTATGGCGCGGCGCAGCGCGGGCCCATAGCGTTCCTTTGCCAGGCGAACCGGCTTCACTTCCTTTTCGGTGAGCTTCTTGTTGAGCAGCACGGCGATCATCGCTGGCACGAAAGTCAGCGACAGGACGAACGCCGAAGTCAGCGCCAGCATCACCGTGATGGCCATGGGCGAGAAGGTCTTGCCTTCGACCCCGGTGAAGGTGAGCAGAGGCGCGTAGACCAGCAGGATGATCGCCTGCCCATAAACGGTCGGCTTGATCATTTCCTGCGCCGCCAGCCTCGCTTCGGTTAGCCTCTCGCCCAACGTGAGCAGCCGCCCTTCGCTGTGCTGGCGGGCGGCAAGCCGCGCGACGCTGTTTTCGACGATGATGACCGCTCCGTCGACGATCAGGCCGAAGTCGAGTGCGCCAAGGCTCATCAGATTACCCGACACGCCAAGCCGGTTCATGCCGATTGCGGCCATCAGCATCGATATCGGAATGACCAGCGCGGCGATGATCGCGGCGCGGATATTGCCAAGCAGCAGGAACAGCACCACGATAACGAGCAGCGCCCCTTCGACGAGGTTCTTCTCGACAGTGGCGATGGTGGCATCGACCAGCGAGGAGCGATTGTAGACAATCTCCGCTTCGACCCCGTCCGGCAGCGAAGCGCGTACCTCCTCAAGCCGTTCGGCAGCCTGCGCCGAAACGGTGCGGCTGTTTTCGCCTGCACGCATGAGCACTGTGCCCACCACCGCCTCGTCGCCGTTGAGCGAAGCCGCGCCGGTTCTGAGCTCGCCGCCGATGCTGACGGTCGCGACATCGACGATGCGGATCGGAACGCCTTCGCGTGTCGCGACAACGGCCTGCTCGATATCTTCGATGCTACCGAGCCGGGCATCGACCCGCGCGAGCAATGCCTCACCCGCGCGGTCGACGAAGTTCGCACCCTCGGCAAGGTTGGCAGCCTCCAGCGCATTGATCAGGTCGTCGAATGACAAGCCGTAGCCGGTCAGGCGCGACGGATCGGGCTGGACGAGATATTTCTTCTCGAAGCCGCCGATGGAATCCACCCCGGCGACGCCCGGTGTCGAGCGCATCAGCGGCGCCACGATCCAGTCCTGTACCGTGCGCAAATACGCGGCCTTTGCGACATCGCTGTCCAGCCTGTCGCCACGTTCGGTGACGAAGCTGCCGTCCGGCTGCCATCCGGTCGTACCGCCTACTGGGGCGCCGTTCCCGCCGGGCTGCTCATATTCGATCGTGTACATGAGCACTTCGCCGAGACCGGTCGATATCGGGCCCATGATTGGTTCAGCGCCTTCCGGCAGGGCAGCGGTCAGGGGAGCCAGACGCTCGTTCACCTGTTGCCGTGCGAAATAGAGATCGGTACCCTCCTCGAAGATGGCGGTGACCTGACTGAACCCGTTGCGCGAGATCGAGCGTGTGAAGTCGAGCCCCTCGATCCCTGCCAGGCCGGTCTCGATCGGATAGGTCACCTGGGTTTCAACTTGCGCAGGCGACAGTGCCGGCGCCTCGGTGTTGATCTGCACCTGAACGTTGGTGATGTCCGGCACAGCATCGATCGGAAGCTTGAGCAGGTTCATCGCCCCCCAGATTGCGGCGCCGACCGTCAGGACGATCATGGCCCAGCGGAAACGAACCGCGACATCAAGGATCATCCCGATCAGGCCATGAGATTGGCGCCCCTCGCGATGGGGGCTTTCGATTGCGTTATCAGTGGCCATGGGAAGCACTGTCCTTTTCGAGTTCTGCCTTGAGCAGGAAGGCGTTCTTGGTCGCGATGCGCCAGTTCGGCTGCAGGCCGGACACGATGGTCACCATGCCTCCCGACCGCGAGCCCACAACGACGTCGCGAGCCTGGAAGCCGCGCCGGGTCTGCACGAACACCACTTCTTCCCCATCGATGGTCTGGACCGCGTCTTCCGGCACAGCCACGCGTGTCTCGTCGACCTCACCCGAGGGACGAATGGTGGCCTGGAGAAATGCGCCGGGCTGCAAGCCGGGAATGGGCCTGGCGAGCGACAGCACGGCCGTCGCGCTGCGACTTTCGGGATCGAGCGAGGGCGTCACCGAACGGACCCGCGCGCCGACTTCTCGGCCATCCCCCATTTCCAGAGCGGCCTCGTCACCGGGCTGGATACGTACAGCATCGGCCGATGGCAGGGCCACGTCGACCTGAATCCCGCTGGGATTGACCACGCGATAGAGTTCCTCGCCGGCGTTGACGAAGGAGCCGAGCACAATTGGTGCCGCCGTGACCCGGCCCGAGAGCGGACTGGTCACCGCTAGCGATCGCCCGTCTCCGTTGACGCCGGCCGCTGTCGAGGCCGCACGGGCACGCGACAGCTCCGACTGCGCAACCTGCAGATTGGCCCGTGCCGCTTCGAGATCCTGGCGCGCCGTGACATTGGCTTCGAATAGACGCTGTTCGCGTTCATAAATTGCCGACAACTCGCCGACCCGGGCCTGTGCTGCGCTTACTTGCGCGGCGAGCCCGGCGGCATCGGCACTTTCGAGTCGGGCAATGGCTTCGCCCTCCCGCACGTAATCACCCAACGTCTTCCCGACGCTGCGCACAACACCCGATGCCCGGGCATCAATCCGTGCACTGGCGGCCGGACTTGCCGTGACCGTTGCGGGAAAGACGAGTTCGACGACGGATCCTCTGCCGACCGTTTCGATCACGATTTCCGAGGCACGGATCTGCTCGGGGGTGATCTCGACCAACCCTTCGGGCACCCCGTCATCGGCGTGATCATCACCGCCGCCATTCTCTTCGCCTTCGGCGTGTTCTTCCTCTCCTGCATCACGCGGGGCCCCGCCGCTGTCGGGCCAGAATACAAAGGCAGCAAGGATCAGGATGACGAGGCCGATGGCAACGGCCAGACGTTTGCGATTCATGATAGAGGTCCTCATTGCGCAGCGAGCCAGATGAGCTCGGCCGCGAGACGGCCACGGTCTTCCCGGGCCTGGATCAGGGCTTCACGGATGGTGTCGCGTGCCTCGGCGGCCGCCAACACCTCGATGAGCGGGAAGCGGCCATTGCGATAACCGATATTGACGAGCCGAAGGGCTTCCTCGGCTTGCGGCAGCGAGGTCTGAGCGAGAGTTTCGACCCGGGTTTCGGCGGCAAGGTAGCGCGAGCGCGCCTGCTCAATCTCCAGCCGATAATCAGCCAGCGCTACAGCCTCGCGTGCATTCGCAGCACGCAGGCGCGCCTGCGCGGCGGCGATGTTCCCCTGGTTGCGATTGGCAAAGGGTAGCGGGATCGAGACCCCAACGAGAAACGCCTGCTCATTGCTTTGCTCGAACCGTCGAACACCTGCGGAGATGACCGGGTCGGGCACCGCTATTGAGCGTTCGCGATCAATCGCGGCATCGGCCGCCTCGCGCTCGGCACGGGCGACCTGGAGACGCAGGGATCCTTCGGAAGCAAGCAGGTTGGCAGGCGGCACGATTGCCGGGAAATCTGCGGGCACGAAGGGCGCGGAAGCGGTATCGCTCCACAGTGCTGCCAAGGCATTGCGTGAAGCGAGTGAGGCAGCCTCTGCCGCCTGCAACTCTGCTTCGGCTTCCGCGACTGCCGCTTCAGCCCGCAACGCGCGCAAGGGCGGCTCTCGGCCGACTTCGACCAGCAAGCCTGCGATACGCGCCAGTTCGCGGTTGCGTTCGACGATATCGCGCGCGAGTTCGAGCCGCGAGGCAGCGGCGACCGCCTCGACATAGCGAGCGCGAACCTCGCGGCCGAGCCGGGCCGTGGCCAGCTCGCCCTCCAGCGAAGCCACCAGGGCTTCGGCTTCGGCCGAACGAACACGGGCTCCGCGCTTGCCGCCCAGTTCGAGACGTTGCCCCACCGAAAGCGTGTAGTCGGTGGCGGACAACCCCGAAAAAGCCCCGGTGCCCGCGAAGTTTTCGGCTTCGAAGGAGAGCTCGGGGTTGGGCCTCAACCGGGCTTGATCGATGAGTGCGCGGGCTGCCGCAGCGTCTTCGATCGGCCCGATGAGCCGCGGGTTGACGGGGTTTTCGGAGCTGGTCTCAACGACTCCGCTCCGTTCGAGCGCGTCGTCGAGCGACAGGACGGGTGTGTCCTCCGCTGCGGCCGGCCCGGCGAACAATGCGAGACTTAAGCCCCATACAAGGGAGCCCCGCCAGAAACTGGCGTTCATGGATCATGATTTCCTCTAAGAATTTACGCAAAGCGCCGTAAACGGCGCAGTGGCGGAAATTCAGGCGCGAGGAGGGCGCTTCGGCAGGTCGCGCTCTACGGATCCGAGCCGCGCCACACGCAAGGGAAGACGCGTGGAAGCCATGAATATCTGGGCATCAAACGCTTGACCGCGTTCCAGCGCCGTTGATACATGATGACAATGGCCATGTGCGCATGTGGCGCTTTTCTCAGTTGGCTGCTTGTCGGTTTCCCCGCCCCCATTCGAATGGGAAGCCATCATTTCGACGATCGTTGGAACGTCTTCCGCCGAGCATTCCAGAGCTTCCGCGACCGGGGCAAATAGCACGCCGATCGCTGCAAGCAGCATCAGGAATGACCTGAGGGGAAGAGCTTGGCTCAGCCGGACCATGCCTGCCTCATATAGAGCCAAGGCGTGACAGTAAAGATATAAATTCAGCGTTATGTTATATCAACAATGATGGATATCCATAAAATATTTCAACTAATTATAGATGATTTAGTAAGTCGAAATAACCTGTAGAAAATTGGATATTTAAAAAATTCGTTGACGCACCTTCGGTGAAAAATTGTATGAAAATTGAGTCTCAAATTTCCTAACAATATGGTCGTTCTGTTTAGGCTCGGGACCCATTGATTTGAGAGGCACGTTCTGATGCGAGCTCCGTAAGGAGACCGAGCATGAGCGACCTGTACTGGCTGACGGATGAGCAGATGACGCGTCTGTCGCCGTATTCTCCCAAGAGCCATGGAAGGCCACGGGTTGATGATCGGCGGGTGCTGAGCCTAGGTGCACATAGCATGTTTACATCCGTCATGCCGTAAATCCATGGCGGCGTGCGTTGAGGGTCACGGCGAAGCAAATGATGAGCAATGCGATCATTGTTGGGGCAAAGGCTCCGGCGCCGAACTGATCGAGCAGGACACCACCGATCATGCCTCCGCCAGCAATCGCTGAATTCCATGCGGTCACGAGCATCGATTGCGCAAGGTCGGCCGCTGGCCCGGCCGTTTTCGCACTCGCGGTCTGGAAAAGAGTTGCGCACCCCCCGAAAGCGAGACCCCAAAGAGCGGTAGCACCGTAAATCGCTATAGGCGCTTCGTCTCCGATCCAGAAGGCAATCGATGCGAGGCCAAACAACGCCGTGCTTGCAAGCGTCAGAACGCGCAGCCAGCGATCGATCAATACCCCGATGATCCAGATACCAATCAGTGACGCCATCCCAAACGTCAGCAAGACGGTATCGACCTGTCCCTCCATCTCGGCACGGGCGAGAAACGGGGCGATATAGGTGTAGAGAATATTGTGGGCGACGACGAAGGTGAGAACCACCAGAAGTACCGACCGGATTCCGGGAAGGGTGACAACGCCTTTCACCGAACGGCGCGCGTTACCGGATTCTCCTGCGAAGTCGGGCACAGCGGCAAGGACCCAGACGATGAGAATGACGGTCATGCCGCTCATCAGGCCGAAGCAGGCTCGCCAACCGACCAATGCCCCCAGGAAGGTGCCTGCCGGTACTCCGAATGAGAGCGCCAACGGGGTGCCGACCATCGCAATTGCGATGGCACGCCCCTTGAGGTGATCTGGTGCCATGCGGGCGGCATAGCCAGCGGCAAGGGCCCAGAGCAGGCCGGCCGAGATCCCGGCGACGAAGCGAGCGACCATTGTGAGCGCATAGTCCGGTGAAATGGCGGTGATCGTGTTGGCCACCAGGAACCCGGCAATCGCAGCCAGCAGAAGCGGGCGGCGGCGCATACCCTGTGTCAGGGTGGTGAGCGGGATCGCCGCGACAAGCGAGCCGACGGCATAGATCGTCACGAGCTGCCCGGCGGCAGCCTGCGACACATCAAGGCCGCTACTGATCAGCGGCAAAAGCCCTGCAGGCAGCGCCTCGGTCAGTATGGTGATGAACGCAGCCATGGAAAGCGCCAACAAGCCGCCCCAAGGAAGGCTGTCTGACGGGGCAGAGATCGCGGCGGTTTGCATGGCCGTCGAGGGCTGCAGGCTCTTCGTCTTCTTGCTCATGACCGGGGCGACCTGTCGGTCAGGGCATGGGCTGGGCGAGAGAAGCTACCTGAAGGGGCGGAGGGGAAAGCGGACAACATGGGGACCTCATCTGAGCGTTGGGTGCCGCTCAAATGGCAAAGCAGTCATTTCGGAAAAACAGGCTGTAAATCCGATCACTTCGGACTAAAAGGTCCGCTATCGTGACCCAAGCAATGGATAACCTTGGCCCGCTCAGCGTATATGTGCAGGCGGCTGAAGCGCGCAGCTTCACGCTGGCCGGTCAGCGGCTGGGCATCTCATCATCTGCCGTGGGCAAGGCAGTCGCGCGGCTTGAAGAGCGGCTGGGAGTGAAGCTGCTGCATCGCTCGACGCGTTCGATCACACTCACGCCGGAAGGCAGCATGTTCCTTGCCCGGTGTCGCCAGATCCTGGCGGAGATGGAAGCCGCCGAACTCGAACTGTCGCAGACACGGGAGAAGCCGACCGGGCTACTGCGTGTCAGCATGCCACTGGTGGGCATGCTGATGATGCCGACATTGTCTGCCTTCATGGAGACCTGGCCCGATATCGAGCTCGATATCGATTTTACCGATCGCGTCGTCGATGTGATCGAGGAAGGGTTCGATGCGGTCATCCGTACCGGCGATGTCAGCGATTCACGGCTGATGACACGCACACTCGGCGAAGTTCGCTTCAAGCTGGTCGGAACACCGGCCTATTTTGAACGCAACGGGGTTCCTTACCGGGTGGAGGAGCTCACCTCTCATCGCTGCCTGCTTCACCGCTATCCTTCGACCGGTAAGTTTGAGCCTTGGTTTCCCGGTGATGGCGATGGGGTGTCCTCGGGCCACTTGCCAAGGGCGGCCGTTTCGAACGCTATCGAGCCGCTGCTGGAAATGACGAAATCCGGACTCGGCATCGCATGCCTGCCAGATTTTTCAGTCACTCAATACCTTGAATCAGGTCAGCTCATCAGTGTTTTGGACGACACGGTGAAGCATTCTGCCACGTTTCGCCTCCTGTGGCCCTCAAGCCGCTTTGTGTCTCCCAAAGTACGAGTTTTTGTAGATTATCTGGCCAACAGCCTTTTCCCCGCTACCACACGCTAAGCGTGGGCATCGCGCGTAAAACCCCTCGATCTGGGACAACCGTTCACAGGGGGGAGGGAATATCTTGCTTCTACAAAATCGAGGAAGCGCTTTAGCACAGGATTGTCATTCTCTTCATGCCAATAGCCCGAGAATCCAAGCCAGACCTGGCCGCCATTTTCGTGGATCTCTCGGAAGATTATTCCCGGGTAGTGAAATCCAACTGCGGTTTCTGTGACGATTGAAACATGCTTGCCAAGAGAAACAACACTAAGGAGCGAGTCTCGGCAGATTTCTTCAACATCGATGATGGGGCGTACCCCTGAATTGGCGAGCTTTCCGTACAATATTTGAGCATTTTCTGGGCCTGTTTCATGCGATGCTAGGAGAAAATGCTCACCTGCAAGGTCCGGCCAGGTAATCCGCTCGCGCTCTGCCAGATCGTGTTGCTCCGGTAACGCCACCAGAATGCGTTCGCTCCAAAACGGTCTGGCTCGAAGCCCCGCATAGAAAATCTCGCCCGCCATCACAGCGAGGTCGAGTGTTCGGTTTTCCAATCCCCCAAGGAGCCTTTTTCGCTCACGTTCGACGCCGCGCATTTTAACGTCTGGGTGCTTATCGCCGAACTCGGTTACGGTCGCTCGCAGGTTGCCTGCCGAAAAGGATGTGTGAAATCCGACTGTCAGATGTCCGGTGGTTCCACAGCATGTTGCTCGAACCCACGAATTCAACTCATCAAATTCTGTCACTAGGCGTTCGACAGATCGAATATAGAACTCGCCATGTTCCGTGAGCTTGGCGCCGCGCAAACTGCGATCAAATAGAGGCATTCCGAGCCGTTTCTCGATGTGGCCGATCTGCCGGCTGAGTGTTGCCTGTTTTATATTCAGGAGACGCGCGGCACGGCTGAAACTTCCAGCGTCAGCTGCTGCCAGAAGATACCTCAATTGCTTCAGTTCAATCAAAGCTGTGCTCGTGAGGCGGCGCAGAATGCGAAAGTTCGGAAAGCAGAATCGTCTCAAACCTTATTGCGATCTTATCGAGCTCAGCTTTTGCCTGCGCTTTGGCTTTTGCGACAAACTCTGGCGCTCGTGCGGTTCCCTCTAATCGGACTGAGGTCACGTCTCCAAAGCCGAGCGTTTGGAAGATCCTTGTCACGTAGGGAGTCAGAAAATCAGGCTGGCTCGCCGCGCCCCCCGAAAACAGGCCGCCACAGGCGATGATCAGCGCCACCGGACGTTCTTCTAGCAGGCCAATCTTGCCCGACGAGGTGGGCCGAAATGTGCGCTCGGGACGCACAACCATGTCTATCCACGCCTTGAAAGCAGCAGGCACCGTGAAATTGTGCATCGGCATGTCGATGATGATCGCGCTTGCCTGTTCGACTTCGGCGATCAGGTGCTCCGATACGGTCAGAGCGTCCGACTTGTTTGCAAATGATTTCGTGCTCGCTGACAGGCTGGCTTGCACGAAACTGGCGCAGGGGAAAGGCGGCGGCGCTACGGCAAGATCGCGGACCACGACCGGGAGATCGATCGCGCTTGTGAGCCGCTCGACAAGGTGCCGGCCCAATTCGCGACTGTGAGACCCGGCCTGCTGCGGGCTGGCGCTGATATGTAGGATGCTCATGCCGGCAACGGCGCGTGGTCGGAGTTGATATCATAGGAAAACCGCAGTGCGCGGGGCAGCAATCCTTCGCGATAGTAAAATCTGTGCCCCAGTGAATTCGAAAGGGCCGTATCCAGAACCAGCAGACTGAGATCGCGCTCGCCGCACTCGGCTTTAAGTCTGTCGAGCAATCGGTGGCCTGCACCGCTTCCCCTGACATCCGCATCGGTTACGAGATCGTCCACATAGAGGTGCGGACCATAAATGAGGTTTTCCTGGATGCGGTAACCGGCCAATGCGACAGGCTGTTCGCCCTTCCATAGCGCGAGCAGACTGTATCCGGTGGCTTTCTGCCGTTGCCATCGCGCAATGAAATCGGCCTCGTTTTCGAGGTGCGGCCGTAACTGTAGCATCAGAGGAAAACAGAGCGCCGCATCCTCCGGCGTTTCGGCATGCCTTACGGTGAGCGGTTGATACCATTCATCCCGCAACACGCTCATGATGCACGTGTCCCAGCGCTCACCCTTCACCGATGCTGACGACCGGCGCGTGCCTTCAAGCTTGAGGCCCAGCTTTTCATAGGTTTTTATGGCCACCGAATTCCAGGCGTAGACATTCAATTCGACGCGCTCGATCGCTTTGAAGCCGAAGGCATGCTCAGTGACGAGGCGCAGCATCTGGCTGCCTTTTCCCTGACCCCGCATTTGCGGAGCAATGACCACGCGCGACAGGGTCGCATTGCCGCTACGCCAATCCAGCGCGAGCTGGATGTGACCGACAAATTCGTCCTCCTCCTGCGCCATCCAGCAGAGCCGGTTGGGAGGATACGTCTTTACTTCGTCGAGCATCGCCTGAAGCATTTGTGCTGTGAGAGGATAGCTAACGGTCGGGCCGCCCCATTGCACGGCTTCGACTTCATTGGTGAACCAACTGCAGACGAGATCGAAATGCTCAGCGGTAAACGGGACCAAATGGATCATGGGAATTCTTCGTATTCAGGGAGAGGAAGGACGGGCTGGCGGAGTGGCTAGCGGGGAATCGGAGGCGGAAAACGCAGGCCCGCAGCGATGCGATTCCAGTTGTTGATCGCGCCGACTGTCACGGTGAGAAGCACTGCCTCTTTCTCATCGAACACAGCGCGCAGGTCTTCCCAGTCGCTCTCGCCAGGCGATGTGCAGGCGAGCTCCGTCAGCAGCTCTGCCCAGCGCAGCGCCGCCATTTCGCGTTCCGAGAAAATGCCGGCGTCGCGCCAGGCTGCAACCAGCCCAAGCTTTGTCTCATCGACATGCAGCTTGCGGGCGATATTAAGATGGAGCTGGATGCAAAAGGCGCATCCGTTGATCTGCGACACGCGCAGCTTCACCAGCTCGGTCAGCTCCTTCTCAAGCCCGGCATCATCCACACATTTGCCCAATGCGAGCAGCGCTGCGTGGGCGTCGGGTTGAGACGTTCTGAAATCGTCATAGGTCATAGGTCTTTCTCCATTCTCTGAAGGTCGGGGTTCTGTTCGCAGCCCGGTGATCGATCCGTGGCGAACGGAAGGTCTTCGCCCTCCCGCAAGGCGGTCAGAATGTCGGAGAAGCGTGTGTCGCAGCGCAGGCCGAGAACGCTTTGCGAACGGGTTGAATCGTAGACGCGCGAGATGGATGCCGGCAGTTGCCACCCCCGGCGGGCGAACAGCCGGGCTGCCTCTGGAAACAGACCTCCGATGACTGCCTTGGCATTGCGTTTGAGGTCGTTTGCGTCGTCGCGCACGAAGGGTGTCGGCGCGGACAGGATGAACGTGTCGAACCCAAGCGCCGGTGCTCGCTCCAAGGCGAGGATATGTGCTCGCGCAACGTCCTCGACCGTCAAGCGGCAATTCAGAAACTCGTTGGCCCTGTGATTGTCCGCGCTCAGATCCGGTTGTGCGCTATCCTCTCCGGGGAAGAACCGGCCTGGTCGCAGGACGATGCAGTTCATCCGATGTTGAAGGAAATGCAGGCGGCATAGCTGTTCCGCTGCGAGCTTGGTCACGCCGTAGACATTGCGCGGCTCGAGAGGGGCATAGCTTTCGTCAAACCAGACCGCTCTCGCGGATGTCCCCGTATGCACGGCCTGGCTGGCCATGAGCGATGTGGTCGACGTGAAGACGAAGCGGTCGACCCCGGCGGCGCGCGATGCCTCCAGCATGTTCAGTGTGCCGTGCACATTCGTGTCCACGAAGGCAGAGGCGGGGCATCGGGCAAGGTCGGGCTGATGCAATCCGCCCGCATGAATCACCGCGTCGATTTCCGCATTGGAAAATGTCCGATCGACCATGCTGCGATCCGAAACCGAACCGACAATCCCGGTGTACTCGCCGGGCGCGATATCGAAGCCGGTGACGTCGTGCCCCTGTTCGGCCAGCATCGGTGCCAGGAAGCGGCCGAGCCATCCCGAGGATCCGGTCAGCAGAACGCGCATGTCTGTTCTTCCTTCACAACAGGGCCAGTCCGACCGAGGCGAGCAGCATGAGTGCGAAGACGATGTTGGCTGCCCGGCCAGTTTTCGGATGGTTGAGGAATTTTGAGAATGTCGCTCCGAAGACGAGCCATGCTGTTTGGCTAACGATGATCACGCCGGTTAGCGCAGCCAGCTTGGCGATCATGTCCAGCAGCAGATCATCTGCAACAACACTATGCCCTGAGTAGACCGCTCCGATCGCGGCAAAGGCCTTGGGGTTTGCAACGGCGAGCGCAAATCCTGGCACAAAGGCGGGCGGCTTCGTGGCAGACTTCGCAACGTGACCCACGGGCGCGGTCGCGATTTTCCATGCAAGGTAGAGGATATAGGCGAGCGCCAGCATCATCAGCGCGGTGAGCACGGCTGGCCAGGCAAGCAGCAATGCCGTGACGCCGGTGGCAATCATCAGCAGGACGGCGCCGGTGCCAGCCATGACACCGCACAGATAGGGCAGGCCCGGCCGAAAGCCGAAGGCAGATCCGAGACCGGCCAGACTCACCGTTACCGGGCCGGGGCTCCCCATAAGCGGGAAGGCTGCGAGCAGAAGGAAAAGCAGGTTCTCCATCGGCTAGGTTGCCAGCCCGGGAACTAGGGGCCGCTCCCTTACGAACAGGTGCAGTACGGCAGAGAGCAGGCCCAGCAGGATCGAGACGCGCCACATCAGCGCGTAATTGCCGTAGTAATCATACCAGTCCCCGGCGAGCCAGACGCCAGCGAAGCTGCCAAGCTGATGGCTGAGGAATACTAATCCGAACAGCGTGCCCATCACGCGTGGCCCGAACATCGCCAGCACCAGCGCGCTCGTCAGCGGGAGGGTCGAAAGCCACAGAACCCCCATGGCGAAGGCGAAGATCATGACCGATGGCGGCGTGACCGGCTGGTTGATGAAGGAGAGAATGACCAGGGCCCGCAAGGCGTAGATCGCCGACAGAATGTAAGGCTTGGGAAAGATCATGCTCAGCTGTGCGGCGAGAACCGTGCCGAGGATATTGGCCAGCCCGACCATTGACAGGGCCTTGAGGCCGAACGCGCGCAATTCCTCCGGCGACATGCTGGTGCCGGTGCAGAAATGTTCGACATAATTGGGCAGGTGGGCGGTGATGAAGCCGAGATGGAATCCGCAGACAAAGAAGCCCGCGTTCAGGAACAGGAAGCCGGGGTGCCGGCAGGCAGAAACAACCGTGCCGACAAGCGCGACCGGAGCGATGCGCCGGCTTTCGCCGGGCCTGTCGCCTTGGCTGGGGGTGGTTCGCAAATAGGGAATGCACAGGGCCATCGGCGCAAGCATCGCAGCGAGGACGAGCATGGTCAGCCGCCAGTCCAGCCATTCGATGAGCCACGCAGCCACGAGCGGCACAACGACCTGTCCCGCTGAGCCCAAAGCTGACGCGATGCCGAGATAGAGGCTGCGCTTTGCGACGGGTGCGACTCTGCCGACCACGGCCAGGACAATGCCGAATGCCGTACCGGAGATGCCCATTCCGACCAGCAACCCGGCGCCAAGATGCTGGGCCAGTGGTGTCGTCCCAAGCGCACAGATGACCATGCCAATGGTGTAAAAGCCAAGGCCGATCCACAAGGCTCGGCGGTCGCCATAACGATCGGCGATCAGGCCAAAGGCGGGCTGTGCGAGGCCCCAGACGAGATTCTGGATCGCGATCGAGAGGGAGAATATCTCGATCCTGCCGCCAAACAGGTCGTTCGAGAGCGGTTCGACGATACCGCCGAAGATCGAGCGGACCCCAAAGGCTAGCGCCAGTATCACCCCACCAGCAAGGATGACTGGGAGCATCGAGCGCTTGTGCGGCGTGGATGTCTCGTCGATGACTGGCAACGCGCGTTCTGCTCCCGAATTGGTTCCTCTGAGGCTGGAACTTGACCGCTGCGTAGCACTCACCTACAAATTCGAATAACGAATGTATTTGAATTATCAGTTCAGAGATTCGAAAGTGAAACCCTCGTTCGACATCGACTCTCTGCGGGCCATTGTGGTCGGCGCAGACCTGGGCAGCTTCTCGCGCGCAGCGGTGCAACTAGGGCGCTCGCAATCGGCGATCAGCATGCAACTCAAGAAGCTTGAGGAGCAGGCAGGCGCGCAGTTGTTCGCGCGCAAAGGCAGGGGGCTCGTCCCCACCGCCGCCGGCGAAGCGCTGATCGCCTATGCCCGCAAGATCGTGGACCTGAATGACGAAGCGGCGCTCGCCCTGGGCGCTGCCACCAATACCGGCGTTGTGCGTCTCGGATTGCCGCAGGATTTTTTCGAGGACGTAATGCCGGCAACGCTCACCGCGTTCTCCAGTCGGCATCCGACGGCGCAGGTCGATATCCGCGCTGGTCAAAATCACAAGCTTGCCGAGGAAGTTGCCGCAGGCAGGCTGGACGGCGCCATCGTCTATTTCGACGAGGGTTCCGGTGGCGAAGGGGAGCTGCTCTGCACCTTGCCGATGCGCTGGCTTGCCCATGAGAGCTTCAAGCCCGCGGGGGCGAAGCCAGTTCCGCTGGTGATGTTCGACCACCCCTGCCTGTTTCGCAAGGCGGCGCTCTCCGCCCTCGACCGTGCCAGACTGCCGTGGCGCGCGGCGGTGACAACCCCCAGCCTCTCCTATGTCTGGGCTGCACTTCGCTCGAAGCTTGGAATAGCTGTGCGCACTGCGCATGGCGTCCCGGAGGATATGGCCTGCGTCGACGGCAGGTTCGGCCTTCCCGACCTGCCTCCCATCGAAATCCGCCTGCTCACCTCGCAAACCGCTTCATCTGCCGCGGAGGATATGTGTGGAATCCTGCGCGGAGAGGCAAATCGGCTGATCACGCCGACTTGATAACCAGATGGCGTGTACGGAGCTGAAAGGATCTCATCATGACAGAAAGACCACAACTTCCGATAGCGGCAACCATTGCAGTGGTTTTGCGTGAGGGTCAGGTCCTGCTGGTTCGCAGGGCCAATCCGCCAGATGCAGGCCGGTGGGGTTTTCCCGGCGGCAAGATCGAAACCGGCGAAACCATCGAACAGGCTGCCATTCGCGAACTTTACGAGGAAACCGAGATCCGAGGCGAGGCCTTGCAGACCTTCACCGCCGTCGATGTCTTCGACCATGATGAGCATGGCGGGCTTCGCCGGCACTTCATTCTTATTGCCGTGCTATGCCGATGGTGTTCGGGCGAACCTGTTGCTGGTGATGACGCGCTCGAAGCCAGATGGTTCGACCTTGCGGACCTCGAGGACGCAAACGTCGCACTCAGTCTGAATGTCAGCGAAGTTGCATGGCAGGCCGCCGCCATGCGCGATGATTTTTCCGAAACTCTGTAACAGCCTTGCCAGAGAGTTGATTGGGACATCAGCCGAGGCTGCCGTTCGGATAGGCTACTCCCCGCTGGCCTTCCTTTGCCGCGGTTGGCCCGTGCGCTTGCAGCATAAGGAAACGTCCAAGCGCCGCCTTCCGTGAGCTTCGATCTAGCGCGAAATGTGTGTGGGAGAGCGGTGCCCCGTCGAGTAACGCCTGAATGTAACCCGACACTGTGTCGGCAGCCATGATGAGCGCAGCATCGAGGGTGTGGACGTAACGGCTAGTAATCGAACCCGATGCGTGGCCGAGTAGTGCCGCAATCGTGATCTCGGTGAAGCCCAAATCGTTCGCTATGCTGGCAAAGCTATGTCGAAGCGTATGGGCGGTGAGATCCGATAACTCTGTATCGGCGAAGATCTTTTCCCAATGACGGGGGAAGCTGCCGAACGGCCCTTCGGGGTTCCTCTCGCCTGGAAACACATAGACGCTGTCCTCGCCCATCTGGCGCTCGTCGAAATACTCCACGATGGGCAGTCCCATCGGCCGAACTGACTGGCCTTCTTTGGTGTCCTCGAACCGGAAGGCGCTGCCTGCCGTGTCTATTTCCGCTGCCTTTGCCTCAATGATCTCTCCGCGTCGGCACCCTGACATAGCGATGAGCCGGATGATATCGACCGTTCTCGTGTAGCGCGGGTCCATTGCTGCTTTGTCGAGGATGCGCCCAAGAGTGCGATATTCCTCCTCGCTTAGCCGACGCTTGCGCACCGCGTCTTTTGGTTTGCGGACACCGTGAGCAGGATTGCCTTCAATGATGCCAAGTTCATCGCGCGCATAGGTGAAGATGCCGCCCAGCAGACCGACCGTCCGGCTAGCCGCTCCAAGGCCACCTCGGACAATGGACTTGCCACGCAGCTTGTTCGTCCTCTCTGTGGTGCGCGTTTTGCCGGCCATGATGTCCTTCATCATCGCTGTCACGTCCGCTTTGGTGACGTGGGTTACGCGCTTCGAGCCGAGCAACGGTATGATGTGGCGCGTGATTCGGCCGAGATCGGTAATCTTTGTGCTGGCCTTTTTGGGCCGTCCGCCTTTGCCGAGAATCCGGCCGGCTTCCAATTCCGCCATGTACAATTCGCACAATTCCTTGACCGACATCGCCCGGCGGGCGCCGTTCCGATCTTCGAGCGGGTCGTTGCCCTTGGCGACATCAGCTAGCGCATGGATCGCCAACGTCCGCGCCTGCTCCGCCGTGACGGTGCCATGACGACCAAGCTTCATACGGCGCCGGACATTGTTGGAATTGCGATAGTCGACAAAATAAGTTCGCGTGCCTGAAGGCAGCACAAATACGCCGAAGCCTTTCAGATCGCTGCACCAAATAGTATATTGCCGATCGCGCAGGTCGGCTCTGTCGACGACGTTTTTCGTCAGCTTTGGCATTTGCACCTCGCTAGAGCGGGTCCAGAAAACTCACCAAAATCTCACCACCAGATCGAAAACTGTGGGGTGACTTTGCGTAGTCTGGAATACCCTCATTGTCAATAAATCACTGCATAAACAGTTACTTAGAGCGCTCTAGAGTTGGATTGAGAAGCCTGGCGTAGCGTTGTGATTCTAGCTCCGAAGGCAGAGGTCACAGGTTCGAATCCTGTCGGGTGCGCCAGCCTATCTGCGCCAAAGCGCTTCGCGCTGTTTGAGCGCGCGCACCCGGTCAATTCAGAACAGTGACGTGGTTCGCGTGCTTCTTGATGAAGAACAGCCAGGACTTCTTCTTCAAATTGGCCTTGTGGCATTCGCGGAACGAGATCGATACCTGGTGGCCGAACCAGTCGGCGATCACATAGGGAAACGCCACCGGCCTGACGCCGAACGGGTCCATTTCCCCGGCCGCGACCGGGCTTTGTTCGTCGCTATGCTCGATCACCAGAACGCCGTTGCGCTTGATCTGGCCGAACCAGGTTTCCAGCGCCTGGCGCGGCTGCCAGGACTGATCGAGCGAGTTCGAATAGACGAAATCGAAGACTTCGGACCATTCGGGATTCTCATCGTGAAAGTCCCATTCCACGGAATCGGGGTAATCGTTCGCGGTCGGCGATATGTCGGTGCCGATGACCTTGAAACCTGGGGAGCGGGCATTGAGATGGTTCTGCTCGAAGCCGTTGCGCGATCCGTGGCAGATCCCCTTGATCTCGCCGGTTCCGAACATTTCGACCAGCCTGTCGGCCATCACATCCAATGTGCCCGCATCGGCCCAGACGCGCTTGATCTTGCGGATATTGTGATAGATCTGGACTTCGCGGTACTGCTCGTAAGAACGGTATTCGTGCAGGTAGAAGTCGATGAATGCCTTCGATTTGAACAGGTCGACAAACACGTAATGCAGAAATTCGTTGAATAGCTGCAGGATTGCATCCCTGATCTGTCTCGCTCTCATTATGCGCCCCCCGGGAATTTTACGGCCGCGACATTAGAGCGATTGCGCGCGCAGCGATATGTGCCCGCGCTGGAAATCGGGGAAAAGGTTCCGAAGCCTCGGGAACAGGGGCAGCTGGGCCGCAGCCTGGGGCACGATCGCCCTTCCGGAGAGAACCCGAAAGCCCGTCAGTCCCAGCCCTGGGAAAGGAAGTGCGTGGCGCAGCCGGCCAGGAAGGCCGCGCCATAGGGCAGCACGGCTTCGTCCACCATCATCTTGCTGGAATGCAGCCCGCAGCACTGGCTCCAGTCCTCACCCTCCTGCGCAACACCCAGGAAGTACATCGCGCCCGGCATTTTCTGCAGCACGTAGGAGAAATCTTCCGCGCCCATGATCGGGTGTTCCATGCGCAGGAATGTCCCGCCAAGGCCCTGGGTCACCGTTTCCCCCAGGGCGACGGCGCGGGCATCGTTGATCGTGGGCGGGAAGCCCTCGACGAAGGTCAGTTCCGCTTCCATGTCGTGGGCCTGTGCGATCCCCTGCGCGAGATGCCGCAGCGCTTCCTGGGCGGCCTTGCGGTTTTCCGGCGAGAGTGTGCGGATCGTGCCTTTCAGAACGGCCGTGTCGGGTATGATGTTATGCGCGCTCCCCGCATCGAGCTGGGTCATCGTGATCACGACGGCCTCTGCCGCGTTGAAGCGGCGAGTGACCAGCGTCTGGATCGCGCCCACGATCTCGCAGGCCACGGGCACAGGATCGCGCGTATCGTGCGGCATGGAGGCATGGCCGCCGCGCCCCTTCACCGAAATCTCCACCATATCCGCCGCAGCGAGCAGCGGACCGGTACGGCTGCCGATCACGCCGTGTGGTGCATTGGGCATGATGTGCAGCGCGAAGGCGGCATCGGGCAGCTTGCCGTCCGCCCCGGCCAGCAGCCCGTCTTCCAGCATGAAGCGCGCGCCGTGGAATCCTTCCTCGCCCGGCTGAAACATGAAGCGGACATCGCCTGCCAGTTCGCCCTGTTTGTCGGCCAGGATCCGCGCTGCGCCCGCCAGCATCGCGGTATGGGTGTCATGCCCGCAGGCATGCATCCGTCCGGGCAGGGTAGAGGCGAAATCGAGCCCTGTTTCCTCCTGCATCGGCAAAGCATCCATGTCGCCGCGCAGCAGCACGGTCGGCCCTGGCTTGGCGCCTTTCAGCGTGGCGATGGTGCCGGTGGTGGAAGGCCCTTCCACCCATTCGAGCGGCAGTTCGGCCAGTTCGGCGCGCACCTTGTCGCGGGTCTTGGGCGTTTCCAGGCCGAGTTCGGGTTCGGCATGAATCGCCCGGCGCAGCGAGACGATCCGGTCTGCGATGGCGCGGGCGTCCTGAAGCAGGGAGTCGGTCAGCATGGACCGGTAATAGCGCCGCTGCGGCTGGCTCGCCAGCCCTTCACTGCCCCAGTTCTGCGGTTCCCGCTGCGACGAGCCTGCGCCAGGCGGCATTATGCGCGCGCACCGAAATCACCAGCAGGATATTCAGCACCACGGCCTGATAGATGAAGTACCAGATCGGGCTGCCGGCAAACATCGAAAGGCCCAGCACGATGGCGCGCGGATTGGGGCCAAGGAATTTCCAGATCCGCATCAGCGGCGGCATTTCCGCGCGGATCGCACGGCGCATTGCCTCCAGCCTTTCGGGATCGCCCTGAGCCTTCGCCACGGCCGCGTCGATCGCCTCGCTATGCGGAGTGACACCTGCGGCCAGCTTGAGATAGGCGGCCGCCAGCGCCCCGAATCCGCCGCGCCGTGTTGCCGCGTCCTGATCCTCATGCGTGGTTTTCAGCCAGGGCAGGCCGTAGACCCACCATTGGTAGGATCGGCGCTGCACCTCGACATGGTTGGACTGGACGATGTGGCTGAGCCCGGCGGCGGCCATGATCGGCCAGCTGACCCAGCCGATCTGCAGCTGCAGCAGCCAACCGAGAATGAAATAGAGCACGATGTGACTGGCATAGTCGCAGATCCCGTCCACCATCTCGCCGATGGGGCTGGCCTTGCCGGTGATGCGGGCGAGATCGCCGTCCGCTCCGTCGACGACGTGCCAGCCCATATGTAGCGCCAGGCCGAGCGCTGCGCTGAGCGGGTAGGTCAGCGATCCCGGCTGGGCGTATGCGATCCCCGCTGCGACCACCATCAGCCCGCCGAAAATCGAAACCATGTTCGGCGTGACGGGTGTTTTGGCCAGCAGCCGCGCAAGTTGCCAAGCTAACGGGTGATAAAGATAGTGGTTGAGTGAGTCCTGCAATTCACGCGGCCGGACCGGTCTCTGCGTGCGCGGACGGGGCGCCTCGGGCTTTTCAGGTCTGGCATTCATGGCTGCGCGCGGGCCCCCTTGTGCCGGCTTGAAAAGTCGCCGAAACGGCGTGTTTGCTGGCGCCTCATAGCGTCTCAGACGCTGGCGAACAGGGGGAAAATGGGGGCGCGAACGGGCCGGGCGAAGCCCGAATCACAGCACCGCAAACGAGTCGTGCACTCTAGCCACACTCTGTTGCAGATTCGCGACAGATTGTTGCACTCGCTTGACGCGTGCGCAACTTCTTGCTTTTCCCGCTTCGTTAACGACGCAAGAGCGCATCCATTCGCGTGAGAGCGTCTGAAGGGATCGAAATCAATGAAGCCAATTAAGGTCGCCGTGATCGGCTTGGGCAATTGCGCAAGTTCGCTCGTCCAGGGCGTTGCCTACTACCGCAAGAACAACTCCGCCGGGGGGCTGATCCATGAAGAGATCGGCGGCTACGGCGCGGGAGACGTCGATTTCGTAATGGGCGTCGACGTCGATGCACGCAAGGTAGGCAAGGATCTTTCGGAGGCGATTTTCGCCGGTCCGAACTGCACTGCAGTGTTCGAACCGGATGTGCCGGCCAGCGGCGCGAAAGTGATGATGGGGCGCATCCTCGATGGCGTGGCCGATCACATGACCGGCATGGGCGAACGCGGATTCGAAGTTGCCGACGCTCCGGAAGCGACCAAGGAATCGATTGTCGCCGCGCTCAAGGATTCCGGCGCGGAAGTCATGCTGAACTTCCTTCCCGTCGGTTCGCAGGAAGCAACTGAATTCTATATGGAATGCGCGCTGGAAGCAGGCGTTGGCGTGGTCAACTGCATGCCGGTGTTCATTGCCAGCCAGCCCGAATGGGAACGCCGCTTTGCCGAAAAGCGCATTCCGATCGTGGGCGACGACGTGAAGGCGCAGCTGGGCGCCACGATCGTGCACCGCGTGCTTTCCAGCCTGTTCGGCGCCCGCGGCGTGAATGTGGAGCGGACCTATCAGCTCAACACGGGCGGCAATACCGATTTCATGAACATGCTCGACCGTCAGCGTCTCGGTTCCAAGAAGGAATCGAAGACCGAAGCCGTGCAGGCCATGCTGAGCCAGCGGCTGGAGGATGAGAACATCCATGTCGGCCCGTCGGATTATGTCCCCTGGCAGAAGGACAACAAGCTGTGCTTCCTGCGCATGGAAGGCAATCTGTGGGGCAATGTCCCGATGAATGTCGAACTGCGCCTGTCGGTGGAAGACAGCCCCAATTCCGCAGCCGTGGTGATGGATGCCATTCGCTGCTGCAAGCTGGCGCTGGAACGCGGCGAAGGCGGGGCCCTGATCGGCCCGTCCGCTTTCTACTGCAAGCACCCGCCGCAGCAGTTCAATGACGATCTTGCCGCGCAGATGGTGGATGAGTTCATCGCCGAAGACGCGGCAATGGCCGCAGAGTAAGGCGCAGGCGGTCATCCCCCGGGATTGACCGCTTCGCTTTGTCCCGGTCGGGCGCATTCATGCGCCGGGCCGGCATGGCATGCAGGCCGCCAGGCCGCCGGAGAACAGGCAAACCATGGACGCGCTGATCATTGCCGCGGGATATGGCTCCAGGCTCCGCGCGCTTGCCGATTCCAAACCGCTGGCAGAGATCTGCGGGGTGCCCCTGATAGAGCTCGGCATTCGCCAGGCGGCCGCCGCTGGGGCGCAAAAAGTCGTCGTCGTGACCGGGCATGAGGCGGAGCGGCTGGAGGGCTTCCTGGCGGCTCTGGCAGAGCGCAGCGGCATCGCGATCGAACCGGTGCGGGTTTCGGACTGGTCGGTGCCCAACGGATATTCGGTGATGGCCGGCGCGGAGCGGATCGCGGGCGACTATCTGCTGCTGATGGCGGACCACATCTTCGAAGCGGAGATCCTCCGGCACCTTGCCCAGCAGGGCTCGCCCGATCACGGTGTGACGCTGGCGATCGACCGGCGCGTGCGCAGCAAGCTGATCGATCCCGATGACGCAACCTGGGTGCAGACCGGGCGCTGTTCGTTGATCCGCGAGATCGGCAAGCACATCGAAACCTATAACGCGGTGGATTGCGGGGCCTTCCTGGCAACGCCCGAACTGGCAGAAGCGATTGCCGCTTCGATCCGCGATGGGCAGCCGGGCAGCCTTTCGAACGGGATGCAGCGCCTGGCGGATGCTGCGCGCGCGGCGACGATGGATATCGGGGAGGCCTGGTGGCTCGACGTGGACGAGCCCTATTACCACCGGATTGCCGAGGAGCAGGCGCCGCTGCACCTGCCGGAACTGTTCGCGCAGCAGGCGGAACCCGGCAAAGTATAACCGGAACGGTTATTTTATCTTGACATCGTGACGCTATTCGGTTAAAGAAGCCGAACATCGCGATAGTGCGATTCGCTGCTTGGCCGGCGCGGCGAATGGCCCGGTTGCGGCAGCTAATGGCCCAATGGGCTGATTTCACGGATCAGATCGATCAGCAGGCGCAAGGCGGTGGGAACCTGCCGTCTGCTGGAATAATAGATGTGGAAGCCCTCGCCCATCGATGCCCAGTCATCCAGAACGCGGATCAGCGCACCGCGATCGAGATGGGGCTGAAGCACCCGCTCCACACCGTAGATTATCCCGACTCCAGCCAGGCCAAAGCCGATCGCGGCATGGCTTTCATCCACGGTCAGCGGGCCCGGCGTGGCGATTTCGGCCGTCTCTCCGCCGCGCTCGAACTCCCAATGATAGAGTTGATCGTTGCCCAGCCGGATGCCGATGCAGCGATGCTGCAGCAGTTCGTCCGGTGTCTTGGGCGCGCCAAACCGGTCGATATAATCCGGCGATGCCGCGGCGACCCAGCGCATGCCGGGCGAAAGGCGGCGCGCGACCATGTCTTCCGGTACCGTCCCGCCATAGCGGATGCCGGCATCGAACCCGCTGCCGATCACATCGATCAGGCGATTGTTCACACTGATATCGATTTCGACATCGGGGTAGCGGTCGACGAAGAACGGCATCACCGGATCGAGCAATAGCGGCGCTGCGTCCTCCAGCACGTTGATCCGTACGCGGCCCGCCGGCGCATCGCGGTATCGGTTGAGGTTTTCCGCTGCTTCGGAAATCCGCTCCAACGGGCTTTCGATCGTGGCAAAGAATTCCTCGCCCGCGGCGGTCAAAGTCACGCTTCTGGTGGTTCTGTTCAACAATCGCACACCGCGCCGTTCTTCCAGAGCAGTCATTGCGTGGCTCAATGCCGAAGGCGTTACGCCCAGTTCAAGCGCGGCACGGCTGAAACTGCGATGCCTGGCAATCGCCATGAAATAAGCGAAGTCGGCAAGGTCTGAGCGGCTGAGTTGCATATCCCATCTTAGCCGATTGATGAGCTGAATTCATCATCTCATTGCATGGCAGGCCTCTAATCCCGGCCCGGCCAAGGATCTAAATAATCTTCAGAACGGTTCACGAATCGAAACGAAACGTGATGGAGCACAACATGACGATAGCTACGAAACTGGCACTGCTGGCAGGCGCGGCGGCTACGGGCGCAAGCGCCGAACCTATCGAAAAAGGAGCAAGCGACATGGAAATCACGCGCAAGGCGGAGCAGCAAACCGTCGAAGGTCCGGAAGAATTCTTCACCGGGAAAGCTACCATCTCCGGCCAGTTCAAGCGGGACGATCCCGCGCGCCTGACCGGGGCGATCGTGCATTTCGAACCCGGTGCGCGCACTGCGTGGCATTCCCACCCGCTCGGCCAGACGCTGATTGTCACGCAAGGGATCGGCTGGACGCAGGTCGAAGGCGGGCCGAAATATGAATTCTACGAAGGCGACGTCATGTGGTGCCCGCCGGACAAGAAGCACTGGCACGGCGCGACCCCGCATCACAGCATGACACATATTGCCCTTCAGGAAGCGCTGGACGGCACGAATGTCACCTGGATGGAGCATGTGACCGACGAGGATTATCTCGGGGGCGACTTACAGAAATAACGGGCCGCAGCAACAAGCGGCCCAAGCCAATCGGCGCAGGCGAAAACGGGCAGCTCCAAGGCCAAAAACGGCCCCCGGACCTGTCAGAGATAGAGAAATACGCGATGTTGAAAGAAACCTATACACTGAACAATGGCGTCAGGATCCCGAAGCTCGGCCTGGGGACCTGGTTCATAGAAGACGGCAAGGCGGCGCAGATTGTGCGCGATGCCGCAGATATCGGTTATCGCCATTTCGATACGGCGCAGGCCTATCAGAACGAACGCGGCGTGGGCGAAGGAATCCGCAGCTGCGGGGTGGCGCGTGACGAACTGTTCGTCACGACGAAGCTGGACGCCGGGATCAAGACCCTGGACGAAGCACGCAAGGCGATCGACGGTTCGTTAGGGACGCTCGGCCTCGACACGATCGACCTTATGCTGATTCACAGCCCGCAGCCCTGGATGGAATTCCGCAAGGGGGAACACTTCTTCGACGGGAATCTGCAGGCGTGGCGCGCGCTGGAAGAGGCGCATCAGGCAGGCAAGATCCGGGCGATCGGCCTTTCCAATTTCGAGCAGGTGGATCTCGACAATATCCTGGAGAATTGCACCGTCCGTCCGGCGGTCAATCAGATCCTGGCGCATGTCAGCAACACGCCATTCGAGCTCATCGAATACACGCAGCGCCAAGACATTCTGGTGGAGGCCTATTCGCCCGTCGGCCACGGCGAGATTCTACAAAACGAGACGCTGGTGGCCATGGCGGCGACCTATGGCGTTTCGGTTGCGCAGCTCGCCATTCGCTATTGCCTGCAGCTGGGCCTACTTCCGCTTCCGAAAACCGCCAATCCGGCGCATTTGCGCGGCAATGCCGATGTCGGTTTCGTGATCGACGATGCGGATATGGAGATATTGAAGAACGTGCCCCCGATCGAAAATTACGGGGACGCCAGCGCCTTCCCGGTATTTGCGGAGAACGCGCGCAGCAGCTGACCGCGCTTCAAGGCATCCTTGCCGGCCCAGGCATCGCTGGGCCGGCCCAGATGCAATTACGGATATTTCATCGTGATGTGGGTCGTCAGGTTGGTCTTGGGCACGTTCAGCCGGACCGATCCGAACGCGGGCAAGCCCGCCAGCGTGGATGGATCGTTCGAAAAGCCATAGCCTTCGGTCGGCAGGAAGTTGCGGTCGAACTGCTGGTTGGCGTTTTCGTCGTGATAGAGCGCGATGGCATAGACGCCGGTCTTGGGCAGGAACACGCAGCCCCGGGTCGAGCCCTTCTGGGCATCGAAGCGGCCGACCCAGATGGATCCGCCCTTGGCCAGGAACTTGCTGCGCTTGTCTTCATAGACGGTGATGGCCAGCAGGCCGTCGCTCGAACGCATGCCGTCGGCCACTACGTTCAGCCAAACGCCGGTCTCCGTCTTGCCGCTGCAGCCTGCAGGCGGCGTAGCCTCTGCGGCGGCGGGCGCGCTCGTGGAGAACGCCGCGGCACCCGCGATGGCGAGCGTCATACCGAGTGCTGAAATGCGTTTCAAATCAACCATTGTTTCCTGCTTTGTACTGAAAAAGTAATTCCAATCGGCCAAGAACATTTCGCTGCGGCCCCTTGTGTTGGGGCCAGGCCGGAAAGGCCGCTTGGGCGCCTTCCTACTGGCCTTGAGGCCGTGAATACAGTCTGAATTTGCCGCTCATCTTGCGGACAGCGCGCAGGCAGCGGCACTGCCTGTAAAAAAGCAAAGATTCGCCCAAACGGTCCTGATCTCGGACAAACCCCATATCTTGTGTGGAAAATGCAGTTGCTACCGCTTGTTTGCCCCATGGGCGGTAGATAGTGCCAAGCTACTGATAATGAGCGCTCCATTAATCTCGCCATCGATTCTTTCGGCCGACTTCGCCCGGTTGGGTGAAGAGGTGCGCGCGGTGGACGAAGCCGGCGCGGACTGGATCCATGTCGACGTGATGGACGGCCATTTCGTGCCTAATATCACGATCGGCCCTGCCGTGGTGAAGGCCTTGCGCCCTCATTCCAAGAAGGTGTTCGACGTTCACCTGATGATTTCCCCGGTCGATCCCTATCTGGAAGAATTTGCCGAAGCGGGCGCGGATATCATCACCGTCCATCCCGAAGCCGGTCCGCATGTGCACCGCACGGTTCAGGCGATCAGGGCGCTGGGCAAGAAGGCGGGCATTTCACTCAATCCCGCCACGCCTGCCAAGGCGCTCGATTATCTGCTCGAAGAGATCGACCTGGTTCTGGTGATGAGCGTCAATCCCGGTTTCGGCGGGCAAAGTTTCATCACCAGCCAGCTCAAGAAGATCGAGGCGATCAGGAAGCGCATCGATATGGGCGGGCTGGACGTGCATCTGGAGGTCGATGGCGGGGTCAACGCCGAAACGGCTCGGCTCTGCGTGGAAGCCGGGGCCGATGTGCTGGTCGCCGGCTCGGCCACGTTCAAAGGCGGGCCGGGCCAATATGCGGCGAATATCGCGGCCTTGAAGGGGACCGCCTGATGGAGGGACTTTCCGCACAGCCGCGTCTCGCGCTGGACGGCGAAGACACCCGGCAGAATAACGCAGAATCGCTCGCCATTCCCCTGGATGGGAAGGGGCAGGAGCCGCATTCGCTAGCCAAGGATAAAGGCAGGCGGAAGGACAAGGAAACCGACAGGGATGCGGGCGAGCTGATCGAGCCGGGCAGGGCGCTGGTCCTGTCCGATTTCAATCCGCCCGAAACCAGCGCGGCGGAACGGATGATCCGCTTCGCCTATCGCCTGGGCGTTCCCGGCTCCACGCTGACGGCGCCGTTCCGCAAGCCGGCCAAGCCGCGCCTGCTGGCCACGGTCGAATCGCCGATCACCGGGGACAGGATCGCCGGGGTGGCCCTGCGCGCCGGGCATTTCCTGATCCATGGCGTCAAGACGCCGATCAAGCAGGTGGATTTTTCCCCGGTTGCCCGCCTTTCGGTGCCGTTCGAGCGGAATGTGCACGGTTTCGAATGGCTGCGCGACCTCGCGGCGAGCGCGCCGCGCGAACAATGTACCGCCACCGCAGAGCGGGTTCTGGCTGCTTGGCTCAACGCCAATCCGGCCCCCGGCAAGGGCGCGGCCTGGCATACCGGCACAGTCGGCCGGCGGCTGCTCAACTGGCTGGTCTATGCGCCGCTGATCCTCTCGGGATCGGACAAGGGGCTGCGCGGAAGGGTGCTGACCACGGCGGAAGACACGGCCCGCTGGCTCGATCGCAATGTTTCGCGCGCGGAAGACAAGCTGGCCGAAACCGCCGGCTGGTGCGCGATCACCGCGGCCGGCCTGCTGCTGCCCGATGGGAAGCCGCGGCGCCTATATGGCGAAGCGGGCCTGATGCGCGCACTGGGCGATCTGGTCGGGGACGATGGCGGAATTCTCTCGCGCAGTCCGATCGGCCAGATGGAAGCGATCGCCCTGCTGGTGGATCTGACGGCTTGTTACCATGCCGCGCGGCGCGATCCGCCGTCGGCCATAGATGCTATGATGCAATTGATGGTTCCGCCGCTGCTTTCGCTCACTCATGGCGACGGATCTTTGGGCAGCTGGCAGGGCGCCGGGGCCGTTTCGGCGGAGAAAGTCGCCGCGCTGATTGCCGCCAGCGGGGTCCGCACGCGGCCGCTGCGCGATGCGCGGCAATGGGGTTATCAGCGCGTTTCCGCTGGCAAGACCGTGCTGCAGGTCGATGCGGGGCCGCCGCCGCTGGCGCGCCATGCACGCAATGGCTGCGCTTCCACCCTGGCGTTCGAATTTTCCGATGCGGGCCAGCGGATCATCGTCAATTGCGGTGGTGCGGCGCTGGCCGGCGGGCAGGTCCCGGCGCGGATCGAAAGCGGCCTGCGTGCCACGGCGGCGCATTCCACGCTGGTGCTGGACGATGTTAATTCCACGGCTGTGCTGATTAACGGCAAGCTCGGCTCGGGCGTCAGCGAAGTGGAAGTGGACCGCCGCACGCTCGAGACGGAAAGCGGACGGACGGCGACCCGGATCGAGGCAAGCCATAATGGCTATGCGCAGCGCTATGGCCTCGTCCATCGGCGCATCCTGCTGATGCGCGACGATGGCGGGGAGCTGCGCGGGGAAGACCTGCTGCTGCCGGTCGGGCGCAAGGGCAAGCGCGGCAAGATCCCTTTCGCGATTCGTTTCCATATGGGCCCCGGGATCGAGCTGGGCCTTTCGGCAGGCGCCAAGGGCGCGGGTCTCGCTTTGGCGGATGGCAGTTACTGGCAATTCGTGGCAGGGGCGGGCGCGCTGGAAGACGGCGATCTGTCGATCGAGGAAAGCATCTGGATCAATGGCGGCGGAAAGCCTCTGCCGATCCAGCAATTGGTGCTAGAGGGCATGGTCTCGCGCAGCGGGGGAAGTTTCTCCTGGCTGCTCAAAAAAATGGGATAGTTGCTGAAATTGACCGAGGTGAAGATCAAGCGGGCGCTGCTTTCGGTGTCCGACAAGAGTGGTTTGGCGCAGCTGGGGGCGGCGCTTGCAGGGCATGGTGTGGAACTGGTCTCCACAGGCGGCACGGCGAAGGCGCTGCGCGAAGCCGGGCTGGAAGTGAAGGACATTTCCGAGCTGACCGGCTTTCCCGAGATGATGGATGGCCGGGTAAAGACGCTGCATCCCGTGGTTCATGGCGGCTTACTGGCCGTGCGCGACAATCCGGAACATCTCGCCGCGATGGAACAGCATGCCATCGGCGCGATCGATCTGGTCGTGGTCAATCTCTATCCGTTCGAAGCGACAGTCGCGCGCGGGGCCGAGCGTGAGGAGATCATCGAGAATATCGATATTGGCGGCCCGTCCATGGTTCGTTCGGCGGCGAAGAATCACGGCTTCGTGACGATCATGACCGATCCCGCCGATTACGATGAACTGGTGGCCGAATTGGAAAGCCAGGGCGGCGCAACTTCGCAGGCTTTCCGCATCCGCATGGCGGGCAAGGCCTATGCCCGAACTGCGGCCTATGATGCCGCCATTGCCAACTGGTTCGCCTGGGACGATGCCTTTACCAATCCGCTGGGCACCGAGGCACTGCAGGCGACGCCATTCGCCGATACGATGCCGATCGCCTTCAAGCGCAAGGCGCAGCTGCGCTATGGCGAGAATCCGCATCAGCAGGCGGCGGTCTATGTCGGGCAAGCGGCGAGCAGCAAGGGCATCGCCCAGGCCGAGCAGCTGCAGGGCAAGGAGCTGTCCTACAACAATTACAACGATACCGATGCCGCGCTGGAACTGGCCGCGGAATTCAAGGATGGCGATCCGGCGGTGGTGATCGTCAAGCACGCCAATCCCTGCGGCGTTGCCCAGGGCGGCAGTCTGCTCGACGCCTATCGCGAGGCGCTGGCCTGCGATGCCGTTTCGGCATTCGGCGGTATCATCGCCTGTAACCGGCCGCTGGACGGGCCCACTGCAGAAGCGATCTGCGAAATCTTCACCGAGGTCGTGATTGCGCCCGGGGCGGACGATGCCGCGCGCGCCGCTTTTGCCAGGAAAAAGAATCTGCGCCTGCTGCTGGTGGACGAATTGCCTGATCCGCGGCGCGCAGGCTTCGAACTGAAGACGATCGCGGGCGGGCTGCTGGTGCAGTCGCGCGACAACGGCTTCGTGGCCCCTGCCGATCTGAAGGTGGTTACCAAGCGCGCGCCGAGCGAACAGGAGCTCAAGGATTGCCTGTTCGCATGGACCGTGGCGCGCCACGTGAAATCCAATGCGATCGTCTATGCCAAAGACGGCGCGACGGCAGGCATCGGCGCGGGCCAGATGAACCGGCGCGATTCATCGCGCATTGCCGCGATCCGGGCGAAGGAAGCGGCCGAGGCTGCCGGCTGGGCGGAAGCGCGCACTGTGGGCAGTGCTGTGGCATCCGATGCCTTCTTCCCCTTCCCGGACGGCCTGCTGGCGGCAGCCGAAGCCGGCGCAACGGCAGTGATCCAGCCGGGCGGCGCGATGAAGGATGAAGATGTGATCGCCGCGGCGGATGAAGCGGGGCTCGCCATGGTCTTCACCGGGATGCGCCACTTCCGCCACTGAAATTTCGCGCTTTGCTGCGGCTTTCCGCTCGTCCTGCGCGCCGGGCCGAGGCAAGGCTGCGCCCAATGGAATCTGTCGCGGTTGTTCACCGAGCATCAAGAGATAGATGCTAATTCCACATCAAACCGAACATGCGAATCATACGAAAGTACCCGACATGAGTTTCTTCTCCACCGATCTCTACCGCTCCTTCGCCGTCGGTTTCGGCATCGGCGCACTGGCCATCGGGATCACTGTGGCGGTACAGATGGTGTCTGTCGCGTAATGGTTCGGTCTTGATGGTCCTGCGCCCAACGCTAGCTGCAATTTTCCTGCTTACTGCTGCCTGTCAGCAACCGGCCCCGGCGCAGGCCGCAGAAGAGGCCGTCAACGCACCAGCCCCCAAACGCACCGCAGAGGAAGGCGATGGGCTGAAGACCGCGATCTTTGCCGGCGGATGTTTCTGGGGCGTTGAAGGCGTCTTCAGCCATGTCGAAGGCGTAACCAGCGCAGTTTCCGGCTATCACGGCGGCAGCAAGGCCAACGCCGAATATTACAAGGTCAGCCGCGGCCGGACCGATCATGCCGAAGCGGTGAAGGTCACCTACGATCCCGCCAAGGTGCGATACGATCAGCTGCTGCAGGTGTTCTTCTCGGTCGTCGCCGATCCGACCACGCTCAATTACCAGGGCCCCGATCACGGCACGCAATATCGCAGCGCATTGGTTCCGATGAGCGAAGAGCAGCGCGAGACCGCGGCAGCCTATCTGGCGCAGTTGAAAAAGTCCGGCGTCTGGCAGGATCCGATCGTCACGAAGATCGAGAGCTACAAGCGGTTCTACGCAGCCGAAACGAACCACCAGGACTTCATGAAGAAGAATCCCCGCAACGGGTATATTCTGCGCTGGGATGCACCGAAGGTCGAAGCCCTGAAGGCGCTTTTTCCCGGGCTTTACCGCTCACGTTTCAGGACCGGCTGATTGCCGCAGCGCGCGCCTGCCCCTATATTGAAACGATGGCAGTGCACGAACATCAGGAACATACCGGCAAACAGCTGGTATTTGCCGCGCGCGAAGCATTGGCGGAAGCGGGCGAGCAGTGGACCGATATGCGCGCGGATGTGTTCGCCGCGCTTGAGTCATTCGACAAGCCGGCCTCTGCCTACGATATCGCGGAAAGCCTTTCGATGCGCAGGGGCAAGCGTGTCGCCGCCAACAGCGTCTATCGGATTCTGGACCTGTTCGTGCGCACCAATCTGGCCAATCGCGTGGAAAGCGCGAACGCCTATCTCGTCAATTTTCATCCCGGCTGCCGGCATGACTGCATCTTCCTGATTTGCGACAATTGCGGGCAAGCGACCCATTTCGATGACGATTCGATCACCAATGCCCTGCGCAAGGCAGGACAGGACAATGGTTTTGCGGAAGTGCGGCCGGTGGTCGAGCTGCGCGGACTATGCGATGACTGCGCTGCATGAAATCCGTTAATCGACTCGCCATCCCTGCCCGTGTAAGCGCATTGAAATGAACGCAAAACCGGCCACCCCCTTGCTCGATACGATCGAAACGCCGCAGGATCTGCGCCAGCTTGAATCCGACAAGCTGCGGCAGTTTGCTGACGAGCTGCGTGAAGAGACGATCTCTGCTGTCGGCCAGACCGGCGGCCATCTGGGCTCCGGCCTCGGCGTGGTGGAGCTGACGGTTGCCGTCCATTATGTGTTCGATACGCCCACGGACCGGCTGATCTGGGATGTCGGCCACCAGGCCTATCCGCACAAGATCATCACCGGCCGGCGTGATCGCATGCGCACCTTGCGCCAGGGCGGCGGGCTGTCCGGTTTTACGAAGCGCAGCGAAAGCGAATACGATCCGTTCGGCGCGGCGCATTCCTCCACTTCGATTTCGGCCGGCCTCGGCTTTGCCATCGCCAACAAGCTGGCGGGCGATCTGGGCAAGGCGATTGCCGTTATCGGTGATGGGGCGATGTCGGCCGGCATGGCCTATGAGGCGATGAACAATGCCGAACAGGCGGGAAATCGCCTGGTCGTGATCCTGAATGACAACGACATGTCGATCGCGCCGCCCGTGGGCGGACTGTCCGGCTATCTGGCCAGGCTGGTTTCTTCCGCCAAGTTTCTGGGACTGCGGGAACTGGCAAAGAAGTTTGCCCGCCGCCTGCCGTCCCCGCTCCACCGCGCGGCACGCCTGACGGACGAATATGCCCGCGGCATGGCGATGGGCGGCACGCTGTTCGAGGAACTCGGCTTCTATTACATCGGCCCGATCGACGGGCACGATCTGGATCAACTGATCCCGGTTCTGGAAAATGTCCGCGATGCCGCCGAAGGGCCCTGCCTCGTCCATGTCGTGACGCAGAAGGGCAAGGGCTATGCCCCTGCCGAAGCCAGCGACGACAAGTATCACGGCGTCCAGAAGTTCGACGTGATCACCGGCGAACAGAAGAAAAGTGCAGGCGGGCCGCCTGCCTATCAGAACGTTTTCGGGGAAACGCTGGCCAGGCTGGCCGATGAAGACTCGAAGATCTGCGCGATCACTGCGGCCATGCCTTCGGGCACCGGGGTGGACAAATTCGCGAAAGCGCATCCGGACCGCGCATTCGATGTCGGCATTGCCGAACAGCATGCCGTCACCTTTGCCGCCGGGCTCGCCGCGCAAGGCATGCGCCCCTTCGCCGCGATCTATTCCACTTTCCTTCAGCGCGCTTTCGACCAGGTGGTGCACGATGTCGCCATCCAGAACCTGCCGGTGCGTTTCGCGATCGACCGGGCGGGCCTGGTCGGCGCCGACGGGGCAACCCATGCGGGCAGTTTCGACATCACCTATCTATCCACCCTGCCCAATTTCGTGGTGATGGCCGCCGCGGACGAGGCGGAGCTGGTGCATATGACCTATACCGCCGCCTGCCATGACAGCGGGCCGATCGCGTTCCGCTATCCGCGCGGCGCGGGCACCGGCGTCGCTCTGCCCGAAAAGCCGGAGCGGCTGGAAATCGGCAAGGGCCGGATCGTGAAGCAAGGCAGCAAGATCGCCTTGCTCTCGCTGGGCACGCGGCTGGCAGAAAGCCTCAAGGCGGCGGACCAGCTGGAAGCGCGCGGCCTGTCCACGACCGTGGCCGATCTGCGTTTTGCCAAGCCGCTGGACAGTGAACTCATCCGCCAGTTGATGAGCACGCATGAAGTGGTCGTGACAGTCGAAGAAGGTTCGATCGGCGGGCTGGGCGCGCATGTGCTGACGCTGGCGAGCGATGAAGGGCTGACCGATGCCGGGCTGAAGATCCGCACCTTGCGCCTGCCCGATATCTTCCAGGATCAGGATGCGCCGGACAAGCAGTATGACGATGCCGGGCTCAATGCGCCTGCCATCGTCGATTGCGTGCTGAAAGCGCTGCGGCACAATTCCGCAGGCGTGGAAGAAGCACGGGCATAGCCTTTTGGCGGGGCGGTGAAGCGCTTACTGATCACCGCTGCCGGCTTTGCCATTGCCCTCTATCTGGTTGTCGCCGCGACGCTCTTTGTTGTTCAGCGGAGCCTGATCTTTCCAGCGCCTCAGCATGCGCCCCCCGTTCCAGGCGGATTCGAACGCGTGGAGCTGCGTACCGCCGACCAGTTGAGACTAGTGGCAGCCTATCGCCCGGCCAGAGACGGCAGGCCCACGATCGTGTTCTTTCATGGGAATGGCGACAGCTGGTCGGGCGCTGCATTGGCCACGGAAGCCCTTGCCGAAGCGGGTTTCGGCCTGATGCTGCCGGAATATCGGGGCTATGCCGGCAATCCGGGAAGTCCGAGCGAGCAAGGCCTCTATCACGATGGCCGCGCGGCGATCGAATGGTTGGATGGCCGCGGCATCTCGCCGGAGGAACTGGTCATAATCGGCAATTCGGTCGGCTCGGGTGTCGCCATGCAGATGGCCTTGGAATATCGTCCCGCTGCTCTGGTCCTGGTGTCTCCCTTTTCCAGCCTGCCCGATGTGGTTGCAGAAAAGCTGCCCTGGTTGCCGACATCGCTGCTTTTGCGCGACAAGTTCGCGAACAAGGAGAAGATCGGCGATTTTTCCGGACCGGTTCTCTTGCTGCATGGCACGGCCGACGATCTGATACCGGCGCATCATTCAAGGGACCTGGCCAAAGGGCATCCCCAAGCTGACTTGAGAATACTGGCCGATGCCGGCCATGAACTTGCCTATCGCCGGGCCGCGCAGGAGATTCAGCGTGACTGGCTCAATAAAGTGTTCGCTGGGGACTCGCCTGATTAGCTCCGGCTCAGGGCCAGATTCCGGCGATCTCTATTGGATCGATCCATCCCGTCAGGACGGATCTGCAATCTGTTCACTGCGCTCGCTCGGTCGGGATGAACGCAAAAGCGACCAGTCGTAATCTTTGCCGGGTGTGCGCTGAATGCCTTGAACGGCCTCGCGCATATATTTGTTGGCAAGCTTGCGATGGCGGTCGGCATCCTGCGAATCCCGCGCGTCAAGCGACATGAGGACTTCCTCACGCACATGAACCAGGCAAAGTGGAACGTCTTTCCGTTGCATGTCAGCTCCTTACTCCCAAAAGGTATCTGAACAGCAATTCATTGATACCACCGATTGGCGAGTCTTGGCAAATCGCCGATGCGGCCATGCGGCTGTGCGTGTTAGAGAAGCCAGCGCCAGATGCCTGCCGGGACATAGGCGGCGTGGATATGCGCGTAGGTGGCGAGGAGCCACAATGCGATCGCGACCAGCCACAGGCGGCGGCCGACCGACAGCAGGCGGCCCCAGCGCGGCCAATAGCTGGTTTGCGATTCCCAGCCCTGCCATGCTTCGCCCAGCAGGCCTTCCTTCTTGCGATCCTGCAAATGCGCGCCGACCAGTGCCAGGATCAATATCGCCAGGGCCACGATCAGAGTGCGAAAGCTCCAGAAGAGCAGGATGTGCGCAATGGCCCAAAGCGCAAAGCTCCACATCATCGGGTGACGCGTGACGGCGAACACGCCCTGCGCCTTTGCTGCTGCTACTTTGTCCGCGGGGGTATCGGGCAGCGCAGGATTGCCGCGGAACGAACCGAGCAGCAGCACCATGGCAATGAGCGTCAGCAAGCTGGCTATCGCCCAGAATATCTCGCCAAGGGGCGGCGGAAGTGGAATGGCACCGGCAGGCGGAACGGCCCGAAACGCCAGCACCATCCAGACGAAGGCTGCCAGCGCCACCAGCGAATAGATGCCGAGGAAGGCCTTCTCCCCCACCAAGCGCACCAGCGGTGCCCTCAGCGGGTGGGACAATGCGAAATGGCCGCCGGTAAAGGCGATGCTGGCTGCAATCAGCGAAGTCAGTGCCGTTTCCATGCCAAATGCCTTCCTCTCTCCAAAACAGTCATCTCACCATTCATAGGCCTTGGGAAGTTCACCCTCTTCAGGCGTGCGATACCGTTCCTTCAGGCGCGTCTGGTGGCTGTCCAGCGGTTGTTCCACCCCGTCGATAAACACGCGCAGCGGGGCGGAGCTGAGCTCCAGCGGATCCCCATCCCAGATCACCACGTCGCCGGCTGCACCGGGCTTCAGAACGCCTGCCTGGCCCTCCAGACCGCTGATTTCGGCGGGTATGGAGCTGATCGCGGCAAAGGCTTCGCCCCAGCTCAATCCCGCGGCACCGGGAATGCGGTTCAATGCCACCAGATTGCCTGCCTGCTGCGGGGCGTAGCGCGGCTGATTCATGTCGCCGAAGCGGCCGATGGCCACTTTCACGCCGGCATCGACCATGCGCCCGACATTGGACTGCGATGCGGCAAGCTGTTCGAAACCTGCCGGTAGATCGTTCAGCGCCATGGCGATCACCGGAACGCCCGCCGCAGCGATATCCTGCGCCGCCATCCAGCCTTCGCTCGCGCCGACCAATACGAGATCCAGTTTCGGGAAATCCTGCCGCAGCGCCAGTGCCGAACGGATATCGGCGGCACGCTCTACATGGACATAAAGCGCCTGCTCCCCGGTCACGACCGGGATCAGGGCCGCTGCATCGGGGCGATTGAGCAGCACGTCGTCATTGCGGCCCCGGCCTGCCAGATCGCGCGCTTCGGCCAGCGCATTCGCCAGAGAGACATAGGCGGCCATGCGGCTGCCGCCGGCCAGCCTGGCGCCATTCTCGCCCAGTTCGACATATTGGAAGGCGCGGCGCGTCACGACCGGCTCCGGATCGGCGCCCAGATCGATCACTGCGCCCTGCCCGGCAAAGATCGAGCTGCCGGCGCGCGGCACCACGCTGGCCCGGGTGACGGCACCGGCCCGGCTGACCTTGATATTCTGCGCTTCGGGATTGACCACCGGGGCAACATCCAATGCGGCGCTGAAGGGCGCTTCGCCCGCGCTGGTGTCGTTGCTCTGCCACACGGCATCGACATCGTAGATGCCCAGATCGGTCAGCGCGGCAAACAGGCCGGGTGACACCCACTTCCCAGTCGCGTCGATCACAGGCAGGCCTTGCGGCACGGCCGCGTCCTTGCCGGCTGCCACCACCTTGCCGCCCTGCACGATCACATTGGCGTCCTGAACCGGATCGCTGCCATCGCCGATAGCCAGCGTCGCGTGGACGACTGCAAAATCCTGCGCTGCGGCGGGCGTTGTCATCGCCAGTGCGACCATCGCCGCGGCGAATGCTGCCAGCGGCTTCATTTCACGTCTCCCGCGCCGGGCTGGCCAAGCTCGAAATCGCTGACCGGGCGGCGCTGGGGGTCGAGCGCGTCATAGAGCAACGCGCCGTCGACCCAGACCTTTTCGGGCCGGGAATAGACCGACAGCGGGTCTCCGTTCCACAGCACGATATCGGCCATCTTTCCGCTTTCCAGGCTGCCCGTCATCACATCGATGCCCATCGCCTTTGCGGGGTTCAGCGTCAGCCACCTGATCACTTCGGCATCGGCGATCTCGATCCCCATGCGCAGCCCGTCCGCCTGGGCCTTGGCCGCTTCCTGATTGAGCCGCTGGATCCCGTTCTCGTCGTCGGAATGGATGACGACGCAGGCACCCGCATTATGGATCAGCGCCGCGTTTTCGGGGATCGCGTCATTGGCTTCCATCTTGAAGCCGTACCAGTCGGCCCAGACGGCAGAGCAAGCACCGGCTTCGCGCAGCATGTCTGCGATCTTGTAGCTTTCCACGGCATGATGGAATGCGCTGACGCGGTAGCCCGCCTCTTCCGCCATATCGAGCACAAAGGCCATCTCGTCGGCGCGGTAGCAGTGATTGTGGACCAGGATCTCGCCATCGAGCACGCCGGCCAGCGTTTCCATCGCCAGGTCGCGCTCTTCGCGGTCGCCATCGGCATATTCGCGCGCCTCGATCCAGGTTTTGCGGTTGAGCGCGAAATTGCCCATCCGCGTCATCGGCATGCGTCCCTGTTCGCCATAGACCCGCTTGGGGTTTTCACCGCAGGCCATTTTAAAGCCATAGGGCGCGCCGGGAAATTTCATGCCCTGGACCGTGCGGCTGGGCACATTCTTGAGCGTGACCGTACGGCCGCCCATCAGATTGGCGGATCCGGGCAGGATCTGCAGGCTGGTGACGCCGCCATTGGCCATTGCGCGGGAGAAACCGGGGTCTTGCGGCCAGACCGAATGCTCCGCCCAGACCTGGGGCGTTATCGGATCGGTCATCTCGTTGCCGTCCATATGCGCGTCGACTGCCGGAGAGGGATAGTCGCCGAGATGGGAATGGATATCGATGATGCCCGGCGTCACGAATTTTCCGGCGGCGTCGATCCGCGTGAAGCCCTCTGGAATGGCAAGATCGGGTCCGCCCACCGCCACCAGCTCCCCACCGGCAAACAGCACTGTACCGCCCTCTATCGCGCCGCCTTTGCCGTCATAGACGGTCGCGCCCGTCAGTGCCGTGGGCATGCCGGGATAGGGCGTATAGGTGGACGGGTAAGGCGCCTGCGCATCGCCAGGAGCAGCCGATCCGCTTGCGCTTTTGACGCCGGCTGCGGAACCGCAAGCCGATAGCGCCAATGCACCAGCGGCGAGAAGAGCTGTCCTGAACGGTTGCATCGTGTTTGCGCCCTTTCGCCTCAATTCTGCGGCTTCGTTGCGGGATGAAGGCCTGCAGCTTGCGGTTCTCCGGTTTCGCCCTGGCCGAGAAGGTCGTCCCCGACGTTCTCGTCCTTCAGCGTATCGAGATGCATCAGCCGCTTCACGAAGATCGCCAGCACCATTACCAGCACGCCGATGCCGATCGAGAGCCAGCCGATCGTGTCGTAGATCGCCAGCGTCGCCTCCTTGGTCATTTCGCCGCTTTCGCCGCCCGTGGCCTCACCGATCTTGCCGGCGACGAAGCTGCCCCCAGCGGTGGCGAAGAACCAGGCGCCCATGATCAGGCTGGCCATGTGGCGCGGCGCGAGCCGGTTCATGGCCGAAAGGCCCACCGGCGAAAGGCAAAGCTCGCCTGTGGTGGCGAACAGATAGAGCAGGAAGATGAAGATCACCGGCACGGCGGCTTCCATGCCGAAAGCGCTCGCGCCCCAGACGAGCACCAGGAAGGAAAAGCCGATCTGCAGCAGAGCAAGGCCGAACTTCATCGGTGTGGATGGCTCCAGCCCCTTGCGCGACAGGGCGGTCCACAGCCAGGCGAAAAGCGGGCCAAGCAAGACGATGTAGATCGGGTTGATCGACTGGAAGATCGATGCAGGCACGCCTGCGCGGTCCACATAACGGTCCGTAAACAGGTTCAGGCTGCCGCCGGCCTGTTCGAACAGGCCCCAGAACAAAGGCTGCAACGCAATCAGGAAGAGGATCGCGAAGATCCGCTCGCGCGGTTCCTTCTCCAGCTTGAAAGCTTCGAACAGGACATAGGCGAGTAGCGCGATGCCGGCGAGGAGCAGGATCGTGCCGACGATGTCCTGATACTGGATCAGGAACCACAGCCCCGCCACGGCGATAAAGCCGGTGCCGTAGAGCAGGAATTCGCGCTGCCGTGCCAGCGGTGCCGGGGGCTCCCCCTGCCCCTTGAGCGCCGGCTTGCCGAGCACGAAGATGATCAGGCCCAGCACCATGCCGATGCCGGCCAGGCCAAAGCCGTAGCCCCAGCCGATCGTCTCGCCGAGATAGCCCACCAGGATGGTGCCCAGCGCGGCGCCGACATTGATGCCCATATAGAAGATCGTATAGGCGCCGTCGCGCCGTGCATCGGTGAGGTTGTAGAGCTGGCCGACGATAACGGAGATATTGGCCTTGAGAAAGCCCGAGCCGACGATGATCAGCGCCAGGGCAAGCCAGAAGACGTTGATCATCGGGTTGGCCTGCCCAAGCGAGGAATCCCCTTCGAAGGCCATGAAGCCGTGGCCCATTGCCAGCAGAACACCGCCGAACAGCACCGCCTTGCGCTGTCCCAGATAACGGTCAGCCAGATAGCCGCCCAGCACCGGGGTGATGTAAACTAGGCTGGTATAGGCGCCGTAGATCAGGGCTGCCTTGCCGTCATCGAACAGCCAGTGCTTGGTGAGGTAGAAGATCAGCAGGGCGCGCATTCCGTAATAGGAAAACCGCTCCCACATTTCGGCATAGAACAGCACGAACAGCCCGCGCGGATGGCCGACCACTTCCTCGCTGCGGCGGCCCGCGATGGTCGCGCCAATGGCAAGGACGGCAAATAGCGCCACGGCTGCAATGGCCGCGATCCAGTCCCCTTCGTTCCAGCTGGCCATGTCCTTCATGCGCAAACCCTTCCTGATTTTTCCGCTGGAGCCGCGCGGGCGAGCCTAGCCCCGAAATTGCACTTGTGAAGGTGTTTGCTGCATTTGTCGCCATCCGTGCGAGCGGTGCCGCCTACAGGCGGAAACGCCGCGGCCTCGGCTTGACCATATCTGGTGTATTATGGCACTCAACCACCATCAAGCGAACCGTCTTATTGGGCAGTTCGAGAAAGCTTCGGGGACACGCGATGTCGCAGGCAAGCCGCCCGGTTTACCTCAAACTGCGCGACATGATTGCCGCCGCCATTATTGAAGGGCGGTATAAAGAAGGCGAGATGCTGCCTTCCGTCAGAGTTTTCGCCGCCGAACAGGGGGCAAACCCGCTGACCGTGGCGAAGGCCTATCAGCAATTTCAGGATGACGGGCTGGTGGAAGTCCAGCGCGGAGTGGGGATGTTCGTCGTTCCCGGTGCCGCCGCGAAACTTCGTCAGGCCGAGCGCGCGGCCTTCCTCGATAGCGAATGGCCGGAGATTCGCCTGAAAATGGAACGTTTGGGCATCGGCGCGTCCGAGCTGCTGAGGGAGCGCTGATAACCGCTCAGCCCCGGTATTGAGTCCCAATTCTGGGCGCTTTCGAACTAAATCAATCGAGCCGATTGCACACAGGCCGTGCCTCTGGCAATCTTAAGAGAATCATGCGGCTTCAAACGATTGCCGCAATGCAAGACGAATTATTGGATTCTTTAATTTCGGCCCAGAGGGGTGATGGATGATCAGATCCGAATTGCTTCAGGCGATGGCCACAGACAATCCCGAGCTGCGTGCCGAAGAGGTCGAGCAGGTTGTCGATATTTTCTTCGATCAGATCGCAGCGCGTCTGGCCGAAGGCGGACGGGTCGAACTCAGGGGGTTCGGCGCGTTTTCCACTCGCGAACGCGAAGCGCGTACCGGCCGCAATCCGCGCAGCGGTGAAGCGGTCAGCGTTCCTTCCAAGCGTGTGCCCTATTTCAAACCGGGCAAGGAAATCCGTGAGCGCCTGAACAAGTAAGCTCGGCGCAGGGCGGCCACCGCCTGGCACCTTACCCATTCATTCGATTTGCGCGCTATGCGTAGGGCTTCCCGCGCTTGCTGCGGCTGCGCCGCGCGTCAATTGCAGCAGAACGAAAAAAGGGCGCGGAACCTTTCGGAACCGCGCCCAGCTTCTTGCTTGCCTGCCGAATGGCAGGACAGGGTAGATCAGAAGCTCTTCTTGACCGTTACCGCCCAGGTGCGCGGCTTGCCCGGCGAACCATAGACATGGCCCACACCGGCCGCGTCATTGGCGATGGTGGTGATGTAGTATTTGTCGAACAGGTTCTGCACCTCGAGCGAGACGCCCCAATCGTCGTCCAGCGATTTCCAGCCGACCTTGGCGTTCGCCAGGAAGTAGCCTTCGATCCTGTTGGTGACGACCAGATCCTGGATCGGGCCGCCGCCGCCATTCTGGCTCAGGTCGACATAAGGCGAGGTCGGATCGTTGGTGGTCATCACGTCGCTCGGGATGATACGCGCGTCGACATTGCCGGCTTCGGTGTAAATCTCCGACTGATAGATGCCGTCGAAGCGGAAGCTCAGATCGCCGCCCATCACATCGGGGACATCGTACTGAATGCCGAAGCTATACTGCCATTCCGGCGTGTAGGGCGTGATATCGTCCAGCGCCACGCCGGTGCCCGCCAGCTCGTCGATTTCCGTATACTGGAAGTCGAGATAGCTGAGAGAGCCGTCGATCGTGAGATTGTCGACCGGGAAGATCGATGCTTCGATCTCGATACCCTTGACCTCGGCGGAGCCGACATTGGTCGGCCGCAGGCAAGGCGTGGCCTGGCCGAGCGGTTCAAGGTCCGCACAGTAGTTACTGAGCAGCACGATGTCGTTATAGTCGAAATAGAACCCGGCCGCGTTCAGCCGCAGACGGCGGTCGAACAGGTCGGATTTGAAGCCCACTTCATAGGAGGTGATGGTTTCCGGAGTGTGGGCCGTGGCCTGGCTCGGGAAGTAAGGACGGGCATTGAAGCCGCCGGCGCGGTAGCCGGTGGCGACCTGTCCGTACATCATGAACTCTTCGGTGAAGCGGTAATCGACTGCGATACGCCAGTCGGTCTGGCTGTTCTCGAAGGTCGCGGTCGTGCCGTTCACACCGAAAAGCAGACAGTTGGGCTGGTTGCCAATATCCGTCGGCCCGGCGAGGCCGGGAACACCGAGGAAGAAGTTGCACGGCCCTTCGATCGCAGAGAGATCCGGATTCCGGCGCAGATATTCATAATCCTTGCGGTCCCATGACTGGCGGATACCGCCGGTAATGTGGAAGTCCGGTGTCAGATTGACCGTGACGTTGGCGAACAGCGCCTTGTTTTCCGAAGGCGTCGGGTCCGGGCCGTGAATGAAGTCCAGGCCGCCATAGGGGATGTTCACACGCGCGGTGTAGAAGCCATCCGTTTCGAAGTAGAAACCGCCGACCGTGAAATCGATCAGATCGTCGGCAAGCTGGCCCGAAAGGCGCAGTTCCTGGCTGATCTGTTCATTTTCCTGGGTCTGGTTCAGCGGGTTCACGCCGTGCGGCGCGCCGTCCACGTCATAGGCCCAGTCCGACGTATATTCACGCCAGGACGAGATCGACTTCAGCGCGAGATTGTCGGCCAGGTTGATATCGATCGTCAGCGCGACGCCGTAATTGTCCAGATCCTGGTGCGGCACGAAGGTGGAGAGATATGGCGATTGGGAATCGTGATATTCAGGCCCCTGGAAGGTCGAATAGGTAATGTAACGGCCGTCATAGGCGGTCTGCGTGTCGCAGCTGTTCACGCCGTAAGGCACGAACATGCAGTTATAGGGAACTGCGCTGCCATCGATGCCGGTTTCCCACGGACGCGTCGGGTCGTTGTTGATGCCGCCCAGCGCGTTGGCATAGAGCAGCGTGGCAACGCCGGATTCGCTCCGCTCACGTGTGTAGTCAGCGGAAAGATTGACTTCGACGAAGGGGCTGGGTTCCCAGCGCAGGGCGATCTTGCCCGCCACGGTGGACTTGCCGCCCAGAGTGCCGAGGACCGGATCGTCTCCGATCGCGCGCGTCTTCACATTGCTGCCCGGATGGGTCAGCGCATAGTCGAGACGCTTGATATAGCCGTCTTCGTTGCGGCTGACGCCGGAAAGGCGCATCGCCAGCGTGTCGGACAGGCCGATATCGACAAGGCCGCGCGCGTCGAGGCGGTTGTAGGAACCGTAAGTGACCTCGAACGAACCGGAATTGTCGCCGCGCGGCTTCTGCGAATATATCTTGATGGAACCGCCGATGGAGTTCCGGCCGGCCAGCGTACCTTGCGGCCCGCGCAGAACCTCGATCCGGTCGACATCCATCAGGTCGAGCAGAGAGCCGGTCAGCGTCGGCAGGTAAACGTCATCGATATAGATGCCCACGCCGGGTTCCAGCGCGAAGTTGGGGTCGTTCTGGCCGATGCCGCGGATATAGGCGATCATGCCCGAACCGTATTCCTGGTTCTGGGCGGCGAGGGTGACGTTCGGCGCCTGGCGGGCCACGTCGGAAATATTGGTCTGGCCGCGCGCTTCCAGCATTTCGGAGCTGACGGCGGTAATTGCCAGCGGCGTATCCTGCACATTCGTTTCGCGGAATTCCGCAGTCACGACGATTTCGACATTGCGTCCGCTATCCGCAGCTGCGGCACCGGCATCGTCCTGCGCATAGGCAGGCGCTGCCATCCCCGTTGCGAGGGCAAGCGACGAAACAATGCCCATAGTCTTGAGTCTCATTGACATCCTCCACTTTGATAGGAGCAAGGCGCCCCTTGGTATTTGGTTGTTGATTTCTGCCCCACACCTGCCGGCGATGCCGGCTCAATGCCTGAAGTGCAGTTCAAAACTCTTTTGATTTTTCGCGAGAAACAGGCGTTTTTTGCTCTTCGTTGACTTTGTTTGGCCTAATCCGGAGCCACAGGGAAGCCTGCTTTCTGCTTATCGGTGTTGAAAACACACCGATTGTCGCAATGTGGCAACACTGCCCCGACGGGGTTAACAGATTGATACTGTCCGGAATTGAATACAATTTGCCGCGCTCGGGCCTGCAGCCGGTGCGCTGCGGCGTGTCGCATCCGCACCGGGCCGGGCTGCGCAAGTTCGGCTAAGGCGGGGGCGCTATTTGCCCGGTTCGATCCGGCGGGCCCGGCTGAAGGTGGCGGCGGAAAGCAGCGCGGGTACGGCCATCGCAGCGCAAACCGCACCCACCGTCAGCCCCGCATCCAGCAGGATGCCGCCCACCATCGGCCCGAAGATCGATCCGATGCGCCCGGCGGTCGTCCCGATGCCCAGGCCCGTGGCGCGCAATTGCGGCGGAAAGGCATAGGCGATGGTCAGCCAGTTGGCGGTGGCGGAGCCGAACAAGGCAGCGCCCATCAGCGGGGCGACGATCCACAGCGCCTGCTCGTTGCCCGTGAACTGGCCGAACAGCGCAATCAGCACGGCCAGCGCAGTCATCGTGAACCACATCATGCGTTTCACGCCGATGACGCCGCACAGATAGCCGGTGGTCATCCCGCCCAGAATGCCGCCATAGCTGACCCAGGCGGAATAGCGCGCGCCCGCTTCGTCCAGCCCGGCGGCCAGCGAGACCAGCGGCGGCCCCCAATTGATGATGTAGTACCAGGCGAACATGTTGAGCGCATGGGCAGTGCACAGCTTGGCCAGTTCACGCAGGTGGAAGGGCTGGGAAACTTCGCGCAAGACGGAGCTGCCTTGCCGGCTGGCATCGGGCAGGTCCGGCATCGCCTCGATCTGCGGCACGCGCATGCGCTTCAGCACCTTGTTGGTGGCCTTCAGCGCGCCTTTGGGCCGGCGGGTCAGCAGGAAATCGAGCGATTCCGGCAGCCAGGCGAAGGCGACCGGGAACAGCAGGGCGGATAGCGCCGCGCCGACCCAGAAGATCCCGCGCCACCCGAACCCGTCCAGCACCGCGATGGCGACATAGGCGCCCACGATCGTGCCGACCGGATAGGCCGCCGCGACCGTGCTGGCCGCGAATTCGCGCCGCTTGCGAGAGGCATATTCCAGCGCCAACGTGCCTGCCGTGCTGGTCATGCCGCCGATCCCGATGCCCGTGACCAGGCGGCCGGCCGCCATCGGCAGGAAGCTGCCGGAGACGGCGGATATCGCCATGCCCACGCTCATGAACAGCAGGCAGATCAGGATAGCGGGGCGGCGGCCCCAGCTATCGGCCACGGGCGAAACGCCCAATGCGCCGATCGCCATGCCGATGAGGTTCATCGAAAGCAGCGTGCCCAGCGCGGCATCGCTCATCCCCCATTCGCGCTTCAGGGCCGATGCGGCCTGCGCCAGCGCCAGAATGTCGTAGCCGTCGATCAGGTTGATCAGCACGCACAGGCAGACGACGCCATATTGCTGAAGGATCATCGGCCGCTCGCGCATCGCAACGCGCGGATCGGGGCGCGTATCCGCCGCTTCGCTGTCCACCAAGACTCCCCTCCCCCGATCCGCTATGAATTTGCGGAGAATGTGAGCAAGCTATGCTGGAGGACCTGGCGCGCCAAGGTTCCAGGCGAAGGAGAGGTTGACGGTGAGCGAAACGGCGACGAGCGCCGACGATGTCCGCACGACGATGAAATATGTCGTGCGCGGGGAGAAGGCGACATTCCACCCCGGCGCGCGCGACAAGAGTTACTGGCCGGTGGACGAACACGAAGTGATCATCCACGACATGCGGCCGATACGCGATCAGCTGTCTTTCGACCGCAACGGCTTCGTGCTGGTGGACGAGCCGACAAGCGTGACGGATTTCACCGATCCTGGGCAGGTCGAGACAATCTATGGCCCGGAAGTGGAGGCGCTGATCGCCCGGCTGACAGGCGCGGCCAAGGTCGTCTCCTTCGGGCCGATCGTGCGCACCAATGCCGGCGGCACGCATGGGCACAATCAGCCCGCCTATGGCGCGCATGTCGATTACGGGGACCGCACGGTCCGCGATTTCACCTATGACATGCTGCCCAGGGAAGAGGCGGACCGGCGCCTGCAGGGCCGCTATATGCTAATCAATATCTGGCGCCCGATCGTGCGCGTGGAAAGCGCGCCCTTCGCCGTCTGCGATGCCAGCACGGTCCACCGCGAAGATCTGTTCCAGAGCGAAGTCGTGGGCGGGCTGGGGGATTTCAAGCGCCGATCGCTATGGGGTTTCAATCTGGCCTGGACGCCCGATCACCGCTGGTACTGGGCGCCGCGGATGGAGCCCCACGAAGTGCTGGCCTTCAAGCTGTTCGACAGCCAGGCGGACGCCACGCAGTTCACCGCGCACAGCGCCTTTGCCGATCCGTCTACGCCGGCCGATGCCGCGCCGCGCCAGAGCGTCGAGATCAGGACGATCGCCTATATGAGCTGAATTGCGGCCGCTGCACCCCTCGCCTTCGCGGGCTGCCAAGCCATTTTCGTTGCCGGGCAAGCGGGGCGGCCATCCCCGGATTAGGAGACTGAGGGAAGAAGTTAGAGAGGATCGAGGGTAACGTGGCCGAATTCAGCGAGACGGTGGAAGCACGGGGCGGCAGCTTCACGCTGCATGGCCGCTATCGCGATGATTTCGCCCCCGTTGCAGAGGCCTTCGCCGAGAATTTCCGGGTCGAGGAAGAACTCGGTGCTGCAACATCGCTGGTTCTCGATGGGGAGACGGTCGTCGATCTGTGGGGCGGCTGGGCCCGGGAAGACCGTTCGCTGCCATGGCTCGAGGATTCGACCGTCTGCATGATGAGCGTGGCCAAGGGCGTGACCGGCATCGCCTTCAACATGCTGATCGAAAGCGGGCTGGTCGATATCGACAAGCCGGTGGCGCATTACTGGCCCGAATTCGCGCAGA